>NZ_JBJJMM010000001.1:0-375689 GCF_046231795.1 Pseudomonas sp. KCJK9016 | reverse complement strand
ATAAATCTGTCATATCGGTCAAAAAATCTTGAAAACGCGAAGGCCGACCTTAAAAGGTCGGCCTTCCTGCCATTGCCCCTCTGCTTACAAGCTAGGGAATGCGAATTGCGAAGCTTCGTGACTCGCACGCTGTGGCCAGCGCTGGGTGATCGCCTTGCGACGAGTGTAGAAACGCACACCATCAGGACCATAGGCGTGCAGGTCACCGAACAGCGAACGTTTCCAGCCGCCGAAGCTGTGGTAAGCCACCGGCACCGGCAGCGGTACGTTGACACCGACCATGCCGACTTCGATCTCGTCGCAGAACAGACGCGCCGCTTCACCGTCACGAGTGAAGATGCAGGTACCGTTGCCGTATTCATGATCATTGATCAGTTGCATCGCCTCTTCCAGGCTGTTCACACGAACGACGCACAGCACCGGCCCGAAGATCTCTTCTTTATAGATACGCATTTGCGGGGTGACGTTGTCGAACAGGCAGCCGCCCAGGAAGAAACCTTCCTCGTGACCGGCAACGCTCAGACCGCGGCCATCGACCACCAGGGTCGCACCCGCCGCCACGCCATCCTCGACATAACCGCTGACCTTGTCGCGAGCCTGACCGGTAACCAGCGGCCCCATGTCCAGACCGCAGGAGGTGCCGGCACCGATTTTCAGCGCCTTGATCTGTGGAACCAGTTTGGCCACCAGTGCATCCGCTACCTGATCGCCTACGCACACGGCCACCGAGATTGCCATGCAGCGCTCGCCGCAGGAACCGTAAGCCGCGCCCATCAGCGCACTGACGGCGTTATCCAGATCCGCATCCGGCATCAGCACCGCGTGGTTCTTCGCTCCGCCCAGCGCCTGCACGCGCTTGCCACGTTTGGTGCCTTCGGCATAGATGTATTCGGCAATCGGCGTCGAGCCCACAAAACTGAGCGCTTTGACTTCCGGCGCCTCGATCAGCGCATCCACCGCAGTTTTGTCACCGTGAACCACGCTCAGTACGCCTTTCGGCAGACCGGCTTCCAGCAGCAGTTGGGCGATCAGCAAAGTCGAGCTCGGATCACGCTCGGACGGTTTGAGGATGAAGCAGTTACCGCAGACGATCGCCAGCGGATACATCCACAACGGCACCATGGCCGGGAAGTTGAACGGCGTGATGCCAGCTACCACGCCCAGCGGCTGGAAATCGGACCATGCATCAATGTTCGGGCCGACGTTGCGGCTGTACTCGCCCTTGAGGATTTCCGGCGCCGCACAAGCGAACTCGACGTTCTCGATACCACGTTTCAATTCACCGGCAGCGTCTTCCAGGGTCTTGCCGTGTTCTTCGCTGATCAGTTGCGCAATGCGTGCTTCGTTCTGCTCAAGCAGTTGCTTGAAGCGGAACATCACCTGAGCGCGCTTGGCCGGTGGCGTGTTGCGCCAGGCCGGGAACGCAGCTTTGGCGACATCGATGGCTTTCTGGATGGTTTCCTGGCTGGCCAGTGGGAGCTTGTGGATCGCCTGGCCGGTGGACGGGTTGAACACATCGACTGCGCGACCGTTCTCGGTCACCAGTTCGCCATTGATCAAATGTGGGATAACACTCATCGGGAAACTCCTGAATTCTTGTGCACAGACGCCCGCAAGGGGCATCTGCCATTTGCATCTCTATATAGAAGGAAAAATCAGTCGAGCTTGTTCAGCACTTCGCCGACCGCGTCGAACAGACGATCGAGGTCTTGCGGTTTGCTGTTGAAGGTTGGGCCGAACTGCAGCGTGTCGCCTCCGAAGCGCACATAGAACCCGGCTTTCCACAATGCCATGCCGGCTTCGAACGGACGCACGATGGCGTCGCCGTCACGACCCGCGATCTGAATCGCACCGGCCAGGCCGTAGTTGCGAATGTCGATTACGTTCTTCGCACCTTTCAGACCATGCAGGGCATTTTCGAAATGCGGTGCGACTTCGGCCACGCTCTGTACCAGGTTTTCTTTTTGCAGCAGATCGAGTGCCGCCAGGCCTGCGGCGCAAGCCACCGGGTGCGCCGAGTAGGTGTAGCCGTGCGGGAATTCCACGGCGTATTCCGGGGTCGGCTGGTTCATGAAAGTCTGATAGACCTCGGAGCTGGCAATCACCGCGCCCATCGGGATCGCGCCATTGGTGACTTGCTTGGCGATGCACATCAGGTCCGGAGTCACACCGAAAGTAGTGGCGCCGAACATGGTGCCGGTGCGGCCGAAACCGGTAATCACTTCGTCAAATACCAACAGGATGTTGTGCTGATCGCAGATCTCGCGCAGACGCTTCAGATACCCCTGTGGCGGAACCAGTACCCCGGCGGAACCGGCCATAGGCTCGACGAACACCGCAGCGATGTTCGACGCATCGTGCAGTTCGATCAGCTTCAGCAGTTCATCGGCCAGGGCGATACCGCCCTGCTCCGGCATGCCACGGGAGAAGGCATTGCTCGCCAGCAGGGTGTGCGGCAGGTGATCGACATCCATCATTGCCTGACCAAACAGTTTGCGGTTGCCGTTGACGCCACCGAGGCTGGTGCCGGCGATGTTCACGCCGTGATAGCCACGGGCACGGCCGATCATCTTGGTCTTGGTTGGCTGGCCTTTCAGACGCCAGTAGGCACGGACCATTTTCACCGCGGTATCGGCGCACTCGGAGCCGGAATCAGTGAAGAACACGTGGTTCAGATTGCCTGGGGTCAGTTCGGTGATTTTTTCGGCCAGCTGGAACGACAGCGGATGACCGTACTGGAAGCCCGGCGAGTAATCGAGGGTGCCCAATTGTTTGGCCACGGCCTCCTGGATTTCCTTGCGGGTATGCCCGGCGCCGCAGGTCCACAGACCGGACAGCGAGTCGTACACCTTGCGGCCCTTGTCGTCGATCAGCCAGCTGCCTTCGGCACCGACGATCAGACGCGGGTCGCGCTGGAAGTTGCGGTTGGCGGTGTACGGCATCCAGTGCGCGTCCAGCTTCAGTTGGCTGGCCAGTGGCGACGACGCGTTTTCAGGCATGTTCATCGGGCAAAACCTCGCAGGGCAATAAGCTTCAGAGAGATAAAAGTCGTGGTTGCAGCTAAGTTGCCACGCCGATAAAGTCGGTGAAATCCAACTTTTCTAACCTTCAGTTAGAACCTTGCTAAACAATGAGAACAACAAGATGAGCAGCCGCCGCCCCGACCCATTGGCCCAGGTCAGTGACTTCGACATTCGCCTGCTGCGGATTTTTCGCAGCGTCGTGGAATGCGGAGGCTTTTCTGCGGCGGAAACCGTGCTCGGCATCGGCCGTTCGGCCATCAGCCAGCAAATGAGCGATCTGGAACAACGCCTCGGCCTGCGTCTTTGCCAGCGTGGACGTGCCGGTTTTTCCCTGACCGAAGAGGGCCGCGAGGTCTATCAGTCGGCCCTGCAGTTGTTGAGCGCTCTGGAAAGTTTCCGCACCGAGGTCAACGGTCTGCACCAACACTTGCGCGGCGAGTTAATCATCGGCCTGACCGACAACCTCGTCACCCTGCCCCACATGCGCATCACCCATGCACTGGCACAATTGAAGGAGCGTGGGCCGGACGTGCAGATCCAGATCCGCATGATCGCCCCCAACGAAGTCGAGCAAGGGGTGCTCGACGGCCGTCTGCACGTCGGCGTGGTGCCCCAGGCCAGTGCGCTGTCGGGACTGGAATATCAGCCGCTGTACAGTGAACGCTCGCTGCTCTACTGCGCAGTCGGCCATCCCTTGTTTTATGTCGATGACAAACAACTGGATGACGAACGCCTGAACAGTCAGGACGCCATCGCCCCGACTTTTCGTTTGCCGGCGGAAATCCAGGCCCACTATCAAGCACTCAATTGCACTGCCAGCGCTTCCGATCGGGAAGGCATGGCATTTCTGATTCTGACCGGGCGCTACATCGGGTATCTGCCGGATCATTACGCCAGTCTCTGGGTGCAACAAGGTCGCCTGCGCGCACTCAAGGCCAGTGCCCGCTTCTATGACTTGAGCCTGGCCTCGGTCACCCGCAAGGGCCGGCGTCCGCATCTGGTGCTGGAAAGCTTTCTCGAAAGCCTGGCCGCCACGCGCTGATGACCGGCGTTTTAGTGCCCGGGACTTGTCCCGGGACGATGGTTGCGCTATCAACGCAACTGGTTGCACCCCACAGACAAACCCCGGAAGTGCCTATGACCTTCGAAGTCCCAGCCCACGGTGGAAAACCCGCCAGCCGCATTCGTCAGAAGAACGAAGAGACCATCATCAAAGCCGCCGAAGACGAGTTTGCCCGTCACGGGTTCAAAGGCACCAGCATGAACACCATCGCCACCAAAGCCGGGTTGCCCAAGGCGAATCTGCATTACTACTTCACCAACAAGCTCGGGTTGTACGTGGCGGTGCTGAGCAACATCCTCGAGCTGTGGGACAGCACTTTCAACACCCTGACGGCCGAGGACGATCCCGCCGAAGCGCTGACCCGCTACATCCGCGCCAAAATGGAGTTTTCCCGCCGGCAGCCACAAGCGTCGCGAATCTTTGCGATGGAAGTGATCAGCGGCGGCGAGTGCCTGACCGAATATTTCAATCAGGACTACCGCGCATGGTTTCAGGGCCGCGCCGCGGTGTTCCAGGCCTGGATCGATGCGGGCAAGATGGACCCGGTGGATCCGGTGCACCTGATCTTCCTGTTGTGGGGCAGCACTCAGCATTATGCCGACTTCGCCACACAAATCTGCCGGGTGACCGGTCGCAGCAAATTGACCAGACAAGACATGGAAGACGCCGGCAACAACCTGGTCCGCATCATTCTCAAAGGCTGCGGCCTCACTCCTTCTCTATAAGACATTTATGCCATTTACCCTCAGCGGCGTTTGCGAGCATCGCGAAGAGATTCGCAAAAGCCGTTTCATCACCTTCGCCGCCCCGATCGGCAGCCCCGCCGACGCGCAAACCTTCTTCGAGCAGCACAGCGACTTGAACGCGTCGCACAATTGCTGGGCATGGAAACTCGGCGACCAGTACCGCAGCAATGATGACGGGGAGCCTGGCGGGACCGCCGGGCGACCGATTCTTGCGGCCATCGAGGCGCAGGACTGCGATCAGGTCGCGGTGCTGGTGATCCGCTGGTACGGCGGCATTCAACTGGGCACCGGCGGTTTGGCCCGGGCCTATGGCGGCGGCGCGAACAAGTGCCTGCAAGCCGCGCCGAAAATCGAATTGATCAGCCGTGTGCCCCTGCGCTGTGCCTGCGCATTTGCCGAACTGGCGTTGGTGAAATTGCGGGTGACGGATCTCGGCGGACTGGTGGTAGAGGAAAACTTCACGGCAAACGGGGTCGAGCTGCAGTTGGCGGTGGGCGAAGCGCAGATCCCGTTGCTGCAAAATCAGCTGGCCGATCTCAGTCGCGGACGCATTCTGCTTCAACGCTGAGCAACTGCAATATTTCCGGGTACGAGCCGATTCGCTTATTCCACAGAGTTGCCCACATCACCTGTGCATCCGACTGTGGATAACCTGAGCACACACCGCTGTAACCCTTCTGTCACGTGGCTTTGCGCGATTTGTACACTTTTCGCCCAACGCACATGAAAAAAGTTTAATTCCAAGTAAAAACAATCAGTTAGATCTGTTTATCGCCATTGGAAGATAACATTGGTTCGCTTATGCCAAGGTTTTCTGATTGCACACAAATACTGTGGAGCAACCTGTGGATAACCCGTTCATGACTTGCGCCGTCGCAGGCTCCGCTTAGCCCCGTCCGACTTGCTCGTTTTTTAACCAGAATTTCATGAACGAAATTGATGTCCACATTGTCCCTGCTCCGAAATTCAAGGAGCCACCACGTTAAAGCCTGGAGTATGCTCAGGGGTCAAACACTTTCGAGAGGTCCTTGATCCCGTCATGTCACTTAGTCCTGCAAAGCACGCACTGATCATCGGCGCCTCCCGGGGCCTGGGCCTGGGGCTGGTGAAAACCCTGCTGGCCGACGGCTGGCAAGTCACCGCCACGGTTCGCAATCCTTCGAATGCCGAGGCGCTGAAAGCGCTGGGTAATGTACAGATCGAAAAGCTCGACATGGACGACCAGCAGGCCGTGATCGCCCTGAGCCAGCAGCTCAAGGGCGAGACCTTCGACCTGCTGTTCGTCAACGCCGGTGTCAAGGGCCCTGAAGTCCAGACCCCGGGCGGCGCGACGCTGGCGGAGGTCGGCCAGCTGTTCTTCACCAACGCAGTGGCGCCGATCAATCTGGCCCAGCGTTTCGTCGGGCAGATCCGCGATGGCAGCGGCGTGCTGGCATTCATGAGTTCGGTGCTGGGCAGCGTGACCATGCCCGACGCGCCGGAACTGGCGCTGTACAAGGCCAGTAAAGCGGCACTGAATTCGATGACCAACAGTTTCGTCACTCAGTTGGGCGAGCAGAAACTCACGGTACTGTCACTGCACCCGGGCTGGGTGAAAACCGACATGGGCGGCGAAGGTGCCGACATTGATGTGGAGACCAGCACCCGTGGGCTGGTGGATCAGGTGGACGCATTTGCCGGTAAGGGCGGCCATCATTTCGTGAACTACAAGGGTGAAACCATCCCCTGGTAAACACTGAACCCTGTGGGGGCTCGCCTCCACAGGGTTGTCCGGTGCCCGGTCAGGTTGGACTTGCCCGGCGCAATATTTTGTTCGAAACTCCGCACCTCGTCCTGAGCGGCGACCCTGGATCAGCAGACAGGGCAACACTGAGCTGGCAACCCTGAACCCCACTTTCAGAGGAGCCGGCCACAATGCCTGCGACCCGTATCTGGTTAAAAAATCCCCTCGCCATTTTCACGGCCAATAGTCTCGATGCCCGTGGCGGTCTGGTGCTGCAGGACGGTGTAATCACCGAAGTGCTCGGCGCCGGCCAACAACCTTCTTCGCCGTGCAGCGAAGTGTTCGATGCCCGTGAGCATGTGGTCCTGCCGGGCCTGATCAACACCCATCACCATTTCTATCAGACCCTGACCCGCGCCTGGGCACCGGTGGTCAATCAGCCGTTGTTCCCGTGGCTGAAAACCCTGTACCCGGTGTGGGCACGCCTGACGCCTGAAAAACTCGCCCTCGCCACCAAAGTCGCGCTGGCCGAGTTGCTGCTGTCGGGTTGCACCACCGCTGCCGACCATCACTACCTGTTCCCTGATGGCCTGGAAAACGCCATCGACGTGCAGGTCGAAACCGTGCGCGAACTGGGCATGCGCGCCATGCTCACCCGCGGTTCAATGAGTCTCGGCGAAAAGGACGGCGGCCTGCCACCGCAACAGACCGTGCAGGAAGGTCAGGTGATACTCGACGACAGCCAGCGCCTGATTCATGAGTACCACGAACGTGGCGACGGCGCGCAAATCCAGATCGCCCTGGCGCCGTGCTCGCCGTTCTCGGTGACCCCGGAAATCATGTCCGCCAGCGCCGAACTGGCGAACAAACTCGATGTGCGCCTGCACACTCATCTGGCCGAGACCCTCGACGAAGAAGATTTCTGTCTGCAACGCTTCGGCCTGCGTACCGTGGATTATCTGGACAGCGTCGGCTGGCTCGGCCCGCGCACATGGCTGGCCCACGGCATCCACTTCAACCCTGACGAGATCGCCCGCCTCGGCGCGGCCGGCACCGGCATCTGCCATTGCCCGAGCTCGAACATGCGCCTGGCCTCCGGCATCTGCCCGAGTATCGAACTGACCGATGCCGGCGCGTTGTTCGGTATCGGTGTGGATGGCTCGGCGTCCAACGATGCATCGAACATGATCCTCGAAGCCCGCCAGGCGCTGTATATCCAGCGCCTGCGTTATGGTGCAGAGAAGATCACTCCCGAGCGCGTGCTGGGCTGGGCAACCAAGGGGTCGGCAAGTCTGCTGGGTCGCGCCGACATCGGCGAACTGGCAGTGGGCAAGCAGGCGGATCTGGCAATGTTCAAGCTTGATGAGCTGCGTTTCTCCGGCAGTCATGATCCGATTTCAGCGCTGCTGCTGTGCGGTGCGGACCGCGCGGATCGGGTAATGATCGGCGGGAAATGGCGAGTGGTCGACGGGCAAGTCGAAGGGCTGGACCTCAAAGGTCTGATTGCCGATCACAGCCAGGCGGCCCGGCAACTGATCGCCGGCACCTGATCACCCGACGCTTGAACCTGTGGGAGCCAGCCGCTAGCTCCCACATTGGTTTGTGGTGGGCTCAAAGGCCGAGCAGCGACAACATGATGAACGTCGCAAACAGCACAAAGTGCGTCATGCCCTCGATGGCATTGGTCTCCCCGTCGTTGAGGTTGATTGCACTGACGATCAAGGTGATGAAGATCATCACCGTCTGCACCGGCGTCATTGCCATCTGAAACGGCTGACCGGTATAGAGCGCCATCGCTTCCATCACCGGCACGGTCAGGATCACCGTCGACAACGACGCGCCCATTGCAATGTTGACCACCGACTGCATGCGGTTGGCCAGGGCTGCGCGCAACGCGGTCAGGATCTCCGGCGCAGCTGAAATCGCGGCCACCAGTATGGCCGTGATCACCGGCGGTGCGCCCGTCCCTTCCAGACCCAGATCGAGGGTCTTGGACATCACCTCGGCCAGTGCGCCGATCACCACCACACCGAACACCAGAATGCCGATCGACAGCACCAGGCTGACCGGTTTCGGCTCCTGCTCCACCGGTTCTTTCCTGCGGCGCTTGTCCGGGTAGCTGTAGCTGAAAAAATAACTGTGCGGGCCGACCTGCATGCGCAGGAACAACGCATAAAGCAGCACCATCGCGCCGATGGTGAAGGCCGAATAGATTTTCCAGTCCGCTTCTGGAATAAACTCCGGCACCACCATCGAAACGCCCATGGCGGTGAGGATCATCACGCTGTAGCTGCGCGCCGAATCGTCGTTATAAGACTGTTCGCCATGCTTGATGCCACCCATCAGTGCGGCAAGGCCAAGGATGCCATTGATGTCGAGCATTACCGCCGAGTAAATCGTGTCGCGCACCAGGGTGGCCGAGGCTTCATTGCTCATCATGATCGCCAGGATCACCACTTCCACCAGCACGGCGGCCAGGGTGAGGATCATCGTGCCGTACGGGTCGCCGACTTTCTCCGCGAGCAACTCGGCCTGATGGGCAACACGCATCGAGGCGGCCACGATGAACGCGATCAGAATCAGCCCGGCAGTCAGGGCGATGGCCTGGCCGCTGTGCAGTAACCAGTGCTCCAGCGGCCAGGCCACGAGGGTGGCGATCAGGGCCAGCAGCAGAAAGCTTTCTTGCTTGAGGAGGGTGAGCATGTCGGGCCTTCGCGTACCGGGGTCGAATGAGCTACTGACTGCGCAACGGTGCTGATGGTTCGTTACACCTTGGCGCCCCTGCAATGGCGGCTTGTCCGGCAGAGGCGATCCGATCGGTTTATCAATAAGGCCCTGCCCCGACTGTCCGGCATTTGCAGCCCCTCCAGCTCAGCCCTTTGCTTTGCCTTTTTTTTCGATAAACAAAACAGGTTGGTCGGGTTTTGCCAATTGTTTCGGCGCGCATCTGTAGAATGCCGTCATTGCACCTGATGAGAAAAGAATATGTACGACTGGCTCAACGCCTTGCCCAAGGCCGAATTGCACCTGCATCTCGAAGGCTCGCTGGAGCCCGAGCTGCTGTTCGCCCTGGCCGAACGCAACAAGATCGCCCTGCCGTGGAGCGACGTTGAAACCCTGCGCAAGGCCTATGCCTTCAACAACCTGCAGGAATTTCTCGACCTGTATTACCAGGGCGCCGACGTGCTGCGCACTTCCCAGGATTTCTACGACCTGACCTGGGCCTATCTACTGCGCTGCAAAGAACAGAATGTAATCCACACCGAACCGTTCTTCGATCCACAGACCCACACCGACCGGGGTATCCCGTTCGAAGTGGTGCTCAACGGCATCGCCGCTGCCCTGAAAGATGGCGAGCAGCAACTGGGCATCACCAGCGGTTTGATCCTGAGCTTCCTGCGTCACCTGAGCGAAGACGAAGCGCAGAAAACCCTCGACCAGGCACTGCCCTTCCGTGATGCATTCGTCGCGGTCGGTCTGGACAGTTCCGAGATGGGTCACCCGCCGAGCAAGTTTCAGCGCGTGTTCGACCGTGCGCGTCACGAAGGCTTTCTGACCGTCGCCCATGCTGGCGAAGAAGGCCCGCCGGAGTACATCTGGGAAGCGATCGACCTGCTGAAAATCCAGCGTATCGACCATGGCGTGCGCGCCATCGAAGACGAGCGCCTGATGCAGCGGATCATCGATGAACAGATCCCGCTGACCGTGTGCCCGCTGTCGAACACCAAACTCTGTGTGTTCGATCACATGTCCCGGCACAACATTCTCGACATGCTCGAGCGCGGCGTGAAAGTCACGGTGAACTCCGATGACCCGGCGTATTTCGGTGGTTATGTCACCGAAAACTTTTATGCGCTGCACGAACATCTGGGCATGACCCAGGATCAGGCCAGACGCCTGGCGCAGAACAGTCTGGATGCTCGGTTGGTAAAACCGTAGGCAATCCTGCTAAACCAACTGTGGGAGCGAGTCTGCTCCCACAGTTGATACAGGGTTCAGCCCATGCTTTCTGCTTCTGTCAGCTCTTCGAGCGTCCTGCCCCGGGTCTCCATCCCGAAGCGCCACACCACCCCTGCAGCAATCGCAAAACACATCGCCCCCAACGCAAACACCCCGCCCTGCCCGGTGACCGGGAATACCAGCCCGGTGATCAACGGCCCGAGCAGTGACCCCACACGTCCGATGGCCGAGGCGAAACCCGAGCCCGTCGCCCGCGCCGACGTCGGGTAAAGTTCCGGCGTGTAGGTATAGAGCACCGCCCACATGCCGAACAGGAAAAATTGCATCAGCAGGCCCGAACCGATCAGCAGCCCGACATTGCCACCGAACACTGCGCTCTGACCGTACAGAAACGCCATCACCGCGCCGCCGAGCAAGGTGACGATGCACACCGGTTTGCGCCCCCAGCGTTCCACAAGCCACGCCGCCATCAGAAACCCGGGAATTCCGCCGAGGGAAATCAGCACCGTGTAATACACCGACTGGGTCACCGCGAAACCCGACTGTTGCAGCAACGCGCTGAGCCAGGAGGTCAGGCCGTAAAACCCGAGCAGTGCAAAGAACCACAGGCTCCAGATCATGATCGTGCGCTGGCGATACAAGGGCGACCAGATCTGCCCGAGAGCCGAAAGGAAGTTGCCCGGTGGCGTGATCACCCGAGGCAGACGAACCGGAGCCGGCAACACAATACCGCCAAGGGATGCCCGCACCCGATCCTCGATCGCGCACAACACCTTGTCCGCCCCCTCATGCCTGCCGGCCTGCTCCAGCCAGCGAGGCGACTCGGGAATGAAAAAGCGGATCGCCAGCACAAACACCGCCGGCACCGCCAGCACCAGAAAGATGTCACGCCAGCCAATCAGCGGCAGCAGGAAATACGACAGCGCCCCGGCAGCGACAAAACCCAGTGGCCAGAATCCGTCCATCAAGGCAATGTACCGCCCGCGACGCTGGGCGGGGATCAGCTCCGACAGCATCGACTGGGCAATCGGAAACTCCATGCCCATGCCGACGCCCAGCAAAATTCGGAACAGCGTCAGGCTCTCGACATTCTGCGCAGTGGAACACAGATAACTGGCCAGCCCCCACAACACGATGCTCCACTGAAACACCGGTTTGCGGCCGAATCGATCGGCCAGCAGTCCGGAAAGCGATGCTCCCAGTACCATGCCGAAAAAACTCGAACTGGCGAGCAGCCCGGCTTCGGCGCTGCTCAGGCCGAACTCGGTTTTGATCGAGCCCAGCAGGAAAGTCATCATCGCCAGATCCATGGAGTCGAAAAAGAACGCCAGGGCGATGATGATGAATATGATCCGGTGATAACCGCTCACCGGCAGGCGTTCGAGCCGATCCGCCGCACTGTAGTTTCCCGTATCCATGCCACCTCCTCTCTCCGGAATGTCCCTGGATCGAGTGTGCGCGATGGCCGATGAGCGTTTGTGCCAGATGCGACCTGATCACAGTCACAGGCGACGCCGGTCGTCAGGAAGTGCCCTACAACGCCATTTCCAGCTCGGTTTCCCGGGCAAACCGGTGAATCTCCCGCTGCCCCGCCGCTGTCAGTTGCAAGGCACGGGAGTCGTTGGGCAGCATCAACCAGCCGGACTGCATGAACAGTTGCAGCAACGCCGCGCCCAGCGAGCCGCCCATGTGCGGGCGACGCTCGCTCCAGTCCGGGCAAGCGCAGGCCACCTGAACATTGCGATGAGCCAGTGCCTGGATGAAGACCCCGCGACTGGCCAGTTGCGTCGCCCCCTTGTGGGTGACGATCACACGGTGCTCAAGCTGTTCGATCCAGCCGGCATCGAGCAGACGCTGATACAGATCGGCCGCCAGCGTACCGCCCAGATGGTCATCACAAAATCGCGCACGCAGCAGGGAGGACGGAGCGGCCCGCGGCCTGGCTATGGGTGTGGAGCGTTTGAACACATCGGGAATCTTCTGCGGGGTGCTGGCGATCGTGGCACTGGCCAGAGCCTCGATCGCGGCGCCGACTTCGGGTGCGGCGAGACGGAAGAAACGTTTGCGCCCGCGGATCTCGACCCTCAACAGACCTCCAGCGGACAAGCGCCCCAGATGGGCGCTGGCCGACGACGGAGACAACCCCGCCAGCAGCGCCAGTTCCTCGGTCTGCCGGGCCGAGCCATCCATCAGCGCCCACATCATTGCGCTGCGTTTGGGATCGGCCAGCAGCGTGGCGATCTGGCTGATGCAAGGTGCATGTTCCATGTGTTCACTCCCTGTTGAATCGTATCGTCTACTGCCCGCAGACATCTTGACCAGTAATCAGTCATCGGCCAAACCGCGCAAAATGCCTTGAGCAAAAGACAAGGCAACACCCCGGTCACCGACACTCGTCGTCTTTGGCGCGGCCATCATCGCCACCGGCCAGTGACGATCTGATCGCGCCGGAACCCGCGCGCCGGTGCAGACTTCAGGCGGACGCTAGTATAAGCGGGTTGATGACGGCGTCCTGTGCCGGAGCGGGTACGGCTGGTGATTGTTCCTGACAGAAATTTCGCTATTTGCCTGCGACTAATGATCAACCTGCGGAAAAACGGGAAATCGGCTACTCAATTCGGCGCAACGACTGGCGAGCATCTCCCTCAACAGGTTCACCGGCTTACTCAATTGAGCGCGATGGGCGCACAGCAGATTCAGCGGAGCCCTTTCGCAAAGCAAACCCGGCAACAATACTTTCAAGCGTCCGGCAAGCACATCGCCGGCTACATCCAGCCACGACTTGTAGGCGATGCCCGCCCCTGCGACCGCCCATAGACGCACCACGTCGGCATCATCGCTGAAGCGATCGCCACTGACGGTCAGACCGACTTCCCGCTTGCCATCGTGAAAACTCCACTGGTCGTGCACCCGGCTGCCCAGCATGTACAGCAGGCAATTGTGCTGCGCGAGCTGTTCCAGCTGCGTCGGCTCGCCGTGTTTCGCCAGATAGCCGGGGGAGGCGCAAAGCACCCGGCGGTTGTTCGCGGCAATCGGCAGTGCGACCAGACTGGAGTCCTCCGGTTCGCCGTAGCGCAGGGCAATGTCCACAGGTTGGCGAAACAGGTCGGCGATACGATCGCCCAACAGCAGGCGTACAGTCAGCTTCGGATGTTCACGCTGAAATTCATCGAGCCACGGCAGCAACAGGTTGCGACCGAAATCCGAGGGTGCCGACAGCTGCAAAATGCCGCTGACCTGATCCTGTCCACTGGCCAGCAGACGACGGCCTTCATCGAGATTGCTCAACGCCGCCCGGGCGTACTCGAGGAAGCCTTCGCCCTCGGACGTCAGGCGCAGGCTACGAGTGGAGCGCGCCAGCAAGCGGGCGCCAAGCTGTTGCTCGATACGCTTGAGCGCGGCGCTGGCCACCGCGGCGGACATGTCCATCACCCGCGCCGCCGCCGAAAGGCTGCCCAGATCCGCGGCCCGAACAAACAACTGCAAGTCATCGAAACGCAGCATCTCAGCCTCGATTATCAAAAAAGCATTGAAAGAGACTGCTCTTTTAGCGGGTTTTATCCTGTGTAGAAATAGCCAATCATGCCTCTCATCGAATTCAGTCCGTTTCGGAGTCGACCATGCCCCAGCCCTTCACCGCCATCGCTACCCTGATCGCCAGACCCGGCCAGCAGGACGCTCTCGAACAGCACCTGCGCGCTCTGATCGAGCCGACCCGCGCCGAGGCAGGTTGCGGCCAATATGAGCTGCATCAGGACCTGGCCAACCCACTGGCCTTCTACATGATCGAACAGTGGGCCAGCGAAGAAGCCCTGCAGGCCCACGACGCCAGCGCGCATATCCAGCATTTCCGCAGTCAGGCCGGCGCGTTCCTCGAACACTTCGAACTCAAGCGCCTGCGCGTCATCGCCTGAACCCTTCCTTTATTCACTTTCGGAGACCTCCATGAAAGCCATCGCCTATTACGCGTCCCTGCCGATCAGCGACGAAAAAGCCCTTCAAGACATCGAACTGCCGGAGCCGGTAGCCGGCCCGCGCGACCTGCTGGTGGAAGTCAAAGCGATTTCGGTCAATCCGGTCGACACCAAGGTTCGACAGAACGTCGCACCGGAAGGCGGTGCCGCCAAAGTGCTGGGCTGGGACGTGGCCGGTGTGGTCAAGTCGGTCGGCAGTGAAGTGACACTGTTCAAGGCCGGCGACAAGGTTTTCTACGCAGGGTCCATCGCCCGGGCAGGCGGTAACAGCGAACTGCATGTGGTGGATGAACGGATCGTCGGCCACATGCCGAAAACCCTCGGTTTCGCCGAAGCTGCCGCGCTGCCGCTGACCGCGATTACGGCTTGGGAACTGTTGTTCGAGCGCCTGCAGATTCGTGAAGGCAACAGCGACGAAGGCCAGAGCCTGCTGATCGTCGGCGCAGCCGGTGGCGTAGGCTCGATCCTCACTCAACTGGCCAGTCAGCTGACCGGGCTCAAGGTGATCGGCACCGCCTCCCGCTCGGAGACTCGCAACTGGGTGACAGAGCTGGGCGCTGATCTTGTGATTGATCACAGCCAGCCGTTGAGCGAAGAACTGAAACGCGCCGGAGTCGCCCACGTGACCCACGTTGCCAGTCTGACCCAGACCGACCAGCACCTGGACCAACTGGTCGAAGCCCTGGCGCCGCAAGGCAGACTGGCGCTGATCGATGATCCGAAGTCGCTGGACGTGAGCAAACTCAAACGCAAAAGCCTGTCGCTGCACTGGGAGTTCATGTACACCCGCTCGCTGTTCGAGACGCCGGACATGATCGAGCAGCACAAACTGCTCAACCGCGTGGCGGAGCTGGTCGACAGCGGCATCTTGAAAACCACTGTCGGCGAGCACTTCGGCACGATCAACGCGAGCAACCTGCGCCGCGCTCATGAATTGCTGGAAAGCGGCAAGGCCAAGGGGAAAATTGTTTTAGAAAGTTTCTAAAACCCCGAAAACCGCCGCCCTCGCCGATACCCAAAGTATCTGGAGCGGGGGCCGCGGTGTTTTTTTGCCGTCAGTCAGATGCTTGATCCTTGTCACAATTGCGATCGTATTCAGGACTACAATCGACAACTCTGCGGTGCAATCTTTTACGTACGGGAGGTCAGCAATGAAGATCCTGATAAAAGAAGTGGCAAAGTCCCAGTGGCAAGTTCGCCTTGACCAGCACGCCGTGACATTTCGCAGTGAAGCCGAAGCTCGCGCCTTCACCCGCACCCTCGAAGCGCGTCTGCACGCGCCCCATCAGATTCCCGACCCCGGCCAGCAGCGCGCTGTCGGCTGAGGCATTTCGTCCTTAAATTTCAGCCTGCGCCTTTGCCAGTGCCCGGGCATTCTGCATGCGCCGGGTGAGCATTGCTGCACTCACCACCAGCAAGCCGCACAGGCTGATGACCAGCGCCATCGGCACGGCAGTGCCGTCGTGCAATACCCCCACCAGCGCCGAGGCGCCGGCGGCGACGCTGAACTGCATGCAACCGAGCAACGCCGAAGCACTGCCGGCGCGGGCGCCTTGCCCGTTCATCGCACTCGCCGCCGCATTCGGGCTGATGCAACCCAGGCTCGCCACGCAAATGAACAGGGGAATCAGCAACGGCCACAGGGCTTCGGTATGCAGTGCGCTGACCGCAAGCAGCGTCAGCCCGGCACCGAAGTAGACCCAGACCGCCCGTGACAACAGAAAGGCCGGGCCGCGCTTGGCCAACAGTCGCGCATTGACCTGCGCCACCAGAATAAAGCCCGCTGCGTTGGTGCCGAACAGCCAGCCGAAATGCTCGGCCGGCACGCCATACAACTTGATGAAAATGAACGGGGAACCGGCGATGTAGGCAAACATTCCGGCGATGGCGATGCCGCCGGTCAGGGCATGTCCCATGTAGATCGGGTCGGTCAGCAGCCGACCATACTGGCGCAGGGCTCCGGACAGGGGCTGGCGCGGAACATGGGCCGGCAGACTTTCCGGCAGGCCGAGCGCTACCGCCAGACCGGCCATGGCACTGAACCCGGTCAATACCAGAAAAATCGACTGCCAGCCGGTGGTGTTGACCAGCAAGCCACCCAGCATCGGCGCGAGGATCGGCGCCAGCCCCATCACCAGCATCAACTGGGAGAAGACTTTTGCTGCCCCCACTGCGTCGCATTTGTCGGCGACCACCGCCCGGGAAATCACCATCCCTGCGCATCCGCCCAACGCCTGGACGAATCGCGCACCGATCAGCCATTCCAGATTCGGTGCGTAGGCGCAGGCCACTGATGCCAGAGTGAACAGCACAAGCCCCGTGAGCAATGGAATCCGTCGACCGAAACGATCCGCCACCGGCCCGTAGGCCAGTTGACCGATGGACAAGCCAAAGAAATAAGCCGACAGCGTCAGCTGGACGTGTTTCTCATCGGTGCCGAACGCCAGTGCCATGGCGGGAAATGCGGGGAGATAGAAGTCGATCGCCAAGGGGCCGAAGGCGGTCAAGGCACCGAGAATCAGAATGGTACGGAAGTTCATCAGGCGTCCAGGTTTGACAGGCAGTTGGGCGGACGCTCGGCTAGAGCGTGCAGCCCGACAGTCTAGCCGCGCAGGGACGCCTTGAACAATCCGGTAGCTCGCTAACTATTAAACTGTTCAGGCGAGCTTGATGACGTAACCTTCTTCGCTGATCGCCTCTATCACTTGCTCGGCGCTCAACGCACTTTCGACGCCGACTTCCTTCGCCGCCAGATCGACCCGCACACTGGCCGCCGGATCCTTGCTCTGGACCGCTTGGGTGACGGCCTTGACGCAGTGACCGCAGGACATGCCTTCAACCGTGAACACTTGCATAAGATGACTCCTTTGAGTGAGGTTGCCCGCAGTGTCGAGCTTGCCACGATGGCAAGGTCAAGTTCTGCAAACAACTGCCGGGCTGGCAATCGTCGCCGCGCTCGGCCAAGCTGCGTGCATTAACGACATCAATTCAGGAGATTCAGCCATGCGCTGGTCAGCTTTCAGCCTGTTTGGCCTACTCAGCCTCTTTGCCTGCCTGCCTCAGGCTAACGCGACCGGCGAGGACTACGCCGTTCTGATCATCTCCCGCGAGCGCCTGGAAGTGCCGACCTCCTGCGAGATCGGCGTGTACATCCAGGATCAGTTCGCGGCCCGTCTGCTACAGGAACAATCCACCTCGTTCAACCTGCCCCATGGCACGTTCTCCATCCGTCTGAAGCTCGAACCCGGCCAGATGCCGGGTTGCCAGGCGGGCATGCTGGCTCCGCCGGCGCAGGAAATCACGCTGAAGGCCGGAGATGTGCTGAAGTACCGGATCGCGTCGAACGCCAAAGGTTTGTACCTGCGACCGGCCGCGCTCGAATACTGAGCGAATCGAAATGAGAGGAGCAGGTTTGCTCCCCTCATTTTTTGGCGCTTGACCTTACCAGCATGGCAAGGTTGATCCTGTAGACATCCACTACAGGGAGTACGACCGATGTCCGATTCCATCACGTTCGATCTGCCCATCAGCGGCATGACCTGCGCCAGTTGCGCCGGCCGCGTCGAGCGCGCCTTGAGCAAAGTCAGCGGCGCCAGCGCCGTCAGCGTCAATCTCGCCACCGAGCAGGCTCGGGTGCAGGCCCCCGGCGACAGCCTGCCGGCCTTGATGGAAGCCGTTGAACGCGCCGGCTACAGAGTGCCGCGGCAAACCCTGGAGTTGAACATTGATGGCATGACCTGCGCTTCTTGTGTCGGTCGCGTCGAACGCGCCCTGCAAAAAGTGCCGGGGGTGAACAGTGTCAGCGTCAATCTGGCCAATGAACGTGCCCATCTCGAACTGCTTGGCGCAGTCGACCCGCAAACCCTGATCGCCGCCGTGAGCAAGGCCGGTTATTCGGCCAGTCTCTTCGAACATGAACACCAGACCGACATACATCAGCATCGCCTGAGCCACGAGCGCTGGGCGCTGATCTGCGCCATCGCCCTCGCCTTGCCGCTGGTGCTGCCGATGCTGTTGCAACCGTTCGGCATTCACTGGATGCTCCCGGCCTGGGTGCAGTTCGCCCTTGCCACGCCGGTACAATTCATTTTCGGCGCACGGTTTTATGTGGCCGCGTGGAAAGCCGTGCGCGCCGGGGCCGGCAACATGGACTTGCTGGTGGCCCTGGGCACCAGCGCCGGTTATGGCCTCAGCCTCTACGAATGGGCGACCTCCAACGCAGGCATGCCGCATCTGTATTTCGAGGCCTCGGCGGTGGTCATCGCTCTGGTGCTGCTCGGCAAATACCTGGAAAGCCGCGCCAAACGCCAGACCGCCAGTGCCATCCGCGCACTGGAAGCGCTGCGGCCGGAACGGGCGATTCAAGTCATCGATGGCCGCGAACAGGATGTCGCCATCAGCGCCCTGCGCCTCGGCGACCTTGTATTGGTCAAACCCGGTGAGCGTTTTCCTGTGGACGGGGAGGTGCTGGAAGGTCAGAGCCACGCCGACGAAGCCTTGATCAGCGGTGAAAGCCTGCCGGTGCCCAAGCAACCGGGGGACAAGGTCACCGGCGGCGCGATCAATGGCGAAGGCCGCCTGTTGGTGCGCACCACGGCGCTGGGTGCGGAAAGCGTGCTGGCGCGGATCATCCGTCTGGTGGAAGACGCTCAGGCCGCCAAAGCACCGATCCAGAAACTGGTGGATAAAGTCAGTCAGGTGTTCGTGCCGACGGTTCTGCTGCTGGCCCTTGCCACGCTGATCGGCTGGTGGCTGTACGGCGCGCCACTGGAAACCGCATTGATCAATGCCGTTGCAGTGCTGGTGATCGCTTGTCCCTGCGCCCTCGGTCTGGCGACACCGACCGCGATCATGGCCGGCACCGGTGTGGCCGCGCGGCACGGGATTCTGATCAAGGATGCCGAAGCGCTGGAGCGAGCCCATGAAGTCAATGCCGTGGTGTTCGACAAAACCGGAACCCTGACTTCCGGCACCCCGCGCATTGCTCATTTCAGTGCCCTCGACGGTGATGAAAACGCCCTGCTGACTGCAGCCGGTGCGCTGCAACGCGGCAGTGAACACCCGCTGGCCAAAGCGGTGCTGGATGCCTGTGCCGAACGCAATCTGAGGGTGCCCGATGTCAGCGACAGCCAGTCCCTGACCGGTCGCGGCATCGCCGGTCATCTCGACGGTCGGCGCTTGGCGCTGGGCAATCGTCGACTGCTGGACGAAACCGGTCTGGACGCCGGGACGTTGGCGGAATCGGCCAAGGCCTGGGAAACCGAAGGCCGCACATTGTCCTGGCTGATCGAGCAGAGCCCCGAACCCCGGGTGCTTGGTCTGTTCGCCTTCGGCGACACCCTCAAGCCTGGCGCGCTGCATGCGGTGCAACAACTGACTGCGCGACATATCCACAGCCACTTGCTGACCGGCGACAACCGCGGCAGCGCTCGCGTGGTTGCACAAGCGCTGGGCATCGAAAACGTCCACGCCGAAGTGTTGCCGGCGGACAAGGCCGCCACCGTCGCCGAGCTGAAAAAGACCGGCGTGGTGGCCATGGTCGGCGACGGCATCAACGACGCCCCCGCGCTGGCCGCAGCGGACATCGGCATCGCCATGGGCGGCGGCACCGACGTGGCCATGCACGCCGCCGGCATCACCCTGATGCGCGGCGATCCGCGCCTGGTGCCGGCAGCGCTGGAGATCAGCCGCAAGACCTACGCGAAGATCCGCCAGAATCTGTTCTGGGCCTTCGTCTACAACCTGATCGGCATTCCGCTGGCGGCATTCGGCTTGCTCAATCCGGTGCTGGCCGGCGCGGCGATGGCGCTGTCGAGCGTCAGCGTGGTGAGCAATGCGCTACTGTTGAAAACCTGGAAACCCGAGGACCCGGAGGACAACCGATGAACATCGGCCAAGCGGCCCGCCACAGCGGCCTGAGTGCGAAGATGATCCGTTATTACGAGTCGATCGGTCTGCTCAAGGCCGCCCATCGCACCGACAGTGGCTATCGCATCTACGGCGACGATGACCTGCACACCCTGGCCTTCATCAAACGCTCGCGGGATCTAGGTTTTTCGCTGGAGGAAGTCGGCAAACTGCTGACCCTCTGGCAGGACCGCCAGCGGGCCAGCGCCGATGTGAAGGCCCTGGCCCGCCAACACATCGACGAGCTGAATCAGAAGATCCGCGAGCTCGGCGAGCTGCGTGACACCCTGCAGGATCTGGTGGAGCACTGCAACGGCGACCATCGCCCGGACTGCCCGATCCTCAAGGAACTGGCGTCGGGCTGTTGCGCGCAACCCGCCCGCGTCTGAGCGGCGAAAAAAAACCCGGCCGGAGCCGGGTTTCACTTTCAGATGCTCATTGCATCCATGGGGGTGGAGGCGGTTCGTCGGACTTGCCCTTGGGCTCGTCGTCCGCCGCACGCAGGGCTTGCTTGCGCTCCTCATCCAGGCGCGCCGCTTCGATTTCACGCAGCACTCCGCGCACATCGGCCAGTTCCTCGGGATCCTTGAACTCACCGGTCAGCACGCTGCCAGGGTGCAGGGTGCCGGCTTCGTACAGCGCCCACATCTCCTTGGCGTAGCGGGTTTTCTTCAACTCCGGGGCGAACCGGCCGAAGTACGAGGCCATGTTGCCGACGTCCCGTTCCAGCATGCTGAACGCGTGGTTGTTGCCTGCCGCGTCCACAGCCTGTGGCAGGTCGATGATGACCGGGCCGGTCGGCGCCAGCAGCACGTTGAACTCAGAGAGGTCACCGTGCACCAGACCGGTACACAACATCAGCACGATCTGCGAAATCAGGAACGCGTGATATTCGCGGGCCTGATCCGGCTCCAGCACCACGTCGTTCAGACGCGGCGCGGCATCGCCGTATTCATCGGCCACCAGTTCCATCAGCAGCACACCTTCGAGGAAGTCGTACGGTTTGGGCACCCGCACCCCGGCGTTGGCCAGGCGGAACAGCGCCGCGACTTCGGCGTTCTGCCAGGCGTCTTCGGCCTCCTTGCGTCCGAACTTCGAGCCCTTGGCCATCGCCCGGGCCTGGCGGCTGTTGCGCACCTTGCGTCCTTCCTGATACTCGGACGCCTGACGGAAACTGCGTTTGTTCGCCTCCTTGTAGACCTTTGCGCAACGTAACTGATTGCCGCAGCGCACCACATAAACAGCTGCTTCTTTGCCACTCATGAGTGGACGCAGCACTTCGTCGACCAGACCGTCCTCGATCAGGGGTTCAATGCGTTTTGGAGTCTTCATCAGCTTTTATTGTGGGTCCTTTATTACCAAACACGCGAATGTCAGTCGTTATACGGCAATCCTCGCACCCCGTGGAAGGGTTGCCGACCTGTAAAGCGGTGGATGCACACACTGTGCCGGATCAAACAGGCCCGTCCATTGCCCTTTATCGACCGTTTCGAATCATAGCCGAGCCTGTCGCAACTGTTGGCGCGAGGACTTGAGGGCATTTGCGACAGAATCTGACATTCAACGCCACGCACTTCGCATGAATTTTCTCTGCAAGCCTCAATTTCTTTCGCCAGCAGCCGAATTCCTGAGAGACAGAGAGATTTGTCCGACAATCGTTCAAAGAAATCGATGTCGCACTCGGCCAACGAGTGAGCCACAACGTTTTTCGGCTGCCAATGAACCGCGAGTCATCTGCACTGCGTGGGACTACAAGAAAATCTGGAGCGCGGATGAACATCAAACAGAAGTTGACCTGGGCGTTTGCAATCATCGCCTGCTTGCCCGTGGTGCTGGTCGCCACCCTGGTGGTAATGAACCTGCGCAGCGATGCCCGGGAAGGATTTGTCGACAGCAGCGGGCGCGAAATCCGTCAGGTCAGCAACGCCATGCAGTTGTTCTTTGACGGCATCAGTCAGAACGTCGACTACCTGGCGGCGCAACCGCTGGTCAAGAGCGCCGATGCCAGCGTCAGAAGCCGCATGAGCGCCAACGCCGACGACACCCATGACGGCGAAATCGACAAGCAATTGTTCACCCTGTTCGAAAGCCTGGCCAAATCCCACCCCGCGTACTCCTATGTCTCCTATGGCCTGAGCAGCGGTGGTTACGCGTTCTGGCCGGGCGATCCGAAAATGTCCAATTACGATCCGCGCACGCGCCCGTGGTACAAGACCGCCATGGCCAACCCGGGCAAGACCCTGCGCACCGAAGCCTATTACTGGGCCGGTGACGATGCGGTACTGGTCAGCACCGTGCGCGCGGTGGCCAACCAGTTGGGCGCCCAGGGTGGCGTGGTCAACATTGACGTCTCGCTCAAACAGCTCACCGAAATCGTCAAACAGATCAAACTGGGTGAAACCGGCTATCTGATGTTGATGGAAAACAGCGGCACGGTACTGGTCGATCCGAAGCAGCCCGAGCACAACTTCAAACGCCTCGACAGCCTCGGCGAGGGTTATGCGCAACTGGCCAAGGCCGGCAAAGGGCTGGTAGACGTCGAGTTCAACGGTGAGCGTTACATGGCCAATGTCTGGCCGTCGGAGCAACTGGGCTGGACTTTCATCGGCCTGATCAAGCAAAACGACGTGATGAGCTCGGCCACCCAACTGACTTGGCTGATCGCGATCATCGCGGCCGTGCTGGCGGTGTTCTTCGCGGTGGTCGGCGCCAGTTTCGCCAGCCTGATCGTACGGCCGATCCGCAGTGTGGCCAGCGGTCTGGAAGGCATCGCCCAGGGCGAAGGCGACCTGACCAAAAATCTCGATATCCGCGGCAGCGACGAAACCGCGCAACTGGCGAGCTGGTTCAACCAGTTCCTGATGGCGATCCGCAGCCTGATCCAGCACATCGGCGGTGCGGCCGGGAAAATCCTCGCCACGTCGCAGAGTTCGACCCGGGTCTCCGGCGACATGGCCGAAGCCGCCGGTCGCCAGCGCGAAGCCGTGGACATGGTGTCGACCGCGTTCCACGAAATGGTCGCCACCGCCAACGAAGTCGCCCGCTCATGCAGCCAGGCGGCGGAGTCGGCCGACAGTGGTCAGCGCCAGGCTCGCGAAGGTCAGCAACAGATCGATGCGGCGGTGCACAGCGTCGATCAACTGAGCCAGGAGCTGGAACAGTCGGCGCAGTCGATGCAGCAACTGGAGCGCGACAGCAACGATATCCAGTCGATCCTCGGCACCATCCGTTCCATCGCCGAACAGACCAATCTGCTGGCACTCAACGCGGCCATCGAGGCGGCGCGGGCCGGTGAGCAAGGGCGTGGTTTTGCAGTCGTAGCCGATGAGGTTCGCGCACTGGCCAAACGCACGGCGGATTCGACGGCGGAAATCGACGGCCTGCTGGGCAACCTCGCCAAACGCACCAGCGCCGTGACCCAGCAAATGCGCGCCAGTCTCGATGTGTCGCAGCAGTCGGTGGCGCGTATCGGCGAAGCGCGGCAAAGCTTCGGCCAGATCCGTGAGTCGGTGGATGTGATCCGCGACATGAACACCCAGATCGCGACCGCAGCCGAAGAGCAGCATCAGGTGGCCGAAGACATCAATCGGCACATCAGCCAGATTCATGGCGATGCGCAACTGGTGGCGGAACTGGCGAATTCGGCGAGGCTGGATTCGCAGAGTCTGGCGGGGTTGTCGAATGAGCTGGATGGGTTGGTGCGACGGTTCCGGACTTGAGTAACCTTTGGAATTCCCTCTCCCTTTGGGTGAGGGAATTCCTGTTCTTTCAGCGCTCGATGATTGCCGTCACACCCTGTCCGCCAGCCGCACAAATCGAAATCAACCCCCGCCCCCGCCCCGCCGCGTCCAGCAGTTTCGCCATGTTGGCAACGATCCGCCCGCCCGTCGCGGCAAACGGGTGCCCCGCCGCCAGCGAGCTGCCCTTGACGTTCAGGCGGCTGCGATCGATCGAGCCAAGCGGTGCGTCCTGACCGAGCCGGGTCTTGCAGTACTCCGGATCTTCCCAGGCCTTCAATGTGCACAACACCTGTGCGGCGAACGCTTCGTGGATTTCGTAATAGTCGAAGTCCTGCAAGGTCAGGCCATTGCGCGCCAGCAAACGCGGCACCGCATACACCGGGGCCATCAGCAGTCCTTCGGCGCCGTTGACGAAATCCACCGCCGCCGCCTCGCCGTCACGCAGGTACGCGAGAATCGGCAGGCCACGTTCTCTCGCCCACGCCTCACTGCCCAGCAACACCACCGACGCGCCATCGGTCAGCGGTGTGGAGTTACCGGCGGTCAACGTGCCTTCGGCGCTTTTCTCGAAGGCCGGCTTCAAGGTTGCGAGTTTTTCCAGAGTCAGGTCGGGGCGCAGATTGTTGTCGCGGGTCAGGCCGAGGAACGGGGTCATCAGATCGTTGTGCCAGCCTTCGCTGTAGGACGCGGCGAGTTTGTGGTGGCTTTCCAGGGCCAGTTGATCCTGGGCTTCGCGTGGGATGCCCCAGGTCTGCGCCATCAATTCGCAGTGCTGGCCCATCGACAGGCCGGTGCGCGGCTCGCCATTGCGCGGGAATTCGGGGATCAGGTGTTTCGGGCGCAACTGAAAAAAAGTCTTGAGCTTGTCGCCGGTGGTTTTCGCACGGTTGGCTTGCAGGAGAATCTTGCGCAGACCTTCGCTGACGCTGATCGGCGCGTCCGAGGTGGTGTCGACGCCGCCGGCGATGCCGCAATCGATCTGGCCGAGGGCAATCTTGTTCGCCACCAGCAGCGCCGCTTCCAGGCCGGTGCCGCAGGCCTGCTGGATGTCATAGGCGGGTGTGGTCGGTGACAGGCGCGAGCCGAGCACGCATTCGCGGGTCAGGTTCATATCCCGTGACAATTTCAGCACCGCCCCCGCGACCACCTCGCCCAGGCGCAACCCGTGCAGGTTGTAACGTTCGATCAGGCCTTCAAGGGCGGCGGTGAGCATGTCCTGATTGCTCGCGGTGGCGTACGGGCCGTTGGAACGGGCGAACGGAATGCGGTTGCCACCAATGATCGCGACGCGGCGCAGCTGACTCATGAAAAACTCCTTGTGAAATATCCAGTCTGAAAATCGGGCACTGAAAATCCCGCCGGGCCCCAAAAACACCGGGGGCAAACTACTCTGCTGTTCTAGCGTAGGCCTAAATGTGTGGATCGAACGATTGATTGCCCTTCGCAGTCCACACTTTGAACCCCATCTTCTGGAGAGCGTTCCATGTCTGACCGCTATATCGACTTCGCCAACTCGTCCATCGGCCACCGTCTGGTCGGGGCCCTGGGCCTGCCGTCGCCGGTGCGCCTGGAACGCTGGCAGGCCGGGCGCCTGCGGCCGGTGGAGGGCGCGCTGCTGATCGGCGGCGGGCCGCTCGCCGAACGGGTCAGCGCCTTTGCCAACCGGCTGACCGATGCCATTTATCGCTACGGCGACCAGCCTGCGACCGCCACCCAATGGATTCCCGGCCATGGCCCGAAACTCAAGGCGGTGGTGTTCGACGCCAGTCAATTGCAGCACACCGATCAGCTCAAGCAACTGCGCGAATTCTTCCAGCCGTTGATGAAAAACCTCGACCACAGTGCGCACCTGGTGATCCTCGGCCGTGCCCCGGAAACCTTGCGCGAACCATTTGCCGCCAGTGCCCAGCGGGCGCTCGAAGGTTTCTCCCGTTCGCTGGCCAAGGAGTTGCGTGGCGGCGGTACACTGCAATTGATTTACGTGGGTGAAGGTGCCGAAGATCAGCTGGAAGGGCCGCTGCGTTTCTTTCTGTCACCGAAGAGCGCGTTCGTCTCCGGGCAAGTGATCCGCCTGAACGCCTGTACGACGCAGGTGAGCGACTGGACTCGCCCGTTGGCCGGGCGCAAGGCACTGGTCACCGGCGCAGCGCGGGGCATCGGTGCGTCCATCGCCGAAACTCTGGCCCGGGACGGTGCCGAGGTGATCCTGCTCGACGTGCCACCGGCCAAAACCGATCTCGAGGCCCTGGCCGCGCGCCTCGGCGGGCGCGCCATCACCCTCGACATCTGCGCCGAAGACGCCGCCGCGCAGCTGATCGAACAATTGCCTGACGGCCTCGACATTCTGGTGCACAACGCCGGCATCACTCGCGACAAGACCCTGGCCAACATGACCCCGGAATTCTGGGATGCAGTGCTGGCGGTCAATCTCAACGCCCCGCAAGTGCTGACCAAGGCCCTGCTCGACAGCCGCACCCTGCGCGACAACGCACGGGTGATCCTGCTGGCCTCCATCAGCGGTATCGCCGGCAATCGCGGGCAGACCAATTACGCCGCGAGCAAGGCCGGGTTGATCGGACTGGCCCAGGCCTGGGCGCCGACACTGCTGGAGCGCGGCATCAGCATCAACGCCGTGGCGCCGGGTTTCATCGAAACCCAGATGACTGCGCACATTCCGTTTGGCCTGCGTGAGGCCGGGCGGCGCATGAGTTCGCTGGGCCAGGGCGGCCTGCCGCAAGACGTCGCCGAAGCGGTGGCGTGGCTGGCGCAACCGGGCACCGGGGCGTTCACCGGGCAGGCGCTGCGGGTCTGTGGACAAAGCGTTCTGGGGGCTTAGGCATGAGCATCGAATGGCACACGCTGCACCGCGAACCGAGCCTGCCGGGGCTGTATGTCCGGGCGGCGACCCGGCGCAAAATCACCGGCACCACCTTGCCCGATGGCGGTCTGCGCTGCTGGGTCGACGTCGATGGCAAACATCTGGCGGCCTATCGCAAGGTCTGCGGCTTTGTCGACGACGGTCTGCTGCCGCCGACTTATCCACATGTCCTGGCGTTTGCATTGCAGATGCAATTGCTCACGGCCAGGGATTTTCCTTTTCCGCTGCTGGGGCTGATTCACCTGAGCAACCGTATCCGCGTGCTGCGGCCGATGGGCGGGATCAGTCGGGCGCAGGTCAGCGTCCGGGTGCACAACCTCAAACCCCATCCGAAAGGTGCAACCTTCGATTTGCTGACCACCTTCGACGATCAGCTCGGGCCGTTATGGGAAGCCGAAAGCCGGATGCTCTGTCGTGGCGTGAAGCTTGAGGGCGATGCTCTGGAGCAAGCCTGGGAACCGTCACTGCCACTGCAACAGGTGGCGCAGTGGAAAGCCCCGGCAGACATCGGCCGGCAGTATGCCAAAGTCTCCGGCGACTACAACCCGATCCACCTGAGCGCGGCCAGTGCAAAGCTGTTCGGTTTTCCCACCGCCATCGCTCATGGCCTGTGGAACAAGGCCCGCACGCTGGCGGCGCTGGCGGATCATCTGCCCCGGGCCAATCTGGAGATCACCGTGCATTTTCGCAAGCCGGTGCGCCTGCCGAGCGAGGTGTCGCTGTTCGCCAGTTCGGCAGGCTCCAGCGGTGAGTTGCGTCTGATCGGCGCCGGGGATCTGGAGCACATGGTCGGAAACTGGCAACCGATTGCCTGAATCAAGACACTGGCGCAGTCGCCGATGCGCACTGTGCGGGGGCGATCCACGCCTGCGCAACATGATCAATTGTGTGTATATAACTTAAGTTTCTGCCTCCCACATCCGCCATTGCGCCCAATATGAAGCCTTGATTTTCAAGGCTTTTTTTTGCGCCCTTATATCTTCGGCATTAGTCGTTAAGCAGCAGCCGCGGCCATTTATATAAAGGCGTTAATACCAACTCGAGAATGGCGTGGATCCAGCCTTGCGACTGATATGAGCACCACGGGCGAAGGCATTGCCGGCGACAGAATCGGTGAGCCATCGAAGACGAACGTTGTGACAGGTGCAAGGAATCAACCTCATGAAAACTCAAGTGTGGTGCAAATCGGCAACAGCGCTGGCATTGATCCTCTCCCTCGGCCTGGCCGGCTGCAGCAGCGGCGGTGGCGGTCATCACAGCAGCTCCAGCAGCTCGACTCCGGACAGTTCCACCGCAGGCACTGGCGGAACAAGCGGTAGCGGCGGTACGACCGGGACCGGCGGTACGGGTGGCACTGCGGGCACAGGCGGCACAGGTGGCACAGGTGGCACCGGTACCACGGATCCGACCACTCCGACCAACCCGACGGATCCGACCACCCCCACAAATCCGAGCACACCATCGCCACTGGTTACCTCGACGCTGGTGCAGGATGTCGGCAACACCGTCGCCGGCGTCGGCAGCGGTGTCGGTCAGGTCGGCGATTCGCTCAGTGGCGTGCCGGTCGTCGGCGGTGTGGTGCAAAGCGCCGCCAAAACCGCAGGTAATGTGGTAACGACATTGGGCGATGGCGTGGCCAACGGCCTCGGCAAACTGGGCACAACCGACAACGGCCTGGGCGTTACCGCCTCGGCGGTCGGTGGCGTGGTCCAGGATGTCGGCAACGGCGTATCGGACCTGAGCGGCAAACTGGCCAGCGCGACCGGCAGCGTCCCCGTAGTTGGCGGTGTCGTGACCAAAGTTGCGCCGTTGGTCAACAGCGTAGGCGAGAAAGTCACCATGCTCGGCGATACCCTGAGCACGGCCACCACCACAGGCCCCCTTGGTTCGGTGACCAAAGATGTCGGCAACGGTCTCGTACCCGTGATCGCCATGGTCGAAAGCACCACTGACAAACTGGGCAGCACCACTGGCCTGGGTGACCCCGTGAACGGACTGCTGCAGAAAGTCGGTACCACCGTCGACGGTGCGGGTAACAACGTCACGGCGGCAGGCAACGGCAATGCCCTGACCAATACCGTCGGCGGCGCCCTGAGCAATGTCGGTACAGCCGTCGGCAAGGCCGGCGGGCTGGTGGACAACGGCACCGGATCGGGTACCGGCGTGGGTAGCGGACTCGGCAACAACGGCCTGCTGCAAACCGTCGGCGGCGCGGTTTCCAACGTCGGCACCGGGCTGGCAGGTGGCAATGGCGCGCTGGGCGCACCTGGTGGGGTATTGGCCTCGGCCGGCAATACCGTGGCTTCGCTCAACACTGCGCTGGGCGGTTCGGGCACACCGATCACCGCACCCACCACACCACTGGCCACGCTTGGCAGTAATGTCGGCAGCGGCCTCGCGCCGGTCACCAGTGCCGTCACCAGCCTGACCCAGAACGTCGGCAGCGCCACCGGGCTCGGTACTCCCGTTGCCGGCATCACCGGTCAAGTGGGCGGTGCGGTCAGCAATCTCGGTGGCGCGATCGCCGCCACCAATAACCCGGTCACCACCGCAGTCGGTGGCTTGGTCAGCAACGTGGGCGGCACCGTAGGCGCGGTCGGTGGACTGGTCAACGGTGGCACCTCCACCGGCGGCACTGGCGCCAGCGGTGGTCTGGGCGGAGTGCTCGGCGGCCTCAGCGGTGCCCTGGGCGGCAGCAAACCCTGAATTGCACCTGGCCGATTCGACGGCCGAACCTACAGCGCCTACGCTTGGTTGAGAGCGGAAGATTCCCATGAGTCTTCCGCTTTTTCTTAGGAAAAACCCTGCCCGGTGCTGCGGTTTGAACATGGAGTGTCCTATGCGCGTTATGGCATCCCTGCTGTTGCTCAGTCTCAGTTCCACAGCTCTCGCCGACACCCTTCCCAGCTTTCTGAACAGTAACGAAACCATTCGCAACCTGCCGGTGCCGAACCTGCCTGCCGACGCCTACCGGCCAAGCGCGGCTCCGCTGCAGGTCCCGGAGCCCGGTGCCGCGGCAGCCGAACCGCTGATGATGGGGACGAAGATCAATCTGAAAACCGTACAGATCGAGGGCGGAACGCTTTATCCGCTCAACGAACTGGCAGAAATCTACAACCCCCTGATCGGCCATCAATCCAGCCTCGCCGATCTGATCGAAGCCACCCGCAACATCACCCGACGCTACCAGAACGACGGCTACCTGCTGTCCTACGCGTTTCTGCCACAACAGAATTTCCGGGACGGCGTGGCGCGGGTGGTGCTGGTGGAAGGCTACGTGAGGGATGTGCAGGTGCAGGGCGACGTGGGCCGGGTCAAGGGACTGCTCGACAGGCTGGCGGCGAAAATCCAGGCTGAACGCCCGCTGACCCGCAAGACCTTCGAGCGCTATACCACTTTGATGACGCGGATTCCGGGTGTCACGATCCAGGCCCAGGTACCGCCGCCCGGCACCACCGACGGCGCGACCACGCTGATCGCCCAGGCCAGCCGCAAGCCGTTCACCAGTTCCCTGAGCACCACCGAAGACAATCGCAAGGGCACCCAGGCCCTGCTCGGTGTCAGCAGCAACTCCCAGACGTCGATGGGCGAACAGCTGACGCTCAGCGGGCTGTTTCCACCGGGAAAGGATCACGAGCATTACTACCGTCTGGACTACAGCCAGTTTCTCGACGCCGAAGGCACGCAACTGAACCTGTCCGCCTCGCGCTACCGCGCCGATCCCGGCACCAACGTGGCACTGAACAATGGCCTGGAGCTCAAGCCCCACCGCGAGAACGACCGCTACTCGGTCGGCTTCAGCCTGCCGCTGATTGCCGCCTCGAACGAACTGTTGACCGCGGGCGCGCGCCTGTATGCGGTCAACGACAAGACCCGCTATAACGTCATCGGCTACCCGTTGAGTGTCGAAGAACGCACCGACATCCGCGCCCTCGCCTTCGAAAGTGACTGGCGCAAGGCCGACGCCCGCCAGTTGCGGATTCTCAGCGGCGGTGTCTATCAAGGGCTCGACAGCATGGGCGCGCACACCAACAACAGCGCCATCGATCTCAATTTCCTGCGCCTGCGCCTTTCCGGGGTGCAGAGCGACAAGTTCTTCGATAACTGGCAAGGCGTGCTCTCGGGCGCGCTGTACTGGACCGACGACACCCTGCCCGACAGTGAGCGCGCGGTGTTCGGCGGGCAGAACTTCGGCCGTGGCTACCCGGACGATCAGGCATCCGGCGACAAGGGCTGGGGTGTGGCTTACGAGATCAACTACAGCTTCAACCGCGACGGCAACTGGGTGCGCATCCTGCAACCCTATGTCGTGCTCGACCGTTCCCGCAGCTGGTTCAACCAGTTGCCGGTGCAGGCCAACAGCCTGTCATCGGCAGCCGTGGGCCTCAGATTTGGCGATGCCAGGTACTACAACATCGCCCTGGAAGCGGCCAAGCCCATGTCCGATGAAGCGCTGGATACCTACAATCGCCGGCCACGCTACAGCATCAGTTTCAGCTATCAGCTGTAGCCCGGCCGGCTGTGCGGTCAGAAGGCGTAACGCACTTTTGCAGTGAAACCGTCAGCGTTGAAACCGCTGGCGGTCACGTAGTTGTACGATCCACCGACGCTCCACGGGCCCATGCGATAGTTGGCGCCCAGACCCAGTTCATAGCTGTCGCGAACCGGTGTCGTGCCCCGGCTGGTGAACGAGTCACCACCCAGCACGAAGGAAGAAGTGGTCGCTGTCCTGTCGCCAATGACGTCATGCCAGGCCATCAGTTTCGCTTCCGGCTCGAAGCTGCCCGACCCCATGGCAAACGCTGCGGCCAGACGTGCGCCGGCGCCGACTTCACCCACTTCGTAGCGTTGGCTGCCGACATTCAGCGAGGCCGAACTGCCCTTCTCGCGATAGCTGTCCATGCTCACGTTGGCGTAACGCGCGCCGACCCGGGGTTCGAGCACCACATCCGGCATCAGGCGCACGGTGTAACCGGCCAGCGCACTGACACCGAACACGTTGCTGTCGTAATCACCCTTGGCTCGCGTGCCGGCGATGTAGCGCTTTGATTCGTTGTCGTTCCAGCCGTACATCAACGACGTATCGGCGAACCAGTTGTCGTGAGTCCAGTTGCCGTACAGGGTCAGGGCATGCCCGGTGACCCTGGTCTTGTTGCCGCGATCGGATTTCACATCGGTGTCGAGGTAGCTGTAGGCCAGGCCGACCGCCAGATCGGCATTCAGCTGACCATCGGCACCGACGGCGATACCGTGGCTGTCGGCGTCATAACCGCTGACGCCGCGACGCTGATCCTGACTGGCGTCGCTGCTCAAGGCTTGCAGCCAGACGCCTTTTTCCATCGCAGCCGCCGCATCACGGGCGCGACTGGAGAGCTCGTCGAGCACACCTGAAACCAGCGTCTGGCTGTTGGTGGCGGCATGAATCACCCCACGGCTGACATCGGGGCTGAGGGTTTCGGACAGCCGTGCCAGTTGTGCGTCGGTACTGGCGTTGGCGAATGCCTGGAACACCGGATCCTGCTCGTCGAGCCGGGACAACAGACCCGACACGCGGCCCACCGCCATGGCCGCATTGCGACTGCCGCCGGCCCCAAGGGTGTTTTGCGCCAGCGTCTCTTCGGACTTGTTGGTCACCACGGACATGATGTCGTTGCCTGCGACTCCAAAACTCTTCACATCCAGCAACGCGGAGCTGGAGGTCACGTTGAGGTTGTTGCCGCCGATCAGATTGCCCGAGCTGATCAGGGTGTACTTCGTGCCGCCAGGCGTCACGCGAAAATCACTGGAGCGCGCCAGCAGACGCAAGGTGGCGCCCGGTGCGATATCGGTGGTACCGGTGACTTTCAATACCGGCAACGCCGGGTTGGTGTCGTTGCCCAAATACATTTCCAGCACCGAGTCGGATTCTTCCATGTCGAAGTCGCCGATGATCGTGGTGTGCGGTCTCATCAGGGTCAGCGTGCCGTCTTCGATGGTGACGTAGCCGGATTTGATGGTGGAACCGTCGAAGGTAGCTTCACCGTCGACACTCACACCGGACAGGCCGATCAGATCGCCTTTGACCTGGCCCCCATAGAGGTGAAAGTAGCTGACCCCGTCATCTACCTGAATCGCCGCCTGACCACCCTCGATCAGACCTTCCTGCTGATAGATCACGAACGGCAGGCTACCGGCCGGCTGATCGCTGACGTGCACACCGATGGACTCACCTGAAATCGTGCCCTGGTTGAACAGGGCGAAAGTACCCGTTCCTGCCGGAGCACTGTATTTCACGCCCTCCAGCGTCAAGGCTTCGGCGTTTGCCCCGGTGGCGCGAATCGTACCGTTGTTGTTCAGGGCTCCCTTGAGCGTGGCACCGTCGAGAAACAGCCCCAAAGCATCCATCCCGCTGGCGCTGATGGTGCCATTGTTGGATACCCCGTTCAGAGTGGTATGCACCAGCATCACGCCGCTGGCGGTCGCACCACTGACATCGATAACGCCATCGTTGAGCAGCGAGCCAGTGAATTGGCTTCCGATATCGGAAATGCCGGCGGAACTGCCGGAGCCGGCCAGGCCGTGGACAGCAATGGAACCCTTGTTGATCACGTTGTAGGCGACAGTGGTCGGCGTTGCACCGGCGGCTCCCAGATTGATGCCGACGCCATGATTGGCCCCATCGATCCGGATGGTGCCGTTGTTGCGCAACTGGTCAGCGGTCAGGCCCATGAACTGGGCGCCATAGGTAAAAGTCGACGGTGAACCGGGGGCAATGGTCCCGTTGCCGTTCAAATCGACCAGGCCGTAGTTCTGCAGGTTGCTGTTCAGCGGCCCGCCACTCAGGTCGTAATTCAGACTGGCGCCGGCAGCGTTGGTGATCGGGGCATGCAGCGCGGCTGCAGCGATGGACAGCGCCAAAAGCGAGTGGCGCAAGCGAGCAGTGTTCAAACGGGATTCCCTTCCAAAACATGAAAAACAGTTTCAGCAGGGTTCACACATTGTGTCAGACGTCCCTGCCGCGTCAGTCCGGATCATCCGGATCGGGCGCGGGGAATGTACACGAGCCATCATTTCGACACCACCTCAAAGTCAAACAAATGGCGTCAATTTCTGAATGAATGCCTCGTACCGGTCATCACGAGATATTGATACCGGGTCTGGGAAACAGGTTGTCGAGGGTTTCCAGCAACCGCACGTGATAGATCGGCTTGCGGAACAGGTCCAGCACCTGCAAGCGCAGCATGTCGCTGACGTCCTCCATGTCCGCATGCCCCGAGGTCACGATCACCGGCAGATGCTGGCGCGAGGTGTGTTCGCGCAGGCGTTTGATCAGCGACATGCCACTTTCTTCCGGCATGCGCAGATCGGTGATCACCAGGGCGATGTCGGGATGGCGGGTCAGATGATGCAGGGCGAGTTTCACCGAGGTCGCGGTATGACAGACGAAACCCTCGCCCTCCAGCAACTCCGCCAGCTCCAGCAACGCGTCCTCCTCATCGTCAACCAGAAGCAACTGTTGGCGGGGCAGCGAGGAAGCAGTCATGGGTCAATCCCTGAGAAGCTTAAAGTGAAACCGAGTGTAGTGTGAGATTGGCGCCCCAGCGAGTCAGGGGGTCTGCACTGGTGCGGTTTGTGCGGTACCACCCAGAGCCACGAGGATATTGTTGAAAATGGCCAGCACCTTGGCGCCTACCGGCGTCACGAACACAACAACCACAACGGCGACCATGGCCACCACAATGGCGTATTCAATGGCCGACGCGCCTTCATGGCTGTGCAGAAAACGCCGGGCATGCAACATCAGGAACTCGAAGAGCATGGCGCTACTCCTTGGTGCCGGGGCACCGGATGGCGGCTTTCAAAGGTGCTCGCGGTTTACGGCCCGGAACACAGGCCGAAACCGGCAGGCAGGATTCGACGAACGAGGTGACGAGACGTGATCAGGGCACAGGCTTGGTCTGCGCAGTGCCGCCGAGAGCGACCAGAACAGAGTTGAAGATGTTCAGCACCTTGGTGCCGATCGGCGTCACGAACACCACGACCACCACCGCGACCATCGCTACCACGATCGCGTATTCGATAGCCGAAGCCCCTTCCTCACTCTTGAAAAACAAACGGGCTCTGGCCAGCAGATAATCGAGAATCATACGTTCACTCCTTTGCGCTCCCGGCGCCGATGTCGCTACAGCGGCAATGCTTCCACCGTGCCATCTGAGCATTGTCAACAAACCACCCGTCAACAACTGTAAGAACGGATTAATCCCAAAGCATTAATCGCTTCGTCTTTCTGCCCATTCCGACTGCTATTTGGCCAACACCCATACTTTCGTAGGTTATTTGCCTGCCAGTAATGGCGTTTTGGCTTGTTTCAGCTAGCGTGGAAATAGCGAAATAGTTGGATGTTCATAGCTGCCTGATTGCGATGTTCCCTTGGTTGGAAGTGCGGGCTGGTAGTGCAGCAGGAAAGGGAGAGCCATCATGAACAGTCGCGTCACCATGGGCCTTGCCGCCGTGCTTCTGCTGGGAGCCATCGTTGTCGGCTACTGGGGCCTTGTTCTCAGCCGGCAACCGGCTCCCGTTGCCGAGGCTCCCGCACCTGCGGTGGTCACCGTGGAAAAGACCGTTACCGCCGCCGAAGATCAGACCCGCCAGCCCGTAGTTGTCCTGGTGCACGACGTTCCGCCCTTCACCCCGCTCACTGCCGCCGACCTGGCCATCGAAAAACTGCGCAGCGCCCCCGCCGGGAGCCTCGGCACCATCGAACAAGCCGTAGGCCGCACGCCCTGGCGTCGTCTCAGTGCCGGCACCTGGCTAAACGCTGAAAGCTTCGAAGCAGGCGGCGCGCTGGCACGCATGATCCACAGTGACGAGCGCGCGCTGGCCGTGTCGGTGGATGAAGTGATCGGTGCCGCCGGACAGCTGATGCCCGGCGATTACGTCGACGTGTTGCTGTACCTGCGTCAGGACGCCAGCAACCCGCAACAGTCGGCGCAGATCGTGGTGCCGGCAATGCGCGTACTCGGCGTTGGCGAACAGTACGGCCTGACCAACGACGGCCAGCCAGCCACACCGGCACTGAGCGCCGATGACAAGCTCAAACAGGATCAGCGCCGGCTCACCGCGCGCACCGTGGTGCTGGCGGTGCCGGAACAACTGCTGAGCCGGATGATGCTCGCCACCCAGGTCGGGACCTTGCGCCTGGCGGTGCGCAGCAGCGAAGAACAGCGCCTGGCCAAATACTGGGCCGGCGAAAAGCAGACACAGGACAAATTGGTCGCCGCCAACAGCCAGCTCTTCCAGTTCACCCAGCTCGCGCTGGGCGCTGCGCCGAAAGCCCCGTCCAGCGGCGAGCACGGCGGCGCAATGCGACCTGCCGTGGAAGTGATTCGCGGCAATCAGGTCACCCAACAGAATCCATGACTGAGCAAGGATCCAAGTGCATGCAGAGTCGTTCCTGGCCGACCTTCAACCCCCTGCTGCGGGGCTTTCTGTTGATGGGACTGTCGATGAGCGCCGCGCAGGCGGCCACCGGCAACTGCTCGGCATTGAGCCGGCTGCCGCCAGTGATTGAAGTCAACGAGGGCTGGCAACAAGACATGCAATCGCCGGTGGCAATCACGCGCCTGGCCATCGGCGACCCGAAAATCGCCGATGTGCACGCCACCGGAAATTCGTCGTTTCTGCTCACCGGCATGGCCCCCGGCGCCACCAGCCTGATGGTCTGGACCGGGTGTTCGAGCGAGCCGCGTCAGAGCATGGTGTTTGTCCAGGGCGCCGCCACGAACGCGCTGACCGGGACCGCCCCATTGCCGTCGGAAGATGCGCAGCTGCCATCACAGGTGCAGACCGACATTCGCTTCGTCGAAGTCAGCCGCACCAAGCTCAAACAGGCCTCGGCCTCGATTATCGGCACCCGTGGCAATTTCCTCTTCGGCTCTCCGGGGACATTGCCGACCATCGATGGCGTACCGCAACCGCGCCTGCCGGTGGATAACTCGCTGTTCAACTTCTCGTGGATCGGCGGCAAGACCATGGCAATCATCAATGCCCTGGAGGGCAGCGGTTTTGCCTACACCCTGGCCCGCCCCAGTCTGGTGGCGCTGAGCGGACAGAGCGCAAGCTTCCTTGCCGGTGGCCAGATCCCGATTCCGGTACCCAGCTCCGGCAGCGACAGCGTGTCCATCGAATACAAGGAATTCGGCATCCGCCTGACCCTGACGCCGACGATCATCAGCCACGACCGCATCGCCCTGAAAGTCGCACCGGAAGTCAGCGAGCTGGACTTCAGCAATGCCGTGCAGATCGCTGGCACCACAGTGCCGGCCCTGACCATCCGCCGTACCGACACGAGCATTTCCCTGGCCGATGGCGAGAGCTTCGTCATCAGTGGTCTGATCAGCACCAGCAACACCTCCCAGGTCGACAAGTTTCCGGGGCTGGGGGATATCCCGGTGCTGGGAGCGTTTTTCAAAAGCTCGCAGATCAAACGCGAAGAGCGCGAACTGCTGATGATCGTCACCCCGCATCTGGTGCATCCGCTGTCGGCAGAGGCGCAACTGCCGTCGCTGCCGGGAGAGAAACTGCGCAACTACGATCCAAACTTCTACCGCATGTTTTTCCTGGAGAACGGCAACTTCGACAAACGCAGCGGGTTGTCCCAATGAGCCAGAACCTGAGTCAGACCTTTCTCGCCATCACCCGCAACAGCACCGATCTGGAGTGGCTGCAAAACGCGCTTGCCCCCCTGGGGCAAGTGGTCAGCGCCGGTACGGGCAGCCTCGACGAATTGCTCGCACTGGTGGATGTCACCTTCGCCAGCCTGGTGTTCGTCGGCCTCGACCGAGAACACGTGGTCGCCCAGAGTGCGCTGATCGAAGGCGCGCTGGAAGCCAAGCCGATGCTGGCGATCGTGGCCCTGGGCGACGGCATGGACAACCAGTTGGTGCTCAACGCCATGCGCGCCGGGGCGCGGGATTTCGTCGCTTATGGTTCGCGCTCCAGCGAGGTGGCCGGGCTGGTGCGCCGCCTGAGCAAGCGCATGCCGCCGGTGACCCACAACGCGCAACTGGGTGGCCTGACGGTTCTGTACGGCGTGCAGAGCAGTTCCGACGGCGCGCTGTTGTCCAACCACATGGCACTGGTGGTGCAAAAGAGCGGGCAACAGACACTGCTGCTGGACCTCGGCCTGCCTCGCGGCGACAGTCTGGCGCTGCTGGGGCTGGAGAGTTCGTTCCATTTCGGCGATGCCTTGCGCCACGTGCGCAGGCTCGACGCCACGCTGATCGACAGCGCCTTCACCAGCGCCGAAGCAGGGCTGCGGATTCTCGCCTATGCCGACAATGACGAGCCGCTGGAAAGCACCAGCGCCGCCGAGCTGTACATGCTGCTCAGCGCCCTGCGCCAGCACTTCCAGCACATCGTCGTGAACCTCACCGGCCAGCCCGACAGCGAAGCCTTGCGCACCTTCGTCAGCCATTGCGACAAGCTGATCTGGTACACCGACCAGAACGTCCTCAACTGCCGACGCAACCTTGCGGTGTTCAACCTGTGGCGGGAAAAAGGCATGAAGCTCGACCACGGACGGCTGTTGGTCGACCGTTATCTGAGTAACGTCGCGCCGGATGCGGAAACCCTCGGCAAGACCTTCAATCTGGAGGTGATCGCCGTGCTGGCCTTGAGTCCGGAGTTGCGTCTGAACGCCAAGAATCAGGGTGTCAGCCTGTTTGAACTGGCCCCCCGGGAAAAACTCACCCAGAGCCTGCGGGCGCTTGGCGAACGACTGGCCAAACGCTCCGAACGCCTGGCCAAACCCAAGGTCACCTGGTTCGACCGCTTGCGAGGCATCTCATGAGCGCGGAAAAACTCTTCGGCGCCCCGACGCGAGGCCTGTCGGGCAACAGCGACCACGAAGGCCTGAAACTGGTGCTGCATCGCTACATCATCGATGCCATCGAGGAATCCGGAAAAAACCTGCTGGAAGGTTCACGGCAGTTGCTCGCGCAGTTCGTCACCGACAAGGTCGCCGAATACATCGCCCGCCTGCACCTGGCGATTTCACGCTACGAGATGGAACGGCTGGCGGAAGAGATCGTCGATGAACTGACCGGCTTCGGCCCGCTGGAAGTGTTGCTGCGCGACAGCGCCGTGACCGAGATTCTGGTCAACGGCCCGCACCGCGTGTTCATCGAACGCGACGGCGTGCTGCATCAAAGTGACCTGCGCTTCATCGATGCACATCACGTCGAACGGGTCATGCAACGCATTCTCGCGCCCCTCGGGCGACGGCTGGACGAATCTTCGCCGATGGTCGATGCGCGGCTTCCCGACGGCAGCCGGGTCAACGCGATCATCCCGCCGATTGCTCTCGACGGGCCGTGCCTGTCGATCCGGAAGTTCCGCAAGGACATGCTCAAGAGCAGCGACCTGATCGCCATGCAGACCATCGACCTGGCCATATTCGACTGCCTGCAGGAAGCAGTGGGCAAGCGCTGCAACATCCTGATCAGCGGTGGCACCGGGACCGGCAAGACCACGCTGCTGAACATTCTCAGCCAATTGATCGATCCCCACGAACGGTTGGTGACCATCGAGGACGTCGCCGAACTGCAGCTTGGCCACCCGCACGTGGTGCGTCTGGAAACACGCCCGCCGAACGCCGAAGGCCATGGCGAGGTCAAGGCCAGCGACCTGATCCGCAACGCCCTGCGGATGCGCCCGGACCGGATCATTCTCGGCGAGATCCGCGGCGTCGAGGTGCTCGACGTGCTCACCGCGATGAATACCGGTCACGACGGTTCGATGAGTACGGTGCACGCCAACAATGCCCAGGACGCACTGCTGCGTCTGGAAACCCTGGTCGGTCTGACCGGCCGCTCGGTGGCCGAGCGCACGTTGCGACAGATGATCTGTGCCGCGCTCGACCTGATCATCCAGTTGACCCGCATGCCCGATGGCCGACGCTGCGTGAGCGAGGTGGTGGAAGTGGTCGGTGTGCGCGAAGACATCTATGTCACCAACACCTTGTTCCGCCTCGACCGGCGCACCGGGTTCGGCTTCCTGCGCGAAGCGGTCAATCCGGCCGGCGACAAGTTGCGACACGAGTCGAGCCTGGGCTGAGCGCATGGAGCTTTCGTCATGATGGGGCCGGTGATTCTCATCGCCATTTGCCTGATGCTGCTGGGGCTGTCGATTCGCCTGTTCCTGCATGGCGTACGCAAGACCGCCAACGAACGGGTGCTCAGTCGCCTGGCCGCCGGACAGCCACAGACTGCACCGGGAAAAACCTCGTGGACCGGGCTCGAGCGCATGTTCCTGCGCGCAGGTCTGGGCCGTCCCGGCGAGCGTCTGGGGTTATGGCTGGCGCTATGGGTCATCGCGATGATGCTCGGTTACCTGGCCGCCGACTGGGTCGGCCTGTTGATCCTGGCGCTTGCCCCGCCCCTGGCAATGCGGCTGTACATCGCCTGGCTGTATCGACGCCGGCTCCATCGCATGATCGAGCAACTGCCGCAGTTGCTCGATCACACGGTGCGCAGCCTCAAATCCGGGCGCACCCTGAGCGACGCCGTGCTCGGCGGCATCGAGTCCAGCGAGGATCCGTTGAAAACCGCGATGGGCCGGGTGCAGCGCAACGTGCAACTGGGGGTGAACCTGCCGGATGCGGTGAGCGACTTCGCCGAGCTCTACGAACAGGACGAACTGCGCATGTTCGCCCTGGGCCTGAAGGTCAATCACCGCTACGGCGGCAATGCCAGCGAGCTGCTGGAAAACCTGATCAAACTGATCCGCGAGCGCGACCAAGGCGCCCGCCAGCTGCGTGCCCTGACCGGCGAAACCCGCCTGACGGCATGGGTGCTCGGATCGCTGCCGGTGATCCTGGTCAGCTATTTCATGCTGACCAATCCCGGCTACATGCTCGGCATGTGGAAAGACCCCGGTGGCCAGACCATGCTGATCGTCGCGGTGGTGTTGCAGGTGATCGGCAGCCTGGCGCTGTGGCGCATGTTGAGGAGTGTCTGAGATGGTAATCCTGGCCAGTCTCATGCTGCTGCTCGGGGCGCTGATGCTGGTCGGCAACCATTTGTTGACCGAACGCCGTCGGGTGCGTCAGGTCAACCAGCGCCTGCGAGGTCATCTGGTACGCGAAAGTCGCCTGCGCAACTGGATGCGAGCACTGGGCAACAGCCGCTTCGGCCAGCGTTCGGTGAGCATGGACAGCGAAACCCAGACCTTGCTCAACCGTCTCGGCTGGCGCCGCGCCAGTGAGCGCTCGCTGTTTGCCGCCTGCCAGATCGGTACACCGCTGCTGGCATTGGGCATCGGGCTGTTCTTGCAGGAAGTGTTCTTTCCCCAGACACCCAAGGGCTGGCTGGTGCCGATGTTCGCCACCGGTACCGGTTACCTGCTGCCCAAGCGCCTGCTGGCCTATGCCGCTGCCCGGCGGCAGAAAAACATCGCCGTGGAGGTTTCGACGTTCATTCCCCTGCTGCGCATCCTGTTCGAATCCGGCATGGCGGTCGAGCAGGCATTGCGTGTGTTGAGCATCGAAGGGCAGAAACTGTTGCCGGAACTGACCAGCGAACTGCGCCTGATTCTGGCTCGCGTCGACTCGGGGCTGGAATTGGGTCAGGAACTGAACAACGCGGCAACGATGCTGGCGGTGGATGAGTTCACCGACACCTGCGTGATCCTCCAGCAACTGATTCAACAGGGTGGCGGCGCAATGAAATCGCTGCTGGCGCTCAAGCAACTGCTGGATGACCGACGTCTGACGCGCTTGCAGGAGTACATCTCGAAGATGTCGGCGAAGATGTCGGTGGTCATGATGCTGTTCCTGTTTCCGGCCTTGCTGATCGTGCTGGCGGGCCCCGGCTTTACCGCAATCACCCGGGCGTTCGCGTCCTGACATGGAGAGCGTTTGATGAAAGCACTGATGGTGGTGGCAAGCCTGTTGCTGCTGGGCGGTTGCGCAACCGATGGCCAGGCGCCGTGGACGGCCATGCTGGCGCCCGCCGGTTGCAGCAAGCTGAGTTCGGAGCAGGAGCTGTCGCTGAATCTGGTGGACGAACTGGCCAACGACGGCAAGCTGCATGCCAGTCTGGCCAACCTGCAAGGCCTTCCCGACAACCTGGTGGAAGTGCGTCTGCGCAAGGCCAAGGTCTATCGCCTGCTGGGGCGCAGCGAAGCCGAACCGCTGTATCGCGGCCTGCTCGGCACCTGCCTGAGTGCCGACGCCGAACACGGTCTTGGACAGCTGTATGCCGCCCGGGGCGATAACGGTCAGGCGCAGGCTCACCTGCAACGGGCCGTTCGACTGGCGCCGACCAATGAAAACATCCATAACGATCTGGGCGTGGTGTACCTCAATCAGCTGCGACTCGAAGACGCGCGCTTCGAGTTCCTGACAGCCATCGAACTCAAGCAGAACAATCAACTGGCGACGCTGAATCTGGTCACCCTGCTGATCTACCAGAACAACTGGCAGCAAGCCGCCGAAATCGTCAGTCGTGCGCACCTGACCCCGGAACAATTCACCGAGGCTCAGGAGCGCGCAGAAAGACTCAAGGCTCCGGTTCCGGCCAAATCTGCCGCGGGCAATCAGGTCGCGGCCGTGGCCGACTCGCAACCGGCGACCCTCAAATGACCTTCAAGGAGCTGCCATGCACATTTTCAAGACACTGTGCTGCCTGAGTCTGCTGAGCCTGCCGCTTGGCGTACAGGCCATCGACGCCGGCCCGGCCTCGGCCCAGCAGCAGGAAACCGAGGGCTGGTTGCTGCTGCAAAGCCGCAACAAGGCCGCCTCCCCCAATCCGCAGGCAGCCACGGCCACCGAGCGTGAACTGGCCATGCAACGCTGGCTGAAGAAATACAAATACGACATTCCCGACTTCTATGACCAGGATGCCGGAGGCAAGATCGACACGAAAAATTGAGGGGTAAGGCAGCCGTCGGTGATCTGACTCTGACGGCTGCAAGCCCGGTCAATGTTCCGTGACCCGCTGCCGCAAAGCCGCTGCGCTCGGCGAAAGGGCCAGCGCCAGTTGGGTGCGGTTGTGCATGTGGGTCAGGCGCAGCACCTGCGAGACGTAAAGTTTCACGGTGTTTTCGGTGATGCCCAGTTCGCAGGCAATCTGATAGTTGGTCTGCCCCTTGCCCACCAGGCGCGCCACATCCAGTTGCCGTGGGGACAACTGATTGAAGATGGCCGGGATCTCCAGTGCATCCGCGTCACCCGATGCCTGTTCGCTGACGATAGCCGGCCCGCGGCGCACCCTGTCCAGATCCTGATACAGATCATCGATGGACGACGACAGGTCCTGCAGTTTCTGGTTCAAGTGCCCCAGCTGCAGGGTTTTCTGCCGCTCCTGCAGGACCGCTTCCTGGCGTTGCAAGCCTTCGAGCAACTCGTCGAGATTGACCGGCTTCTGGTAGTAATCGGAAATTCCGGCGCGCAACGCCTTGATCACATCCTGCTTGTCGGCGCGACCGGTCAGCATGATCGCTTCGAACACCCGCTGCTTGCCGGCCTGGCGTTGCAGCTCTTGCACCAGTTGAATGCCGTCGAGGTCCGGCATGTGCAGATCGCACAGCACCAGACCGATCGCCGGATCTTCGGCAAAACGCTCGACCGCCTCCCTGCCGGACCCGCAGGGTACACAGCGAAACCCGCTGCTCTCGAGAAACTCGCAGAGCTCCTCGACGATCAATGGCTGATCATCGACAACGAGGACCTTTACCGCAGACGTAAGCTTGTTCACGTGCCACTCCATGCCCGGGCCAAAACTGACCATTCCTGTACTGTCAGCCGTTGGCTGTATAACCAGTACCTTAGAAAGTAGACGCACTTTCCGACTATGTACATAAGACTAGTGGCGTTTGGCGACTAATGGATCCAGGGGAGTGCCAGCAGAAAACCGACCAGCACGAACGGCGCAAATGGCAGCTTTTTTGACAGCGATGGCGCCATATATCGAAGACGATGCCTAAGCCCTTGACTCATATGCAGCCAGAGTCTTGGCGCCAGCAGGATCCAGACCAGGCTCGCTGCACCGGCACCGACAAAAACACCGAGCAGCGACAGACCGTCCGTCGCCAGACCGAGGGCTGTCATTAATTTCACATCGCCGGCCCCCATGCGCCCCATGAAATACCCCGGCAGGGTGAACGCCAGCGCCAACAGACAAGCCCAGCCACCCTGCACCGCTGCGGCCCCCGTCCAGGTCGTTCCGAAATACAGCAGATAAACCAGTGCCAGGGCACCAACACCCAGCGTCATGGCGTTGGCAATCCTGCGTTGCCGGGCATCCTGGACCGCGCACAGGGTCAGCCAGATCAAGAGAACAAGACTTTGCATCCGGTAAAAACCGTCCGTTTTGGCTGAATGATTCTATGCTGAGACTACGCAGTGACTGTCAGGGTAGACGCACGGATGAAAACCGGCTCTCGGAAGGCGCAAAAAGGCGCGGTGGCGATCGAGTTCGCCCTGGTGTTCGTGATCTTTTTCGCGGTGTTTTACGGCCTGGTCAGCTACGCCCTGCCGCTCGTGCTGATGCAGACGTTCAATCAGGCCACCGCTGAAGCAGTCCGTCGCAGCGTCGCGGTCGATCCCACGACGCCCAATTATTCGACGGTTGTCGTCAACACCGCCAATGCCGCCCTGACGCAGCAGTTTTCAGGCTTGCCATCCTCCCTGAACGTGGTGGTGGGCGTGGACACGTCGGCGACCTATGACGCCGCGCAAGGCACGCTCACCGTCAGCGTCAACTACCCCGTCAGCAAGCTCAATCAGGTCATTCCGTTTCTGGTGTTGCCGGGCATCGGCGCTGTTCCGAGCCTGCCCACCAATTTGACCGCCAGCTCGAGCCTGAAATTTTGACGCCCGGGGACAATCTGTTCGGTCGCCTGCTCAAGCGCGGTCCGCTCGCCGGCGACGTGCCGGATGTGCTCGGCTCACCAGCAACGGGCCTGCATCTGTACCTCGATGGCGAAGGTGGTGTGTTGCAAATCGCCGGACCGTTGCGCCACCTGCTGGCGCAGCAGGTACCCCGGGATACACCGCTGCCACTGCGCGACCATCTGTTGCCCCACAGCACTCTGACCATCGAAGGCCGACCCCGGGACTGGCAAGGGCAACTGCTGGACCTGGACTTCACCGGTCTGGGCGAGCAGGTCCTGCACCTGCGCGGCTGGGTACAGCCGTTGGGCAATGGATGGCTGCTGCAACTGATCGACATTACCGATCTCTTGTCCGAACGCCGGCAGGCCCATCAACGCGAGGCGTGCCACGCCATTGCCGAGCAGATCAGCAAACAGTTGCGCAGCTGCAGCCTGGGGCGACTGCCAACGGTCGTCAGCGATCAACTGCAGACGATTGCCCAGCGCTGGCAGATCCCGTGTGTGGCGCTCGCCCTGCTCAATGAGCAGGAACAGGGGTGGCAGATTCACTGCCAGTTCCACGCCCACGATGCACCGGCGCTGTGGCATGACGGCCAGCGCCTGGGTACGCCGCTGGACAGTCTCAATGGCACCGGTCCGCAGCGCCTCGGTGCGCATTACGGCCAGTATGAACATTCACGGGTCCAGGGCCTGTTCGGCAACGCCGAGGGGTTCGCCGTACCTTACAGCGATGATCGAGGCGTCATGGCGTGGCTGCTCTGCGGCTTTTACGCCGTCGACAAGACCGCGCCGTACCTGACCGACCGCGACTGGCTGATGCTGGCCGGGGCATTGGCGGGGCCGCTGCTCGGGCGCTTGCGCGAGCAACAGCATCAACTGCAACTGGAACGCCTGGAATCGTTGCAGACACTGCTGGGCACCGGCTGGTGGGAAATCGGCAGCGGTGGCGAACATATCCAGCTGGCGCCGACGCTGACCGCCATTCTGCATCAGGACAGTTCGACGCTGCCCCTGGAAAACTGGCTGAACCTGATCCACCCCGCCGACCGCGAAGAAGTGCGCAGCCGATTGCAGTCGCTCCAGCTGCACGGAGAAATCCTCGACCTGTGCGTGCGCCTGCACCCTCGTGACGCCAGTCAGCCGCCAGCGTGGTATCGCCTCCAGGGACAGGTCAGCGGCACCGGCGATCACCGGCGGCTGGCGGGCTTCATGCTGGACATCAGCGACATCAAGAATCAGCAGCAACGAGCCGCTGCGGCCCATGCGCGGCTGGACAATCTGATCGCCAGCTCGCCGGCGGTGATCTATGTCCAGCACTACATCGAAGGCGCGTTGCTGCCGGCGTTTTTCAGCGCCAGCCTGCAACCGCTGCTTGGCTGGAGCCTGGAAGACTGCGATGCCGCTGCGCTGGTGGAGCGGATTCATCCGGATGACCGGCCCCTGTATTTCGAACGGACCCGGCAGCTGTTACGCGAAGGTTCGGTGCGCGCCCGTTATCGCCTGCGCGACCATCGCGGCGATTATCACTGGTTGCTCGACGAAGCCCGCTTGCTGCGCAACGATCTCGGCCTGCCGGTGGAAGCCGTCGGGCTCTGGCTGGACGTCACCGAGGCGACGCTGGCCGCCGAGCAGGTCAGGCAAAGCGAAGAACGCTACCGGATCCTGGTGGAAGACTCCCCGGCGATGATCTGCCGCTATCGTCCGGACCTGATCCTGACTTTCGGCAACCGCCCGCTGGCGAAGTATCTGGAATGCGCTCCCGAAGCGCTGGCCGGCGTGGATCTGGGCAGCTGGATGTCCGATGCGCAGCGCGCAGCATTCGTCGAACGCCTGGCACAGTTGACCCCGGAGTCCCCGGTCAGCACCGCCGAAATCAATCTGCAATTGCCGGGGCGCGAGCATGCGTGGTGGGTGTGGTCGGATCGCGGCGTGTTCGATGAGCACGGGAAACTGATCGAAGTGCAGGCCGTGGGCCGCGACAACACCGAAGTGCGCCGCTCCCAGCAACAACTGACCCAAAGCGCGAAAATGGCCACCCTCGGCGAAATGGCCACAGGCCTCGCCCACGAGATCAACCAGCCGCTGAACGTGATGCGCATGGCCATCGTCAATGTGCAGAAACGCCTGAGCAACGGCGATGCACAGATCGACTACCTGACCGACAAACTCAACCGCATCGACGCCCAGGTCCAGCGTGCCGCGAAAGTCGTGGACCACATGCGGGTATTCGGCCGCCGCTCGGAGATCGAGCAGCAACTGTTCAACCCCGCCAGCGCCATCGAAGGCACGCTGTCGCTGCTGGCCGAAGGCATGCGCGGCAAGGGTGTGGACCTGCGCATCAGCGAAACCGCATTTGAGGTTCAGGTACGCGGATACGTCGATCAACTGGAGCAGGTGTTGATCAACCTGATGGTCAACGCCCGGGATGCGCTGCTGGGCAAACGCGAGTCAGATGCGGCGTTCAAGCCATGGATTTCGATCTACGCCGAGCGCGACGAGCAGAAGGTGCGTCTGTGGGTCGAGGACAACGGCGGAGGTATCGACCCGCGTCTGCTGGAGCGGATTTTCGAGCCGTTCTTCACCACCAAACCGGTGGGGGTCGGCACCGGTCTGGGTTTGTCGGTGAGTTACGGCATCATCGAAAACATGGGCGGCCATCTGAGCGTGAGCAACTCGGCGGACGGTGCGCGGTTCTGCATCGAACTGCCGATCGCCCACGACGACTAAATGACGAGATAGGCCTTGCCGGTCTGACCGCAGGTCATGTTGGCGCCCACGTCCACGTCCATCAGATTGATCCCCAACCCCTTGAGCAAGTTGTTGAGCAACGGGTCGAGCAGCGGACTGACCAGATTGGTGATCAGCGGTTGCAGGATCGTTGTGACATCGCTGATCAGGCTGGCGACGCCGGTCACGATGGCCCCGAGCGGATTGCTGCCCTGTGGCTTGTAGACGATCAGATTGATCCCGGCGAGGGTACTCGCCAGGCTGTTGACGATATCGCTGGTGGGCGCGACGGCAATCACGCTCGGCGGCAGCTTCAGGTTGGGCGGCGTGGCGAACGGCGTGCCACTGGAAAACAGCAGATCCTGAGTGTTCTGCGCCACACTGGAGTTGACCATGATTGCAATGCCGCCGGCACCGTATTGTACGTGGGTGCTCGGGTCGCAGGTGCCGATGCCAAGGATCTTGTGGCACGTCACGATGCCCAGGTCCACCAGCGGCAACGGCGTGACCGTGGGTTCGGCCGAGGAAGAAAAGGCGTTGGTCGGATCAATCTTGCCCAGTTTGAGGTCGGCTACGGAGGTAAGGGTGTGGGCCGTCAGGCTCTTGGTCCCGGTATTACCGGTGGGGCAACTGTAATCGGTGACATAACTGACGGCCCCGCCGGCATCGAGGCTGATGTCGATTTCCGGCGAGGGCAGCAGTTGCGGGTCCAGTTGCTGACAGCCGGCACCCAGCAGGCAACCCACCGAGTTCAACGTGGCGACCAGGTTCAGGCTGAGCAGCGCATTGAGTGTCGGGGTCAGTGTGCCGACCAAACCCAACACTGCGTTGGTCAGCCCGGTCACTCCGGACAATACCGGCAGATTCACCGAAAGCATCGTGCGGATCTGCGCGGTGCGCACATAAATCCGGTTCGGCCCCAGCGGGTCAGCCTTGGCCAGGGCCGGATCGCCAATGGCGGAAAACTGCGGCGGCTCGATGACCTTGACCCGCACCGTGACATTCGCCAGCCCCAGCACGCTGATCGGCAGGGTGGCGGCCACGGCGCTGTTGCTGTTGGCCAGCTGGATCACACCCTGGATCAGTTGCAGCAATTGCAGATTGGCGTCGAGCCCGGCCGCCGTGGTGCCGGTCTGCAACTGCAGAATATCGCCCAGCTTGAGCGGCGCGGCATTGATCGCCGCCACCTGCAACTGTCCCAGCGCGGTGATCACGTCGGCGGTTGCGCCGTTGAGCTGAACCACCGTAATCGCGGCCTGGATGAGTTGCGTCACGGTGGTCTGGGTATTGAGCAGCTGGGTGTAATTGCCGGCGGCGACGTTGAGGTTGATCGCCAGTTGATTCAGATAGCTGAGCAGGTTGATGTCCGTGTTCAGCAGGCCGTTCCAGCCCAGGGCCGTCAGGTTGACGTTACCGCCGAGCAGGCCGGAAAACAGCGGATTGAGGATGTTCGACTGGGCGGTGCTGATGTTGGCCAGATTGCTGCGGATATTCAGCTGGGCCACAGTCGGCTGGGGTTTGGCAGCCACTGCCGAGGCATAAAGCACGGTGTTGAGATTGAACGGCGTACCATTGAACAGTGACTGTACGCCGCCGGCGAAACTGGTTGTCACGCTGTGGTTGGCGGCGACCTTGACCGCCACCGCCTGGGTGGCGTCCACGCTGAATGTGCGCAAACCGCTTGAAGCTGTCACCAGCGTGCCGCAGTCGACCACCAGCACGTTGTTGGCGTCGGCGACAAAACCGTTGCGCGCCGCACTTTGCCCGGCGTAAGCGGCAGCAGTAAGGCCAGGCAGGCAATTGCCGCCACGGCTGATCGCTTCCAGCGCCGCGTTGTCCACCAGCCGCTGAAGTTTGCGCTGCTCCATGTACAAACGACCGGTGTCCACCACCAGCAACATCAACACCAGCGCCAGGCTGAGGGTGGCGGCCGCCATCAAGCCGATGGCCCCCCGCTGCCGGGCTGGGCCGCGACACTGCGAACGACGCGACATGGCGCACTCCTTTGCCGGCGCACGGCCGGGCGCAAGCTCCGTGGGTGGATTTCAGTGTAGACGCGGCATGACGACACTGCTGGCAACGCGCCAGCCGTCCCTCCAAAAAAAACGGGAGCCCCTGGGCTCCCGTTATGTGGCGCTCACCTAGCGCGGAGGGTAGTTCGACAGGATACGCGTCACCGTTTCATGGATGGCGCTGCTGCGATCCGCCGGGTTCGGCGTACGACTGAGCATCTGCTCGTCGCTGCCACGCCACACCAGTTTGCCGTCCTTGCCGTCGAGAAGATCGATCTGGATGGTCGCGACCTTGTACGTGATGTTGCGGGTTTCGTTGTACATCGGCCCGCCCCAGTAGCCATTCCATGGGCCGCCCCAACCGCCGCCATAGTTGGTGGTGACTTGTTGCTGACGATCCTCGACGATCAGATAGGCCTGTACGTTCAAATCACCTTTGCTGCCCGCCGCGGCCGGGCGCAGGCCGCGCTGGTCCAGTTGATCGGCGACGGACTGACGAATCCGCTGTTCGGTCAGGTCGCTCTTGATCCGTGGGTCGTCCGGACGGTATTGCAGGGCGGGTTCTTTCCAGCTCCAGCTGCGATAGGCGGCAAAGTCGCGGCTGGCGTCGTAGTCATGATTGACCTGGTTGGCGGCGCAGGCGCTGAGCAGCGCGGCCATGGCCAGTAAAGCAAAACGGCGGAACATGGTTTTTCTCCGGTGGAAAGCATGAACCTGGGTGCGCTTCCGTTTAACGAGAAGCTAACTGGGAGGATACGCCGACATGGCCTTTTCCACAGCCTCGCGGATCGCATCGGCCCGGTCACTCTGATTGCCTTGCGTGCCGGTTTCGGCGCTGGCACTCCAGACCGGCTGACCGGTGCCGGCATCGAACAGATCGATCCGCACCACCACGACCTGTTCCTGATAAGTGCGAACAATGGGCACCGTGTTGTACATCCCGTAGCCCCGGCCGTAGCGGTCATAGCCGCCGTATCCGCCGTAGTAGCCGTAATCGTCCTGGACCTGGCGCAAGCGGGTTTCCAGACTCAGGTTGGCGCTGACGAACAGATCGGCCGGGCGGTTGTCGTGCAGCGGACGCAAGCCACGCTGGTCCAGCGCACTGCTGACGGCTTCGGCCACCTGTGCCGAATCCGCCCAGGCACTGCCCGGGGGCAGGCGCCCGTTGAGCCACGCCCAGCTGCGGTAGCGCCCGTAATCCCGGGGCGGCGCGGGATAGGCGCTGCGGTCGAAGGTGGTCGCGGCTTGCGCTGGCGCCGGCGGCAGGGGCCGTGACTGCGCCACATAAGGGTTGCTGCCCTGGCACGCGGCCAGACCCAGACAGATCAGCAATATCCCGGAATGACCTTTCATTTCATGCTCCGATCAGATCGGCCGGCAGATCCAGTGCAGGTAGCGCCCAAGCCCGGCGAAGCTTGGGTGACGACGGTGGGCGAGCTCCATCTCGAGCAAATCGATCAACTCGGCGCGGGCCTGGAATTCCACCGGCATGTAATCATGGAAAACCCGCACCCCGCTCTGGATTTCGACCTGCCACATCCCCTCGAGTTGCGTGGCCAGTTCGCGGGGATCCAGCGGCTGCTGAGGCGTCAGGCTCTGTTTTTCGCCGGCCATGTCGTTCCTGCGCATTTTCTTGAAATGGCCTTTGAGCAGGTTCCGGTAAACCAGCGCATCACGGTTGTAGAACGCCAGCGACAGCCAGCCGCCGGGCCTGGTCAGTTGATGCAGCACCGGCAGGATCGAGTGCGGTTCGGCCAGCCATTCGAGCACCGCATGGCAGATCACCACGTCATAGGGTTCGGTGAGCTGGCCGAGCAGTGCCTGCCACGGCGCTTGAATGAACGTCGCGGTCTGCCCGGCCTCGGCGAATCGCTGGCGTGCGCCTTCGAGCATCGGCTCAGCCGGCTCGGTGAAGGTCACGTCGTGCCCGCGCTCGGCCAGCCACAGCGACATGTGGCCCAGGCCGCCGCCGATATCCAGCACTCGCAGCGGACGATCCGGCAGGACTTCGGCGAGATCGGCCTGCAGCACCGCGAGGCGGATCGCGCCTTTGGCGCCGCCATAGATCTTCTCGGCGAAGCGCGTCGCCAACTGATCGAAATGACGGTCGCTCATCAGCTGAACCGCCGTTCGCTGTCGGCGAGCTTGCTGCGCACCACTTCATTCATGTCCAGCCCCAGCTCGCTGCACAGCAGCAACAGATACAGAACGATGTCACCGACTTCCTGCCCGGCGTGGGCCAGTTTATCGGCGGGCAATTCGCGGGACTGCTCTTCGGTCAGCCACTGGAAGATCTCGACCAGTTCGGCCATTTCCACACTGGCGGCCATGGCCAGGTTTTTCGGGCTGTGAAATTGCCGCCAGTCATTGCGGTCGCGAATGGCGTGCAGGCGTTCGGTCAGTTCAACAAGGTTCATCGGGATCTCCTGAAGGCGTATAGCTTCGGGGGGATGCGGATCGAAGGCAAGGGCCAGTCACCCGTTAAAACCCTCTATGCTTGCAGGGAACTCGGCCGCACCCGCTGCGGCCCAAGGCTCAGCTCTTTCATCAGGATGCAAACATGCAGGTAGAAAGCTTTTTCGAATGGCTGGGCCAGGCGCTCGGCTCGATCATCCGTTTCATCGTCGACGGCCTGAGCGGTCTGTTCAACGTGTTGAGCCATGCCGGCGGCAACTTCGTCGACGGGTTGGCGAAGGCGCTGGGCATGGACACGTCGATCATCAGCATCATCGCGTTGATCATCGGCCTGATGCTGCTGTGGTCGGCGATCCGCGCCTTCATGAACGCCTCGATCATTGCCGGGATCATCTGGCTGTTGCTGGGGCTGTGGCTGTTGAGCTGGATCATTCACTGACCTCACCCGTTACAATGCCGCTCCCCAAGGAGCCCGCATGCGCAATCTGATCACCGACTGGCGCGACCGCCCGACCCATCGCCGGGTCTGGGCCCTCGCCGCCCCCATGATCCTTTCCAACATTTCCGTGCCGCTGGTGGCGCTGGTCGACAGCACCGTCATCGGTCACCTGCCCCACGCCCATCAGTTGGGCGCCGTTGCAGTCGGCGCCAGTCTGTACACCGTGCTGGCCTGGGCCATGGGTTTCCTGCGCATGGGCACCACCGGGTTCGCCGCACAGGCGGCCGGGCGCAGCGATGGTGCGGCGCTGCGGCAAATCCTGTTGCAGGGCCTGCTGCTGGCGATGGGGCTGGCATTGCTTCTGGGTGCCATGGGCGTGCCGTTGAGCGGGGTCGCCCTGCACTTCATGCAGCCGTCGCCGGAGCTCAATGAACTGACCCGCGACTTCTTCCACACCCGTCTGTTCGGGCTGCCGGCGGCACTGGCCAGCTATGCACTGGTCGGCTGGTTCCTCGGCACCCAGAACGCTCGGGCGCCGCTGGCGATTCTGCTGACCACCAACCTGATCAATATCGTGCTGAACCTGTGGTTCGTGATCGGTCTGGACTGGGGTGTGGTCGGTTCGGCCAGGGCTTCGGTGGTCGCCGAATGGTGCGGTGCCCTGCTCGGTCTGGCGCTCACCCGCAAGGCCTTGCGCGCTTATCCCGGGCATATCGTCTGGGCGGCATTAAGGGTGTGGCAAAGCTGGCGTCCGCTGTTGGGGGTCAATCGCGATATCTTCATTCGCAGCCTGGCGTTGCAATCGGTGTTTTTCCTGATCACCGTACAAGGCGCGCGACTGGGCGACGCGACGGTGGCGGCCAATGCGCTGCTGCTCAACGGCCTGCTGTTGACCGCCCATGCACTGGACGGTCTGGCCCACGCGGTCGAAGCCTTGTGCGGCCATGCCATCGGCGCCCGCGACCGCCTCGCCCTGCGCCGTTCACTGGTGGTGGCCGGTGGTTGGTCGTTGCTGGCGAGCCTGGGTTTTGCCGGGCTGTTCCTGTTCGCCGGCCACCTGTTCATCGAAATGCAGACAGACATAGCGAGCGTACGCGAGACCGCCTTCATCTATTTACCCTACCTCGCCGTGTTGCCGTTGATTGCGGTCTGGAGCTACCTGCTCGACGGCCTGTTCATCGGCGCCACCCGCGCCAGGGAAATGCGCAACGGCATGTTGTTGACGGTGACGTTGTTACTGCCCGTTGCCTGGGCACTGAGTGGATTGGGCAACCATGGCCTGTGGATATCCTTCCTGCTGTTCATGGTGTTGCGCAGCCTGACGCTCGGAACACTGGCGTGGCGTTTGCGGCACAACGACGGCTGGTTCGCCGGGGCCGTTCACGGGGGCAGCGCTCACCCTTGATCGTTCTGCCAGCGGCGGCGTACATGCTCGAGCCGCTCGCGCGGAGTCAATCCGGGCGGCGGTTGCACCAGGGCCGCCCGCGGATGCTGCGAGCGTAGCCATAACCAGTCGTCCAGTATGCTGCGCTCGCTGAATCCCAATGACAGCCCCTGCTCGAACCAGTTGGACAACGAGCGATAACCGGCACCTGTCGCCCGGCTCCAGCGCCACAGATGCTGGTCCAGCAGGCAGCGATGCAGGTGTTCACGCTGCCGTCGGGTCAGGCCTTGTTCGATCTGCAACGGTTCGACGGCCAGCCTCGGATTGCTCAGTTGCTGCCAACCCTGGCTGCCACTCGCCCGATCGGCCCACGTGCCGCCGAACCAGCGCAGCCAGTCGATCGGACCCAGCCATTGACTCAACTGCCGGGCATCACAGGCGTCGAAAAAGTAACTCGCGGTCTGGGCGTTGTAGTAATTGAGCAACGCACGGTGATTCAGACCGACCGTGACCGTCAGCATCCGCTGCAGATGGTCACGCATGGCCTCGGCAGATGCCCTGCTGCCCAGCAACAGCCCGCACCAGGCCTGCGGATCGGAATGACACAGCGCCGACAAAACCGGCCGGTCCCGCAGATCGATCAGCAACGGGCCGAGATCGGCTGCGGGCTGAAACTCCGTGCCGTCAAACAATCTCATGGTCGGTACACCCGCAAACTCCTGCAGCAATACATTCACGGCCTGCGGTGCATGTGCGACATCCAGCAAAAGCCATTGCGCACTCTGCCCCGGCCCCCTGCCGCTCATCGCCCGTCGCCCGGGCCGTACCCGGCAACCAGGCGGCAACTGCACACCGACGCCCGACAGTGTCGATAGCTGCCACCTCCGGGCATCAGGCATAGCAGAAGCAACGGCTCACCGCGATGCAGCCATTGCGCCAGTCCGTCACTTTCCAGGACATCGGGCAGTGGCGGCGGTTCGTCGCGCTCAAGGCTTTCGAAAGGTACAGGCGGCTGCAGAACACCACTGATCACCGGCTGCTCCGGATCGCCTTCCAGAAAACTCACCACCACCTCCACACCTTCACGCATTGACGCCAGCACGTTGTCCGCCAGCGCGGGAGCCAATGGCAGCCAGCAGTGACTGGGCAGCGCGCCCTCGCCCTGATAGAGCCAGTCGAACTGCACCGCAACGGGCCGCGAACGGTCAGGTCGTGGTTCATCGACCGCCACGACCCAGGCCCGTTGCAGACTGCTCATGCGCGGTGCCGGATGCTCGGCGACCGGCACATTGACCTGCAAGTGTTCGGCGGCGCAGAGGCGATTAACGTAGGAAGGTTCGAGCATCCGGTCGGCACGATGCTCGATCCGGGTCAGCAGCCAATCCGTCGCACCTTCTGCAAACGGTGCCGGAGCCAGACTCAACCATTGCCCGCAGCGCAGGGTCGGCATATCCGAATGCCCCTGTGCGGTGCGAATCCGCCGGACACGTTCGCCGCCTTCTCCAGCTCGCTCCCTGATCAGCCAGCGCCGCACTGCCGGCACCTGCCCCTCGATGTCGAACCGAACGGTTTCGGCCCGGGACAACCTCGCCGGATCATCCCCGAACACCACGCAATGGCTGTCATGCCCATGTTCGAAGTGATAGTGAATCCGGGCCTGTCGGCACAAGCGTTGTAACAGCTGCAGATCCGACTCGCCGTATTGGGTGCAGAACATCCGGACCGGATACTCGGACTGCAATTCGAACCGCCGTCGCAGGCCCGTGATGCCATGCTCCCTGAGGACCTGATCCAGAATTTGCGGAACGGATCGACCACTGAAGATTCGCTGGCTGTGGCGCAGTCCCAGACAGCTCAATCGAGGCTCCAGCCGCGTGCGGCACAACCTCGGCCCATGACCGTGTTCGTGCTGGACAAGCCCCTGCAACTGGCCGTGCACACCGTTGCCCGGCGACCCGAAAGACAAGTACGCCGAGCGATGCAGCAGCCCGGCCAGGTCAAGATGAGGATCCTCGATCAACAGATCGACTTCAAACGCATACGGCTCGCTGATGGCCTCGCACCCGGTAAAGGCCAGGACTTCGAGCGGGGCGGGCAGACCCGCGACATCGAGGCGAAATGACGGCTCGTCGGCTGGATCGAACATAAGCGATTCTCTACAGGAGGGGCGGGCGGGGATTCTCGCCGAGAGCCATGGCCGAGTAGAGAGCCGAAGTACAGATTCGGAAATGACCTACGCGAAAAGCAGACGTCATCACTTTTCTCGTGAGGACTACGGTCAATTCGCAAGTCGAAGAAGAGAAGTCTCACCAGGTCATCTGAAACTTCCGCTTAATGCGGAAAAATTTCAGACAACCCGATGGAGTCGGAACCTGCCGTCAGGAAGACAGGTAGGAGGAACGGGTCAGGCCCAGGCGCAACGCATCGAGGAACTGGGTGCGCTCGCTGGCGCTGATGCGGGCACTGGCGCACTTGTCGCGATAGTGAGTCATCAGCTCTTCCGGCGACAGGTGCACGTAGCGCAGCATGTCTTCTATGGTGTCGTGGGTCTCGATCCCGGCGTGGTACACGCTGCCGTCGGCGTTCTGGTAGATGTTCACCGAGTCGGTGTCACCGAACAGGTTGTGCATGTCGCCGAGGATTTCCTGATAGGCGCCGACCAGGAACACGCCGAGCAAGTAGTCTTCGCCTTCGTTCAGCGCATGCACCGGCAGGCTGGTCTCGATGCTCTGCTCGTCGACGTACTGGTTGATCTTGCCGTCGGAGTCGCAGGTCAGATCCTGCAGCACCGCACGACGCAGCGGTTCTTCGTCGAGACGGTGCAGCGGAATGATCGGCAGCACCTGATCGATCGCCCAGGTGTCCGGCAGGCTCTGGAACACCGAGAAGTTGCAGATGTACTTGTCGGCCAGCTTGTCGTTGAGTTCGTCCAGCACCTGACGGTGCGAACGCTGACGTGCCTTCAGCGAGTTGTGCAGTCGACGGCACACCGCGAAATAGCACTGCTCGGCCAGGGCTTTCTCGGCCAGAGTCAGTTTGCCGTCGGCGTACTGGGCAGCGACATCGCTCATGTAGTGGGTGGCGCGCCAGTAGGTTTCGGTGACCATTTCAATGTCGGTCGGGCCGAGCAGGTCGACCAGCCACTGCACGGTTTCCGGCAGCGCTTCCTTGTTCTCGATCTGCGGCACGTCGTCGTTGTGCTTCTCGACGTCGGTCACCTGCACCACCAGCATCGCGTGGTGGGCGGTCAGCGAACGGCCGCTCTCGGAGAAAATGTGCGGATGCGGCAGGCTCTGCGCATCGCAGAACTCCTTGAGCATGCCGACCACAACACCGGCGTAGTCGTCCATGTCGTAGTTGATCGAGCTGGCATTGCGCGAGTGGGTACCGTCGTAATCCACGCCCAGACCACCACCGACATCGATGTGGTCGACCGGCAGGCCCAGGTTGCGCAACTCGCCGTAGTAACGGATCGCTTCCTTGAAACCGTGCTGGTAGTCGGCCAGGTTGGCGATCTGCGAGCCCATGTGGAAGTGCAGCAGGCGAATGCCCTGATCCAGGCCGGCCGCGCGGAAGCGCTCGACCACCGACAGCAGTTGCGCCGCCGACAGACCGAACTTGGATTTCTCGCCACCGGTATCGGCCCATTTCGACGATGCCAGCGACGACAGGCGCACCCGCAGGCCGACCTGTGGCTTGACCCGCAGCGAAGCGGCCTCTTCGATCACCAGACCGACTTCGGACTCTTTCTCGATCACGATGAACACGTTGTGGCCGAGCTTCTGGCCCATCAGTGCCAGACGGATGAACTCGCGGTCCTTGTAACCGTTGCAGACGATGGTGCCGCCCTTCGGCGCCAGCGCCAGCACGGCCAGCAGCTCAGGTTTGGAGCCGGCCTCCAGACCGATGGAGACGTTCTGAGTGGCGATGATGTTTTCGATCACCGCTTCCTGCTGGTTGACCTTGATCGGGTACAGCGCGGTGTACTTGCTCTGGTATTCCAGACGCTCGATGTTGGCATCGAATGCACCGGTCAGCTGACGCACGCGGTCTTGCAGGATGTCGGGAAAGCGCACCAGCAGCGGCAACGACAAGCCACTCTTGCGCAACTGGTCGACTTGTTCGAACAGGTCGATCGGCGAACTGTTCGGACCGTTCGGACGAACTTCGACGCGACCGGCGTCATTGATCGCGAAATACCCGGCCCCCCAATGGCGAATCCCGTAAACACTGCGGCTGTCCGCAACTGTCCATTGGCTGCCATCGTCTTTGCGTGTGCGTCGTACGGACATCGAAGTCCCCTATAAAGAAGTCATGGTGCGTCGCCTGGTTGCAGGCCGGCGCAGTCTAAAGAATGAAAATGACGGTTCGTCAGCGGGGCGGTAGACCGCGCTGACAGCGTTGAGTTTAGAAACCGGTCTTGAACAGGCTCTGTGAAAACCATGGAAACGACGCCGGAACCGATGACCATCAGTGCCGGACCAGGCCGCAGGTGGTTTTCACAGAGGCTGCTAACCGCCGGACTTCTTCGCCTTGAAACCGTGCTTGACCAACTCGGCCAAGAGTAGCTCGACGTGATCGCCCTGGATCTCGATGACCCCGTCTTTCAACGCGCCGCCGGTGCCGCAACGTTTCTTCAACGTTGTCGCCAGTTCCTTGAGCGCGTCTTCGGCCAGGGGCACGCCGGTGATGGTGGTCACCGTCTTGCCGCCACGCCCCTTGCTCTCGCGACGCACGCGGGCAATGCCGTCGCCGGCCGGGATAACGGTTTGTCTGCAGATACAGGCGTCCACCGGCTTACTGCATTCCGGGCAATGACGACCTGCGTCGGTGGAAAATACCAGGCCGCCCAGGGCGGCGAAGGATGCGGCTTTTTTGGCCACCGGCAATCCTCTCGGGAGGACAAAGACTGATCGCAGCCCTGGGCAAGGCTATCGACCGCGAAGCCCCACTCAGGCAGGGGCAGCGCTACTGCACCGGTTGCTTCCAGAAGACAGGCCGGCACAGCTTGAAAAGGTCGCGCAGTGTAACGGCAAAAACGCCGATTGCTAAGTGCCAATCGGCGCCAATTTACGAGTTCTTTGCGACGTCGCCCTGTCGGGCTTTCAGATAACGTTTCAATGCGGCCAGAGAGTCCGGGCAATAAGGCTTCCGCTCGATTTCCAGCATGACCTGATCGACCGGAATGAAGCGCGCTTCAAGCACTTCTTCCGGCTGCAGGATCAACGGCCCGTCCCACACGGCCGAAAACGCCGAACACCACAGGCGATTGCCGGGGTCCTCGAAGAAAAAATGGTCATGCGCCGTCAACTCAACGCCGCTCACGCCCAACTCTTCTTCAAGCTCACGGGCCGCCGACTCGGCGTAGGTTTCGTCCGCCTGCACCATGCCGCCCGCCGCCACGTCCCAGTAACCGGGATAAATGGCTTTGCTCAGGGTCCGCCGATGGACGCAGAGCTCTCCGGCGGAGTTGAACAGCATGATGTAGGTGCCACGGCCGATCAGCCCGCGCGCGCGCAAGTCGGCGCGGACGAGGGAACCGAGCAGGTTGTCCTGCTCGTCGACCCAGGCGATCCGTTCGGCATCCGAGGCGGCGCGGTGGGCCGCCTCTCTGGCGTTGTCGCTCATGAATCAGCCTTGATTGAGCAGTTGACGAAGATCGATCACGGCGGCGTTGGCCCGGGAAATGTAGTTGGCCATGACCAGCGAGTGGTTGGCCAGGATCCCGAAGCCGCTGCCATTGAGGATCATCGGGCTCCAGACGGTTTCCTGGGAAGCCTCCAGCTCACGGATGATCTGGCGCACGCTCACCGTGGCGTTCTTCTTCGCCAGCACGTCGGCGAAGTCGACCTCGATGGCGCGCAGCAGGTGCGACAGCGCCCAGGCCTGGCCACGGGCTTCATAGAACACGTTGTCGATCTGCATCCACGGCGTCTCGACGACTTCCTCGTCCACCTGCGGCACTTCACCCACCGCCGGAACTTCGGTTTTCAGCGCGGTGTTGAGCTTGACCCGACCCACACTGGCCGACAGGCGTTGCGACAGCGAACCCAGACGAGTCCCGACATCACCCAGCCAGTTGTTCAGGTTGTCGGCGCGGGCATAGAACAGCGCATTCTTTTGCGTCGGGTCGGACAGGCGCGCCTGATAACGGCTCAGGGAGTTGATGCCTTCCTGGTATTCCGACTCGCTGGACGGCAGGATCCAGCTCTTGTTGTCGAAGTTGAAGCGCGGCTCGGCCTTGGCCAGATCGGCGTCCTCAGCCGACTGCGACTGCGAACGGGCGAAGTCCTTGCGCAAGGCACGGGTCAGGTCGCGCACCTGAACCAGCACGCCGTATTCCCAGCTCGGCATGTTGTCCATCCACAGGCCCGGCGGGAAACGATCATTGGAAATGTAGCCACCCGGCTTGTTCAGCAGGGTGCCGGCAACAGTCTTGAGGGTTTCGACGGTGGTGTAGCCGACCACCATTTGCTTGCCTTCTTTCTCCGCGGCCAGCTGCGCATTCTGCGCCACGGGGAACAGGGCCGGCTCCTCGCTCCAATACCAGCCCAGGGCGATGGTCACCAACAGGTAAATACCGACCAGTGTGGCCAGTGCGCGGCTGAACAACAGGCCGCCCACATAACTGCGGGCGGCGGATTTCGGCTCGGCGGCACGTTCGGGCGCGCTGCCCGCGCGATTCTTCCAGTCCAGCATGGCGATATCCTTTCAAACTTGGGTTCAACGGTTCGACAGCAACCATACAACAACGTGCCTCGACCCGGCACCCACGAATGGAGCATCGGGGAAAATCAATCGGACGTTGCCCGTGAGCGAAAGAATAGACGCCTCTCTCAGACGTTGAAGATCCTCATTGCGATCTAAACCACAACCGGGCATGGGCGGCGTTGATCGCCCGGTTACGTTGCACCGGATCGGCAATCAGCACGCCATCGAGGGCAACTACGCAACCGGCCGGGTGCTGTGATTCAGACGCTGGTTATCGCTGGGGTGTTCGTTGAAACACTGGCTCATATCCGGGGAAATTCTTGTAGGGGTTTCCCTGACCCTACCAGTCCGAATTCCTGCCGAAACCGCCTCAGGGAAAAATCAGAATGCCCTGACAGACAAAGCCCTCCCGCCACCGGGACGCTTCCTCAACAGCCTTGGGAAACCTCCCGAAACCACCTGTTCACGGACGCTTGGTCGACGAGCAGGTCCGGTAGGAAACCACCCGGTCAGAAACTGAATAGTGACGTACCGCAGATTATTGACGTACGACACTCATGTAAGGGAAAAGAGGTGCTAGCATAGAGCCACCAGTCGACCTCAGCATGCAGCCTAACTAGTAGTCAGGATATGACCGAGCCAGAAGACCCCAGCCGTGAGCGCCTCAAGCACCACTTTGCCCAGCGGGTAATTCATCAGGCACGTCAGATTCTTGAGATATGGCAGCGCCTGCAACGCAGCGAGTGGTCCACGGCCGACCTTGCCGAGCTTAGCGAGGCCAATTTGCGCCTGTTGCGTTTTGCCGAGCGCTTCGAACAGCCCGAGCACAGCCAACTGGCCCACCACATCAGCCAGTCACTGGAAGCGGTGGACGCCAATCGCGGGCGCCTGAGCAGCGGCCTGATCACCGACCTCAACCGCTTGATGCAACGTTTGTCCCGCACCGGCCTGCGCCATGGCGACCAGCTCGACCAGACCTTTCTGCCGCCCCTGCGCAAACCAATCTACGTGATGCTACAGGACCACGACCGCGCCGAGCGGCTGGCCAAGCAACTGGAGTTTTTCGGTCTGAGCGCCCAGGCGCTGGACAGCGTGTCGGCGTTTCGTTCATCGATGGTCGAGCGCCTGCCGGCCGCCATCGTCATGGACGTGGATTTCAGCGGCGCCGGCGTCGGCCTGAAACTCGCGGCGGAAGCCCAGCAAGGCCTGGAAGAACCGCTGCCACTGCTGTTCTTCAGCCTGCACGAAACCGACACGCCGACCCGCCTCGCCGCCGTGCGCGCCGGCGGTCAGGAATTTCTCACCGGCACCCTCGAAGCCTCGAGCCTGCTGGAGAAAATCGAAGTGCTGACCTGCGTCGCCCAATATGAACCCTATAAAGTGCTCATCATCGACGATTCCCGCGCCCAGGCCCTGCACACCGAGCGGCTGCTCAACAGCGCCGGGATCGTGACCCGTACGCTGATCGAGCCGATTCAGGCGATGGCCGAACTGGCGGACTTCCAGCCGGATCTGATCATCCTCGACATGTACATGCCGGCCTGCACCGGCACCGAACTGGCCAAGGTCATCCGCCACAACGACCGCTATGTCAGCGTGCCGATCATTTATCTGTCAGCCGAAGACGATCTGGACAAGCAGCTCGATGCCATGAGCGAGGGCGGTGACGACTTCCTGACCAAGCCGATCAAGCCGCGGCACCTGATCACCACCGTACGCAATCGCGCCGCCCGCGCGCGCAACCTGAAGGCACGCATGGTCCGCGACAGTCTCACCGGGCTGTACAACCACACGCACATCCTGCAACTGCTCGAAGACTGCTCGTTCCGCGCCCGTCGCGAGAACAAGCCGTTGAGCTTTGCCATGCTCGACATCGACCACTTCAAGCGGGTCAACGACAGCCACGGCCACCCCATGGGCGACCGGGTGATCAAGAGCCTGGCGCTGTTCCTCAAGCAACGTCTGCGCAAGACCGATTTCATTGGTCGTTATGGCGGCGAAGAGTTCGCCATCGTCATGCCCGATACCGATATAGAAGCTGCCCATAAAGTGCTCGACGAAATCCGCCAGCGCTTCGCCGAGATTCACTACCCGGCCCAGCCTCAGGATTTGTGGTGCACCTTCAGCGCCGGCGTGGTGGAAATGCGCGACGATTCCGACAGCCTGATGATGGCCAGCCAGGCCGACGAGGCGTTGTATCGCGCCAAGGCAGAAGGCCGAAACCGGGTGCAGACCGCGCGAGAGCAAAGTGCCACTTTTTCATCGGAATCGACCGATTCGGTCATAACCCTGTAACAGAACCGCAATAAATTCAGGCGCTTACCATTACTGCCGTTGGTAGCCGTCATGCGCCTGAAGTTGCTCACCAATCTCAACACGCTGTTGCTGGTCGCCGTCTGCGTGGCCCTCGGCGCCACGCTGTGGTGGTCACAGAAAGCCCTCGAGCGTCCGTATCTGTTGATGGAGCGCTACCTCGCTCTGTCGCAGCAATTTCAGAATGAAGTCGCACGCAACGTCGAGGACTACCTCGGCAGCGGCGATGCGCTGCGCCTGAGCAGCGCCGGCCAGGGCATCGACAGCTTGCAAAAAGAACTCGGCGCGTTGCCGCCGGTACTGGCCGAGACGCTGCGCCCGAGCCTGTCGAGCCTCGAAGAGTTCAGCAAGACCGACCTGCTGGCTGCTGGCAAACTGGCCGGCGATCCACAGGCATTGCTGCTGCAGGCCGAACGCGAACTGAGTGCCAGCCTCGACCAACTCAGTACCTATGCCGGCGGCAACCCGGCCTATCTGGTGCCGTTGCTTGCCGCGTCGCAACACCTGGGCAAGTTGTCGCTGGCCCGGGACAAACTGGTCAGCAGCGGTCGCAGCGAACTGGCCGCCGATGTCGAGCGCGAAGTGAGCAACATCCGTACCCAGGCCCGGACGATCGACGCCCTGCCCTTGCTTGGGGTGGTGACCAGCAGTGAGTCCGGCAGCGACGATTTCGCCTCGATGATGGGCATCGAAAGCACCGAGAAAGCGGTCGCCGAAGATGCCGGCGTCGGCCTCAAGCGCGACCTCAACAGTCTGCTCAATCGCTACCCGGCGGAACTGGCGCGAACCCGCGAGCAGATCCAGAAACGTACCGATCTGAGCACCGCGACCCACCAGAAAATCGCTGCGGTGCAGCAGGCCATTGCCGGCCTGGAGCCGGTGGTGCGCGCCCAGCATGGCCAGATCCAGAGCGAGGTGCGGCTGATGCAAGGCGTGATGATCGGCCTGATCCTGTTGATCGCCCTGCTGATCGACACCCTGCAGCGACGCTTGGCCCGCACCCTGACCAACCTCGCACCCGCATTGTCCACCTGGGCGGAGGGCGACTTCAGTCGCGGTATCCATCTGGGCAAGACCAACCGCGAGCTGCATGACATCGAAGCCTCGCTCAATCGTCTGCGTGCCTATCTGGTGGACCTGGTGGGCACCATTCGCGGCAATGCCGAACAAGTGGCGGGCAGCAGCCGCACGCTGGCCGAACTGAGCAACGACCTGCACAGCGGCGCCGAACATCAGGCCGGGGACACGGCGCTGATCCGCGACTCCCTCAGCGAACTGGAAGCGACCATCCAGCAAGTGGCCGGTGATGCGCGTCAGGCGGCGGACGCCAGTCGCCATGCCGGCCTGGCCGTCGAACACGGGCAGAAAGTCATCGGCCAGAGCCTCACCGGTCTGCATGCCCTGGTCGGTGAAGTACAAGGCAATGCGCAGATGATCGAGCATCTGGCGCAAGAATCGGCGACCATCGGTGGTGTTCTGACAGTGATCCGCTCGATCGCCGACCAGACCAACCTGCTGGCCCTCAACGCGGCGATCGAAGCCGCCCGCGCCGGTGAAATGGGCCGTGGTTTTGCCGTGGTAGCCGAAGAAGTCCGCTCACTGGCGCAACGCACCGCCGGCGCCACCGCTGAAATTCAAACCCTGATCGCCGGCCTGCAAACCGCCGCCCGACAATCGGTCGAAGGCATGCGTGCGCAAGTGGAGCACGCCGAAGCCACGGCCAGCCAGGCGCAATCGGCGGACGGTGCGCTGGACAAGATCGTCGGCGCGATCCAGACCATTTCCGACACGGCGGTCCGCATCGCCGAAGCCACGGCACAACAAAGTGGCGCGGTCAGCGAGATCCGCGATCACAGCGAACGAATCCATCAATTGGGTGGGGATAACCTGCTTCGCATCGGTGAAGGACGCGAACAGGGGGAGAATCTGCTGGTATTGGGCGGGCAACTGCACACAGCGGTGCAGGCATTCCGCGTCTGATCGCGATAATGCCGGTTTTGGGTACCCGAATGACCGGATCTCACTGCCCAGTCACATATTTCGCGCAAACATCGGAGATCGTGCTGGCTATTGCAGAGAACTGGACAGTCACAAAGCCTTTGCGGCATAGTCGCCGGGTTCTGATGAAGCCTCACCCAAAACAAGGAACACGCAGATGGCGACGCTACTGGTGCTGCATGGCCCCAACCTGAACCTGCTCGGCACCCGGGAACCCGGGACTTATGGGTCGACCACCCTGGCGCAGATCAATCAGGATCTGGAGCGCCGCGCCCGCGAAGCCGGCCATCATCTGCTGCACCTGCAAAGCAACGCCGAGTACGAATTGATCGACCGGATCCATGCCGCCCGCAGCGAAGGCGTGGACTTCATTCTTATCAATCCGGCAGCTTTTACGCACACAAGTGTCGCATTACGTGACGCGCTGCTGGGAGTGAGCATCCCATTCATCGAAGTGCATTTGTCCAACGTGCACAAACGCGAACCTTTCCGCCATCACTCTTACTTCTCCGACGTAGCGGTGGGAGTGATCTGCGGCCTTGGCGCCAGCGGTTACCGACTGGCCCTGGAGGCTGCACTAGAGCAGCTTGAACAACAAGCTATACGCCCCTGACCGACCCTTGGGAGTTGATGATTCATGGATATCCGTAAAGTTAAGAAACTGATCGAATTGCTGGAAGAGTCCGGCATCGACGAGCTCGAGATCAAGGAAGGCGAAGAGTCCGTTCGCATCAGCCGCAACAGCAAGACTCCGGCCCAGCAGTACTACGCTCCGGCACCTGCGGCCGCTCCGGTTGCCGCGCCAGCCGCTGCCGCTGCGGCAGCTCCAGTTGCCGCCGCTCCGGCTGCCGCTGCTGCTCCGGCGCTGAACGGCACCGTTGCCCGTTCGCCGATGGTCGGCACTTTCTATCGCAAGTCTTCGCCAACCTCGCCAGCCTTCGTTGAAGTCGGCCAGACCGTGAAGAAAGGCGACACCCTGTGCATCGTCGAAGCCATGAAGATGATGAACCACATCGAAGCTGAAACCAGCGGTGTGATCGAATCCATCCTCGTCGAAGACGGCCAGCCGGTTGAGTACGACCAACCGCTGTTCACCATCGTTTGAACTGCGGAGAGCCTTTGATGACTGCGAAGTTGGAAAAAGTTCTGATCGCTAACCGCGGTGAGATCGCCCTGCGGATTCTGCGTGCCTGCAAAGAGATGGGCATCAAGACCGTCGCCGTTTACTCCAAGGCCGACAAAGATCTGATGCACCTGGGTCTGGCAGACGAATCCGTCTGCATCGGCCCGGCTTCCGCTGCGCAATCCTACCTGCACATCCCGGCCATCATCGCAGCCGCTGAAGTGACTGGCGCCACCGCCATTCACCCAGGCTACGGTTTCCTCGCGGAAAACGCCGATTTCGCCGAGCAGGTCGAGAATTCCGGCTTCGCCTTCATCGGCCCGAAAGCCGAGACCATTCGCCTGATGGGCGACAAGGTGTCGGCCAAGCACGCGATGATCGCCGCTGGCGTTCCAACCGTTCCAGGTTCCGACGGCCCGCTGCCGGAAGACGAAGAAACGGCACTGCGCATTGGCCGTGAGGTCGGCTACCCGGTGATCATCAAGGCCGCCGGCGGCGGCGGTGGTCGCGGCATGCGCGTGGTGCACAGGGAAGAAGACCTGGTCGCATTCGCCAAACTGACTCGCACCGAAGCTGGCGCGGCGTTCGGCAATCCGATGGTCTATCTGGAAAAATTCCTGACCAATCCGCGTCACGTCGAAGTGCAGGTGCTGTCCGACGGCCAGGGCAACGCCATCCATCTGGGCGACCGCGACTGCTCGCTGCAGCGCCGCCACCAGAAGGTTCTCGAAGAAGCGCCGGCACCGGGCATCGACGAGAAGGCCCGCCAGGAAGTCTTCGCTCGCTGCGTCCAGGCGTGCATCGACATCGGCTACCGTGGCGCCGGCACCTTCGAGTTCCTGTACGAGAACGGTCGTTTCTACTTCATCGAAATGAACACCCGTGTTCAGGTGGAGCACCCGGTTTCGGAAATGGTCACCGGTGTCGACATCGTCAAGGAAATGCTCAGCATTGCCGCCGGCAACAAGCTGTCGATCCGCCAGGAAGATGTGGTCATCCGCGGCCACGCGCTGGAGTGTCGGATCAACGCCGAAGACCCGCGCACCTTCATGCCGAGCCCGGGTACGGTCAAGCATTTCCACGCACCGGGCGGCAACGGCGTTCGCGTCGATTCGCACCTGTACAGCGGTTATGCGGTTCCGCCGAACTACGACTCGCTGATCGGCAAGCTGATCACTTACGGCGCCACCCGCGACGAAGCCATGGCACGCATGCGCAATGCCCTGGATGAAATCGTGGTCGACGGGATCAAGACCAACATTCCGTTGCACCGTGACCTGACCCGCGATGAAGGCTTCTGCAAAGGGGGCGTGAACATTCACTACCTCGAGCACAAGCTGGCCGGCGACAAGCACTAAGCTTTCACCGGCACACGACAAGGCCGCCTTCGGGCGGCTTTGTTGTTTGCGCAGTTTTCATCTACTCACACATTACCCGCTCCCACAAAACCGTCGCGCTCGCGTAAACTTGCGCGCTTCTCGCAGCCATCTGGCTGCAATCAATCTTTTTCACAGGTGCCCGCCATGCCTTGGCTGCAAGTACGTCTCGCCATCAGCCCGGAACAAGCCGAAACCTACGAAGACGCTTTTCTAGAAGTGGGCGCCGTATCGGTGACCTTCATGGACGCCGAAGATCAGCCGATCTTCGAACCCGAGCTCAATACCACCCCGCTGTGGGCGCACACCCACCTGCTGGCCCTGTTCGAGGGCGGTACCGAAGCGGCGCCGGTTCTGGCTCATCTCGAACTGCTGACCGGCAGCCCGTTGCCCGAGCATCACAGCGAAGTGATCGAGGACCAGGACTGGGAGCGCAGCTGGATGGACGGTTTCCAGCCGATGCAATTCGGCCAGCGCCTGTGGATCGTACCGAGCTGGCACGCCGCACCACACCCTGACGCGGTCAACCTGCTTCTGGACCCGGGCCTGGCGTTCGGCACCGGCACCCACCCGACCACCGCCCTGTGCCTGGAATGGCTCGATGGTCAGGATCTGAAGGACTGCAACGTACTGGACTTCGGCTGCGGCTCAGGGATTCTGGCCATCGCCGCCCTGCTGCTCGGTGCGAAAGAAGCCGTGGGCACCGACATTGACGTGCAGGCGCTGGAGGCGTCCCGCGACAACGCCGGGCGCAACGGCATTGCCGACGAACTGTTTGCGCTGTATCTGCCACAGGATCTGCCGCAGGTCAAAGCCGACGTGCTGGTGGCCAACATTCTGGCCGGACCGCTGGTTTCCCTGGCGCCGCAACTGTCCGGCCTGGTCAAGTCCGGCGGACGTCTGGCGCTGTCCGGGATCCTCGCCGAACAGGGCGATGAAGTCGCTGCCGCGTACGCGCAGGACTTCGATCTCGACCCGATCGCCAATCGCGATGGCTGGGTGCGCATCACCGGCCGTCGGCGCTAGAATGACCGCCTGCTCAATCCGGATCGCCGCATGACCGACAGCTTCGTCACCCAGTGCCCGCATTGCCAAACCAGCTTCCGTGTCAGCCATACTCAGTTGAGCGTGGCCCGCGGGGTGGTTCGTTGCGGCTCCTGTCTGCAAGTGTTCAACGCCGCCAAACAGCTGCTCGAGCAACGCGCAGGCAAGGAGGCTGTCACACCGGTGGCGCCAGTCATTGCCGAACCGCCCCCGGTAGCCGAAACACCGGTCGTCGCCAGACCACCCGAGCCACCTGAACCGCCTCAACCACGCGCCATCAGCCAGAAACAGTGGAGCGCCGCAGAACTGGATCTCGACAGTCTGGATCTGGACGAGGAACTGGCTCGTCTCGAACAGCGGGAAATCCAGCCTACCATCGAATTCGGTGGCGCCCGCGAAGAGTCCCTCAGTGCTCGCCGCGACGACCACGAACCGGATAACGAGCCGTGGTCGGACAGCCTTTTCAGCGAACCGGCCGACGAACGGATCGTCGAGGCCGAACACGCAGACGACGTCGCCGATTTTGAACCGGCAAAGCCGGAACGCACCGAGCCTTCCCTGTCGCTGGTCCCGGTAGACCTCGATGACGAACCCGTGATTCCACAACTGCGCCTGCATGACCCGATCGATCCGGCATCTCGCCAGGCACGTCTGTCGGCCGGTACGGAAATCGATAACGATCCGCCAGCTGTCGAGCCTCCCCGCAAAAAGCGCGAACGCAATGAACCCGGCGTGCGTGCCGAAGCCTTGCAGGATCTGACCGACGATCCGCTGCAACTGGACTGGCAGAAGCGCCGTTCGCCCTGGGGCCGACGCCTGCTCTGGCTGCTATTGGTATTACTGGCCACTGCCGGCCTCGCCGGCCAGTACGTCGCCTATCATTTTGACGAGCTGGCCCGTCAGGACCAGTACCGCCCATGGTTCCAGCAACTGTGCCCGCAGATTGGCTGCACGGTGCCGTCCAAGGTCGATATTGCCAAGATCAAGAGCAGCAACCTGGTCGTACGCAGCCATCCGGACTTCAGTGGCGCACTGGTGGTCGACGCAATCATTTATAACCGCGCGCCATTTTCCCAACCGTTCCCGTTGCTGGAGCTGCGCTTTGCCGACCTCAACGGCCACCTGATCGCCAGTCGCCGATTCAAACCTGGCGAATACCTCAACGGCGACCTCGAAGGCATGGCGGAAATGCCGCCACAGACGCCTATCCACATCGCCCTGGACATTCTCGATCCAGGGCCGAAAGCGGTGAACTACAGTCTGAGTTTCCACTCTCCCGAATAAAGCGCCTCACCAATGTGTCATTGACGGCAGTTTTCTGACTTTGCCCTGTACGACCAAACCACAGGCAATAACGGAATGACTGTTCAGATTTTGTTCAATTCAGCCTTTATCCAGTCATCGAGAGCGGGTATCATGCCAACCCTTTTTCGAACTCTCATGATCCGGCCCCACTTCAGGGAAGTCCTATGTCGGCGGTACGCATCGGCCCATATACATTACAGAACGGCTTGATTCTCGCCCCCATGGCGGGTGTCACCGACCAGCCCTTTCGTCAGTTGTGCAAGCGTTTGGGCGCAGGGCTTGTAGTCTCGGAAATGGTCACCAGTGACATGAGCCTGTGGAATACCCGCAAGTCGCGCATGCGCATGATCCACGAAGGCGATCCCGAGCCACGCTCGGTGCAGATCGCCGGAGGCGACGCGCAGATGCTGGCGGATGCAGCCCGGGCCAACGTCGAGCTGGGCGCGCAGATTATCGACATCAACATGGGTTGCCCGGCAAAAAAGGTCTGCAACAAGGCTGCCGGCTCCGCGTTGTTGAAAGATGAAGCGCTGGTTACCGAGATCCTGCACGCCGTCGTGGCGGCGGTTGATGTGCCGGTGACCCTGAAGATCCGCACTGGATGGGATCGCGACAACAAGAACGGCCTGACCGTGGCGAAGATCGCCGAGCAGGCCGGGATCACGGCGCTGGCAGTGCATGGCCGCACCCGCGCCGACCTGTACACCGGCGAAGCCGAGTACGACACCATTGCCGCGATCAAGCAGGCGGTGTCTATTCCGGTCTTCGCCAATGGCGACATCGTATCGCCGGAAAAGGCCCGCTACGTGCTCGACGCGACCGGTGCCGACGGCCTGTTGATCGGCCGGGCCGCCCAAGGGCGACCATGGATTTTTCGTGAGATCGAACACTTCCTGCGTACGGGAGAAAAACTCCCGGCGCCGGAGCTGTCCGAGGTGGAACGCATTCTGCTTGAGCATCTGGCCGCCCTCCACGCCTTCTATGGGGACGTGATGGGCGTACGCATTGCCCGAAAGCATGTGGGCTGGTATCTCGCAACCTTGCCGGGCGCCAGGGAGTTTCGCGCCCGTTTCAATCGTTTGGATGGTACGGAAACACAATGCGCCAACGTTCGGGAGTTCTTCGCCGAACGTTATAAGAGCCTGACAGGGGACGAAGAAGGGGTGGCCGCATGACGATGATGACCGAGACTTTAGTGAGTGGAACAACACCCGTGAGCGACAACGTGAATTTGAAACAGCACCTCAACACCCCGAGCGAAGAAGGCCAGACCCTTCGCGGGAGTGTCGAGAAAGCGCTGCACAATTATTTCGCCCACCTTGAGGGCGCAGCCGTCACGGACGTGTACAACCTGGTGCTCTCCGAAGTCGAGGCTCCCCTGCTCGAAAGCGTGATGAACTACGTCAAGGGCAACCAGACCAAGGCCAGCGAGCTGCTCGGACTCAACCGCGGCACGCTGCGCAAGAAACTCAAGCAGTACGATCTGCTGTAAGCATTCAATCCAACCAGAAAGGCGCCCGCGTAAAACCGGTCGCCTTTTTTGCTGACTTCCCTTGCTTTTGATGGAAATTGAGATGACCGACCAGACTACCCGCCTGCCGATCCGCCGCGCCTTGATCAGTGTTTCCGACAAGACCGGGATCCTCGAATTCGCCAGGGAGCTGGAAGCCCTGGGCGTGGAAATCCTTTCCACCGGCGGGACCTTCAAACTGCTGCAGGACAACGGCGTGGCCGCAGTGGAAGTCGCGGATTACACCGGTTTCGCAGAAATGATGGACGGTCGGGTGAAAACCCTGCACCCGAAAATTCACGGCGGGATCCTCGGTCGTCGCGGTGTCGATGACGCGATCATGAGCGAACACGGCATCAAGCCGATCGATCTGGTGGCCGTCAACCTGTACCCCTTTGAAGCCACCATCAGCAAGCCGGGCTGCGACCTGCCGACCGCCATCGAGAACATCGACATCGGCGGTCCGACCATGGTTCGTTCGGCGGCGAAAAACCACAAAGATGTAGCGATCGTGGTGAATGCCAGCGATTACGCCAACGTCCTGGAAAACCTCAAGGCCGGCGGTCTGACCTACGCGCAGCGTTTCGACCTGATGCTCAAGGCGTTCGAACACACAGCCGCCTACGACGGCATGATCGCCAACTACATGGGCACCGTGAACCAGGCTGCCGAAACCCTCTCGACTTCCGGCCGCAGCGAATTCCCGCGCACCTTCAACAGCCAGTTCATCAAGGCCCAGGAAATGCGCTACGGCGAGAACCCGCACCAGAGCGCGGCGTTCTACGTTGAGGCCAAGCCTGCCGAAGCCGGCATCGCCACTGCCACCCAGTTGCAAGGCAAGGAGCTGTCGTACAACAACGTGGCCGATACCGACGCCGCACTGGAATGTGTGAAGAGCTTCGTCAAACCGGCCTGCGTGATCGTCAAGCACGCCAACCCGTGCGGCGTAGCCGTGAGCCCGGACGCCGAAGGCGGCATCCGTCAGGCCTATGATCTGGCCTACGCCACCGACACCGAATCGGCATTCGGCGGCATCATTGCGTTCAACCGTGAACTGGACGCCGAAACCGCCAAGGCAATCGTCGAGCGTCAGTTCGTCGAAGTGATCATCGCCCCGAGCGTCAGCGCAGAAGCCCGCGAAATCGTCGCCGCCAAGGCCAATGTGCGCCTGCTGGCCTGCGGTGAATGGTCGGCGGATCGCGTTCCGGCCTGGGACTACAAGCGTGTCAACGGCGGCCTGTTGGTGCAGAGCCGCGACATCGGCATGATCGGCGCCGACGACCTGAAAGTGGTGACCAAGCGTGCACCGACCGAGCAGGAAATCAACGACCTGATCTTTGCCTGGAAAGTGGCCAAGTTCGTCAAGTCCAACGCCATCGTCTACGCCAAGAACCGTCAGACCATCGGCGTCGGCGCCGGCCAGATGAGCCGCGTGAACTCGGCACGTATCGCTGCGATCAAGGCTGAGCACGCCGGTCTGCAGGTCGCTGGCTCCGTAATGGCATCCGATGCGTTCTTCCCGTTCCGCGACGGTCTGGACAATGCGGCCAAGGTCGGTATCACTGCGGTGATCCAGCCAGGTGGTTCGATGCGTGATGCTGAAGTGATTGCTGCTGCCGATGAAGCCGGTATCGCGATGGTGTTCACGGGCATGCGCCATTTCCGTCACTGATACGCAGATTCAAATGTGGGAGCGATCCTGCTCGCGAATGCAATCTGTCAGCGACGTTGAGGTTGACTGACACACCGCTTTCGCGAGCAGGCTCGCTCCCACATAAAGCGCTCCAGCAGCGCCTGACAGAATTTTGAGGTTTTTGAAATGAATGTTTTGATCATTGGCAGCGGTGGCCGCGAACACGCCCTGGCCTGGAAAGTGGCTCAGGATCCGCGTGTGCAGAAAGTTTTCGTCGCACCGGGCAACGCCGGCACCGCGATTGAAGCCAAGTGCGAAAACGTCGCCATCGACGTGCTGGCCCTCGAGCAACTGGCGGATTTCGCCGAGAAAAACGTTTCCCTGACCATCGTCGGCCCTGAAGTACCGCTGGTCGCCGGTGTTGTCGACCTGTTCCGCTCCCGTGGCCTGGACTGCTTCGGCCCGACCGCCGGTGCCGCACAGCTCGAAGGCTCGAAAGCCTTTACCAAGGACTTCCTGGCGCGCCACAAGATCCCGACCGCCGACTACCAGAACTTCACCGAGATCGAGCCGGCCCTGTCTTATCTGCGTGAAAAAGGCGCGCCGATCGTGATCAAGGCCGACGGTCTGGCCGCCGGTAAAGGCGTGATCGTCGCCATGACCCTGGCCGAAGCCGAAGACGCCGTCCGCGACATGCTCGCCGGCAACGCGTTCGGCGACGCCGGCTCCCGCGTCGTCATCGAAGAGTTCCTCGACGGCGAAGAAGCCAGCTTCATCGTCATGGTCGACGGCAAGAACGTCCTGCCGATGGCCACCAGCCAGGACCACAAACGCGTCGGCGACGGCGACAGCGGTCCGAACACCGGCGGCATGGGTGCTTACTCCCCGGCTCCGGTCGTCACCGCGGACGTGCACCAGCGCGTGATGGACCAGGTGATCTGGCCGACCGTGCGCGGCATGGCCGAGGAAGGCAACGTCTACACCGGCTTCCTGTACGCCGGTCTGATGATCGACAAGGCCGGCCATCCGAAGGTCATCGAGTTCAACTGCCGTTTCGGTGATCCGGAAACCCAACCGGTGATGCTGCGCCTGCAGTCGAGTCTGGTGCTGTTGGTCGAGGCGGCATTGGCCCAGGCACTGGACAAGGTCGAAGCGCAATGGGATCCGCGCCCGAGCGTCGGCATCGTGCTGGCGGCCGGCGGTTACCCGGGCGACTATGCCAAGGGTGCGAAGATCAACGGTCTGGACGCGGCAGCCGCACTGGAAGGCAAGGTCTTCCACGCCGGTACCGCGCTCAAGGACGGCAACGTCGTGACGGCCGGTGGTCGGGTGTTGTGTGCCACCGCCATGGGCGCCAGCGTAGGCGCCGCTCAGGAGCAGGCCTACAGGCTGGCCAAGGCCATCGACTGGGAAGGCTGCTTCTACCGCACCGACATCGGCTACCGTGCCATTGCCCGTGAACGCGGCGAAACCCGCTGATAAGCTACGCTGTGTGTCCGGCAGGGACCTTGCGTCCCTGCCGGACTGTTCCGACGCTGCGCATCGTTATATTCTGGCATCAACCTACGAAGGGATTTCGCCGTGCGCTGGCTCAGGATTGCCATAGGCTTCACCGTCACCTTGCTGACCTTGCTCTGCATGCTTCCGGCCCAGGCCGCGCAAGGCAGTGGCTGGTCGATATTGCTCGACGATCAGGGCATTCTTCAGCTGAGTGATATCCGCTCCGCCCGCTACACCAACCAATTCAGTCCCATCGAGCTCGACCGCCTGACCGCAGCCGAACCCGATGGCGCATTATGGCTTCGCTTCAAACTCGCTCCCGGCAAGCACGAACAAGTGCTGCGGATCTTCGCCCCCGACCTGTCGCACCTCAATCTGTACGTACTGGACGGCGAACAACTGATCGAGCAACGGGAAACCGGCACAAGGCAGGCACAGGCCGAGCGCCCTCTGCCCAGCAGCGATTTCCTGCTGCCGCTGCCGCAAAGCGACAAGCCCCTCGACGTTTATCTGCGACTGGTCTCCGAACACCAGTTACGCCCCTACATCACCCTGCAATCGGCGGTGATGGGCGCGGCCAACCATAACCAGACGCTGATCTACGGGCTGCTGTTCGGCTGCCTCGGCATGCTGATCCTGCACAACTTGATCCGCTACGCCTACACCCGCTCGCGCAGCAGCCTGTGGCTGGCGGTGTGCGAAGGCCTGCTGAGTCTGAGCCTGTTGCTGCTGCTCAACCTGGCCGGTCCGTGGCTGCCGAACTGGCATGCGATCCAGACCCCCGGCGCCTATCTGGCCCTGTTGCTGACGGCCCCGGCCGGCCTGATGTTCGCCTACCGTTTCTTCGCTCCGCTCGGCGAACATCCGCTGAACAAGCTGCTGCTGGGCGACATCCTGCTCATCGTGATCTGCAGCCTGCTGCTGTTGTTCGTCAACACCCTGCCGCTGAACATCATCACCTACGCACTGGTGGCGCTGGCCGGGCTGAGCATGCTGCTGGTGGGTTTCTATCACTGGCAGAAAGGCTACCGCCCTGCCCGGCTGTTCGTCGCCGCGATGGTGGTGTTCAACATCGGCACGCTGATCATCCTCCCGGCGCTGCTGGGGTTGACCCTGGTGGCGCCGCAAGGTCTGATCATGACGCTGATGGGCTTTATCTGCATCAGCGGACTGCTGATGAGCATTGCCCTGGGCGAACGCCAGCGCAGCATCACCGAAAGCCGTTTCAGCATCAGCCGCGACCTTGCCGCAAGCAACGCCGAGATCAATGCCAAGGCCGAGTTCCTGGCCAAGATCAGCCACGAAATCCGCACCCCGATGAACGGCGTGCTGGGCATGACCGAGCTTTTGCTCGGCACGCCGCTGTCGGTCAAGCAACGAGACTACGTGCAGACCATTCACAGCGCCGGCAACGAACTGCTGACCCTGATCAACGAGATCCTCGACATCTCCCGGCTCGAGTCCGGACAGATCGAGCTGGACGACGTGCAGTTCGATCTCAACGCCCTGATCGACGATTGCCTGAGCATCTATCGGGCGAAGGCCGAACAGCAGAGCGTGGAACTGATCAGTTTCATTCAGCCGCAGGTGCCCCGGGTCATCAGCGGTGATCCGACGCGCTTGCGCCAGACCTTGCTGAGCCTGCTGGAAAACGCCCTGAAGAAAACCGAGGAAGGCGAAGTGCTGGTGGTGGTCGCCCTCGATGAACGCAGCGTCAGGCCGCGCCTGCGCATCGCCGTGCAGGACAGCGGTCAGCCGATGGATCAGGAAGAGCGCGACGCGCTGATGCACGCCGAACTGCACAGCAAGCATTTCCTGTCGGCCAACCGGCTGGGCGGCAATCTCGGGCTGGTGATCGCACGGCAATTGATTCGTCTGATGCAGGGCGAGTTCGGTATCAAGAGTGGCGGCTCCCAGGGCAGCACACTATGGCTGACCCTGCCCCTGGATCCCGATCGCCTGGAGCATCCGACCTCCGACCTCGACAGCCCGCTGCAGGGTGCGCGGGTGCTGGTGGTCGACGACAACGAAACCTGCCGCAAGGTGCTGGTGCAACAATGCAGCGCCTGGGGCCTGAACGTCAGCGCCGTGCCTTCAGGCAAGGAAGCACTGGCGCTGCTGCGCACCAAGGCCCATTTGCGCGACTATTTCGATGTGGTCCTGCTGGATCAGAACATGCCGGGCATGACCGGCATGCAACTGGCTGCCAAGATCAAGGAAGACCCAAGCCTGAATCACGACATCCTGCTGATCATGCTGACCGGCATCAGCAACGCGCCGAGCAAGATCATCGCGCGCAACTCGGGGATCAAACGCATCCTGGCCAAACCGGTGGCCGGTTATACCCTCAAGACTACGTTGGCCGACGAACTGAACCAGCGCAATCGCGGCCAGGTCGTGTTCCAGCCTCAAGTCACCGGCCCGGCCACGACCGTCAAGGTTCCGAGCGACTTCCGCATCCTCGTGGCCGAAGACAACACGATTTCCACCAAAGTGATCCGCGGCATGCTCGGCAAGCTCAACCTGCAACCGGACACCGCCAGCAATGGAGAGGAAGCCTTGCAGGCCATGAAAGCCCAGCGCTACGACCTGGTGCTGATGGACTGCGAAATGCCGATCCTCGACGGTTTTTCCGCGACCCAGCAACTGCGGGCCTGGGAAGTCGGCAATCAGCGCATCCGTACGCCGATCGTCGCACTCACCGCGCACATCCTCGCCGAGCACAAGGAACGCGCACGTCAGGCCGGCATGGACGGCCACATGGCCAAACCGGTGGAGCTGTCGCAACTGCGCGAGCTGATCGAGCACTGGGTGGCCCAGCGTGATCAGCACAATCGCACGACAGCCCGTACTCCCTGACCCCGGTCAGTACTCACGTCTTCGACTGGAACATCGTGTGATCAAGCCAGAGCCGCCTGATAGACTCCGTTCAACTTTCGTCGGCGCGAGTTTCAATCATGCTCCATGAGTTGTTCAGCGTTTACCTGAAGATGCTGGTGCTCTACAGCCCGTTCTTCGTGTTGTCCTGCTTCATCAGTCTGACCCGGGGTTATTCGCGCAAGGAACAACGCCGACTGGCCTGGAAGGTGGCGATCGCCACACTGGTTTCCAGCGTCCTGCTCTATCTGTTCGGGCGATTCATATTTGAGATATTCGGCATCACGGTGGACGCCTTCCGCATCGGTGCCGGCAGCGTGCTGTTCATCTCGGCGCTGGGCATGGCCCAGGGCAAGCCGGCGGTGCAGGCCGACAATGTGCAGCAGGACGTGACCATCGTCCCGCTGACCATCCCGCTGACCGTCGGCCCCGGCACGATCGGTGCGCTGCTGGTGATGGGTGTCAGCCAGCCGCACTGGGACGACAAGCTGATCGCGATCATGAGTATCGCGCTCGCCAGTTTTACCGTCGGCGTGGTGTTGTATCTGTCGAACCGGATCGAGCGGATTCTCGGCGATCAGGGTTTGCAGATCGTCAGTCGGCTCATGGGATTGTTTGTCTGTGCCCTGGCTGCGCAGATCATCTTTACCGGGGTGAAGGGGTATCTGGGTTGACTCGCCATCCCTGAATTGAAAAGCGGCTCCGAAGAGCCGCTTTTTTATGCCTCAGGTACCAGGTTTCTCGCCATACCAGCGCGGCGTATACACCCACTCCCCGCCTTCGGCGCGAGGAAAAGTGCAGGTCGTGGACGAACCGATCAGGACCATCGTGCGCATGTCCACCTGATCCGGTGTCAGTGCGCCAAGTGTTGTCACCCGCAGTGTCTGCCCCGGACGGCCGATGTCACGGCCCAGTACCACTGGCGTTTGCGGCGTGCGGTGTCGGGCGACGATTTCCAGCGCTCGTCCCAATTGCCACGGACGGGCACGGGAGATCGGGTTGTAGAACGCCAGCGCCAGATCCGCCTCGGCAGCCAGATCCAGACGCTTCTCGATGATCGACCACGGCTTGAGGTTGTCCGACAGCGACATCACGCAGAAGTCATGCCCCAGCGGCGCACCGGCCTGAGCGGCGGTGGCGAGTGACGCGGAAACCCCCGGCAGGATTTCCAGTTCGACGCTGTGCCACGCCGGATCCGTCGACTCGTGAAGCGCTTCGAGCACCGCCGCTGCCATGGCGAACACGCCCGGATCGCCCGATGAAACGACGATTACCGAACGGCCCTCTGCAGCCAGCCTGAAGGCGTGACGGGCGCGCTGCATCTCTTCGCGGTTGTCGGTGCAATGCTGCACCTGGTCATCGCGGAACGGGCCGGCCATGCGCACGTAGGTTTCGTAACCCAGCACATCGGTGGCCCGGGCCAGTTCGGCCTTCACCGCCGGCACCATCAATTCGGCGGCGCCAGGACCGAGACCGATGACGGCCAGGCGTCCGCGCGGGCGGCCGATTTGCGAAACCTCCAGCGGCTGCTCGGCCACCGCGATGGCGATATCGTGGGCGGTCGCGATGATCCGGGCATCGGGGACAGCATGGCGGGCCAGCTCGGCCATGTCACTTGCCGGCGCCACAAAGCGCAGCGGCACGGCCAATTCAAGCGCGGCTTCACGCAATGCCCGGCTGGCCATGTGAACGTCTGCCGCCACCAGACAGGCCAGCGACTGAATCGCCACACCGGCCTGCCGCAACGCCTTGCGAATCGCATCCGGCAGGTCGGCCACATCGGCACCGACCGCCACCGCCACGCTGCGCGGATAAATCAGCAGCTCGCTGGCGCTTGCCATCCGGGCATCGCTGCCGACATGAATCGAGCGCTGCGCCTGCGGGTCTTGCGGCAGTTGCGCCTGATCGAGCCACGGCGCGTCGCCATCGATGCGCACGCTGTGACCGGCCAGCAGATCGGAGACAAAACGTTTGCCCTGTTCCAGATCACCGAGGGTATAACCGCCGGGCGGATTGAGCAGACAGGTGCCGAAACGCAATTCGCCGCTGGTGGTGATAGCCGCTGCGACTTCAAGCGCCGTACCGATCTCGCGGGCCATGACATTCACCCCGCCGAGGCCGCCGAGCAGCGGCACCACGGCGCTGCCGTCTTCCGCTACGGCAAGCACGGGGGGCTCGACGCCCTTCTCCAGCAACAGCGGCGCCAGGGTGCGAATGACGATCCCCGCCGCGCACAGGGCAATGATCGGTGTGTCTTGCCGATACAGCTCGCGCAGGGTTGCGCCGAACTCGCTGTAAGTCAGATCGGCGCCTTCGACGCGTCCGCAGAGACCATGGATCTGCGCACCCGGATAGGCCTGCTGAAGGCGACGGGCCGTGGCCAGCGCGCCCTGGCCGAGAATGACGATGGCCGGTGTGGATTGAGTCATCAGCCTTGCCACCGTTCGCCGGGAACAATGATCAGCGAGAAGTACGGCGACGACATCGGCTCGACCTCGTCCAGCGGCACGATCTTCTGGTTGGCCATGGTCGCACGCTCGACGTACAGCGCCCGTCCGGCCAGTCCCAGCTCACCCAGCACCTCACGCACTTTCGGGAAATTGCGTCCCAGCTTCATGATCACTGCCGCATCGGCGTCCGCCAGACGACGCTTGAGTTCGTCATGTGGCAGCACGCCGGACAGCACCGACAGGCTCTGATTGCGATACACCAGCGGCGCGCCCAGTACCGACGCGCCGCCCAGCATCGAACAGACGCCCGGCACCACTTCGGCTTCGTAACGGCTGGCGAGGCGATCGTGCAGATACATGTAGGAGCCGTAGAAGAACGGATCACCTTCGCAGATCACCGCCACGTCGCGACCGGCATCCAGATGCGCGGCCACTTCCTCTGCCGCGTCATCGTAGAAATCGCTGATCACCTGCTCATAGGACAGCGGCGCCGGCAGCACTTCAGTGGTCACCGGGTACACCAGCGGCAGCAGTTTCTGCGCGTCCTGCAAGTGCGCTTCGATGATGCCGAACGCATTGCCCTTCTTGCCCTTGGCCACGAAATACGCCACCACCGGCGATTCGCGCAGCAGGCGCAGAGCCTTGACGGTAATCAGTTCCGGATCACCGGGGCCGACGCCCAGGCCGATCAAACGTCCTTTTGCCTGCATCATTCGATCTCCGTGGCAAGTGCGTTGACCGCGGCGGCGGCCATGGCGCTGCCGCCGAGGCGGCCCTGCATGATCACGAACGGCACGCCACGGCTGTTGGCGGCCAGCTCGGCCTTCGATTCGGCTGCGCCGACGAAACCCACCGGGAAGCCGAGGATCAGCGCCGGTTTCGGCGCACCGGCGTCGAGCATTTCCAGCAGATAGAACAGTGCGGTCGGCGCGTTGCCGATCACCACCACGCTGCCTTCCAGATGTGGACGCCACAGCTCCAGCGCCGCCGCCGAGCGGGTGTTGCCCAGCTCACGCGCCAGCTCCGGCACGCTGTCATCGCGCAGGGTGCAGATCACCTCGTTGTTGGCCGGCAGGCGCGCACGGGTCACGCCCTCGGACACCATCCGCGCATCGCACAGGATCGGCGCGCCGGCGGCCAGCGCATCGCGCCCGGCCTTGCCGGCGCCTTCGGAGAATTGCAGCCCGTCGATGGCTTCGATCATGCCGCAGGCGTGGATCACCCGCACTGCGAGTTTTTCCAGGTCGGCCGGGATGCGCGCCAGATTGGCCTCGCTGCGAATGATCGCGAAGGAGTTGCGATAGATCTCCTGACCGTCGCGGATGTAATCAAGCATCAAGGGGGCTCCGTGAGCGATCGGCGAGCAGGGTCGCGACCGCTTCGATAGTAAGGTTGTGAGCGTACAACGCGCCGAAACCCGGCTGCGTTGCATCGCGAAAATAGAGATCGTAGTGACCGGGTGCGACCGCCAGCAGCGTCGCCGGGGCACGGTGTGCGGCAGCGCATGACCGCGAACAACCGGACAGGTGCACATCCACGGCGTGTGGCAACAGCGTAGCCAGAAGGCGGGCATCGTGTTTGGTATCGGCCAGGCCTTTGCCGCAGCCATTGGAGCCGGTGCAGGCGATCAGGCGCGACAACGGGTCGTCAATCCGGGTCAGCAGGTTCAGCTTGCACAGGGCATCGAGCACTTGAGCGGCATCTGCCTCACGCACATTGGGCACCAACAGACTCTGCCAAGGGGTGAAACGCAGGCTGCCGTCGCCAAAGGTTCTGGCCAGTTGCGCGGCGCCACGCAGCATGACCGGATCGAGGCGACCGAGGGCCGGTGCGGCGCCGACATACACTTGACCGGCCAATGGCTGAGGATGGACTCCGAGGTGCAGACCTTCCGGCGCCGCTTCGCGCTGCCAGTCGCCGACGCTCTGCAGCCTGATCCGCTGACCGAGTTTTTCCAGGACCACCGGAGCCGGGCACTCATCCAGCAGATGTCGCATTCGCGTCTGCTCCGGCCGGGCCAGATCGAGGAACAGTTCCAGCACCGCCACCACCAGTGCATGGCCGTCCGCGAGTGCCGCGCCAGCCAGCGGTCGATCCGTCGGGCAACCCGCCAGACCGAACGCCAGCAGCGTATCGCCGTGCTCTTCGTATGCCGACAACCACAGATCGTGGGGATGTTCGAGCATCGCCAGTGCTTCACCGCCGTCCAGTTGCACAGCGAACTTGGCGCTCAGTTCATGGAAACGCGGATGGCTTTGCAGGGTCTCGAGGATCTGCCCGGCCAATGGACGTGTGTCGAAACGCATCTGCGGATCGATCCCGGCGGCCGGGCTGAGCATCAGGTTGCGCACGTCGTCACCCGCTGCGGTACGTGGGCCGAGACCGGCGGCCAGCAAGCTGTCGATCAGCGCGGCGGACTGGTCGCCGATGCCGCGGATCTGCAGATTGCCCCGGTTGGTCGCCTCGATCACCCTGCCGGCAAAGCGTTCGGCGGCATTGGCCAGTGCATCGGCCTGATCGGCGGTGATCGAACCGCCATCGAGCTTGATCCGGCATATACCGCCATCCAGCGCCTGGACGATACGCAGCAACCCCGGGCAGGCCGAGGGGCGTATGGCTGTGGACATCGGGCGTTCGTTCAAGGGGCTGGCCGGCTCAGTGGGAAAGGCGCTTCGTGGGCGAAGGCGCGGTATTATGCCTGCTTTGTCCGACGGCATGAAAAGTCTGCCCGTCGGAACAACTCGTTTGCGGACACTTTCTTGAGGGCTACAGATGTCACCCTGGCTGACAGTAGTAGGAATCGGTGAAGACGGCTTCAAGGGCCTGGGCAAGAACGCCCGGCGCGCCCTGATGGACGCTTCACGGATCATCGGCGGCCAGCGCCAGCTGGATCTGTTGCCGGTGTGCATCCGTGGCGAGCGCCAGCTGTGGCCGAGCCCGTTTTCGCTGGCCCCGGTTCTGGAGCGCCGCGGCGAAGCGGTGTGCGTGCTGGCCAGCGGTGACCCGATGTTCTACGGCGTCGGTGCGAGCCTCGCTCGTCAGATTCCGGGCACAGAGATGCGGGTACTGCCGGCGCCATCCTCTTGCTCGCTGGCGGCAGCCCGTCTGGGCTGGCCGTTGCAGGACGTCCATGTGTTGTCGCTGGTGGCGCGCCCGCTTGCAGCCCTCAACGCTCAGTTGTCCAGCGGCGTGCGCCTGTTGCTGCTGAGCAATGACGGGCAAAGCCCCACAGCCGTCGCACAATTGCTGCGCGAGCGCGGATTCGGTGCCAGTCGCCTGAGCGTTCTGGAACATCTGGGCGGCAGCACCGAACGCCGCATCGACAGCATCGCCAACGACTGGACCGATCCGGCCATTGCCGACCTCAATGTGATCGCCATCGAGTGCCTCGCTGATCCGCAGACACCGCGCCTGTCACGGCTCGCCGGCCTGCCGGACACTGCGTTCAAACATGACGGCCAGTTGACCAAACGCGACGTGCGCGCCATCACCCTCGCCCGCCTTGCGCCGATGCCGGGTGAATTGTTGTGGGACGTCGGCGCCGGCAGCGGCTCGATCGGTATCGAGTGGATGCGCGCACACCCGAGCTGTCGCGCGCTGGCGATCGAGGCCGACGAAGGTCGTCAGCAATTGATCGAGCACAACCGTGATGCGCTGGGCGTTCCCGGCCTGCAACTGATTCGCGGCAGCGCACCGCAAGCCCTTGCGGGCCTGGAGCGTCCCGACGCGATATTCATCGGTGGCGGCGTGACCCGCGAAGGCGTGCTCGACACCTGCTGGGCGCAACTCAAACCCGGCGGCCGCCTGGTGGCCAACGCGGTGACCCTGCAGAGCGAAATGACCTTGATGAACTGGCGCGAACACCACGGCGGCGAGCTGACCCGCATCCACATCGCCCAGGCGCAACCGCTGGGCGAGTTCGACACCTGGCGTCAGGCCCTGCCTATCACCTTGCTCGATCTGGTCAAACCCCTCGATGCGTGACGAAACCGCCGAACAACCCGCGGCCCTGCGCAGCGGCCTGACCACCGGCAGTTGCGCCACGGCCACCAGCCTCGCCGCCGCCCGCCTGCTGCTTGGCGGCGTGGTGGCGGACGCCGTGCAGATCGTGTTGCCCAAAGGCAAACAGGTGCAGATGCGTCTGGAATTCTGTCGGCTGACCGAGGACGGCGCCGAAGCCGGAACCCTCAAGGATGCCGGCGACGATCCCGACGTGACTCACGGCGCCCTGCTCTACTCGCAGGTCAGGTTGCTGACCGAGCCGGGAATCCGCTTCATCGCCGGCAAAGGCGTCGGCACCGTGACTCGACCAGGACTGGTGCTGGGCGTTGGCGAGCCGGCCATCAACCCGGTGCCGCGCAAGATGATCAGCGATCACCTGATGCTGCTCGCCGCTGAAACCGGCTATCGCGGCGGCTTCGAGGTGACGGTCAATGTCGAGGGCGGCGAAGCCCTGGCGCTGAAGACCATGAACCCGCGCCTGGGCATTCTCGGTGGCCTGTCGATTCTCGGCACCAGCGGCATCGTCCGGCCTTTTTCCTGCGCGGCGTACATTGCCTCGATCCATCAGGGTATCGACGTGGCGAAAACCAATGGCTACCTGCACATCGCCGCCTGCACCGGCAACGCCAGCGAAGACACCATGCGCCGGGTCTACGACCTGCCGGAAATCGCCCTGATCGAAATGGGCGACTTCGTCGGCGCGGTACTCAAGCACTTGCGCAAAGTGCCTGTGGATAAACTCAGCCTGTGCGGCGGCTTCGGCAAGATCAGCAAATTGGCGGCGGGGCATATGGATCTGCATTCGCGTCATTCGAGCATCGACCTGCCGCAACTGGCCGGATGGGCGGCGGCAATTGGCGCCGATGACGCCTTGCAACAAGCCATTCGCGGGGCGAACACCAGCCAGCAGGCATTGGCGATGGCCAGTGCGGCGGGTGTTGCCCTGGGTGATGAAGTTTGTCGCCACGCCCTCGAGTTCGCCCGCAGCGTGGTGCCCGCGCAGGTGCAGGTCGAGGTGTTTGCGATTGATCGTCAGGGCGGCATCGTCGGTCATGCAGGAGCGTTTGCATGAAACGGATTCTATTGCTGGGCGGCGTCACCGAAGCGCTGGCCATCGCCCGGAATTTGGGGCCGGAGCATATCTACAGCCTGGCCGGGGTGGGCCGGGTCCCGACCGATCTGACCTGTCGGGTGCGCGTCGGCGGCTATGGCGGCGCAGAAGGGCTGGCGCAATTTGTTCGCGATGAAGGCATCGGTCTGCTGCTGGACGCGACCCATCCGTACGCCGCGCAAATCAGCCACAACGCCGCCACCGCCGCGCAACTCACCGGCATCCCCTGCTGGGCCCTGCGCCGCCCCGCGTGGCAACCACAGCCGGGCGATGACTGGCGCGAAGTCGCCGACTGGGCCGAACTGATCACCGCCCTCGAACCTTTCCGCCGCCCCCTGTTCACCCTCGGCCGCGAACCGCTGCAACACCTGCACGAAATCCCTGAACACCAGTTCTGGACCCTGCGCGCCCTCGACGTTTATCCCGGCAACGAACGCTGCGAAGTCATCGGCGCCCGGGGACCGTTTCTGCTGGAGGATGAACGGGCATTGTTCGAACGACGGCAGATCGATGTGCTGATCAGCAAGAACAGCGGCAGCACCGCGACCGAGCCGAAACTGGAAGTGGCGCGAGAGCTTGGGGTGCCGGTGATAGTGTTGAAGCGGCCAGGGTTGGCGGGGGTTGATCGGGAGTTTTGGACGGTTGATGAAACCATCTCGGCTCTTGAAAAACGTGATCGAGGCTGATTTTTTTACCTCTCGCGACCGGTTCAATTGTTGACGCAGGTCCCATGCAATGCAATTTCGAGCCGCTACACTCTCTTGAAAGTGCGCTGCGACACCAAACCGCACACCGCGTTTTTACTTATCGGCCCTGATCAGGCTAAATAGCCACGCCTGATTGCCCACCCTACGGACCTGTCCCATGAACCGACGCCGGCTCGCAATTGCCTGGATCGCCTGCTTCGCAGTGCTGTTCAACATGCTTGCCATGCCGTTGACGGGCGCGATGGCGCAAGCGGCGCAAACGCCGGCCGAGCAGTTGCTGTGGAGCAGTTTCTGCACCGGCAGCGGCACGAAGATGGTGGCGATCGACATCGGCAACCTCGATCAGAAAGCGCCGCAAAGCGGCGACAACCATTCGACCATGCAGCATTGCTGGTGCTGTTCCGGATCGGCGCCGGTGGTGGCGTTGCCGGGGCATTCGCCGCAGCTGTATTTCGCGCAATACGAAAGCAATCACAGCGTGGCGCCTGCCGTGCTGCAAACTCCGACACCGCGCCAGCAATGGCCAAACCTCAATCCCCGTGCGTCCCCTCTGGTCTGATTTGTTCCCGCATTTGACCTGCGTTTCAAATCGTTCTGGAGAACTGCCATGCTGAACAAATTCATCGTCATCGCTGCGCTGTTGCTGCCTGCGTGCTTCGCCCATGCCCACGAATACAAGGCCGGCGAGCTGGAAATCGCCCACCCGTGGTCACAGGAACTGCCGCCGAATGCGCCGACCGTTGCCGCGTATTTCATCATTCACAACAACGGCAAGAGCGCTGACCGCCTGCTCAGCGTCGATTCGCCCATCGCCCCGAAAGCAGAACTGCACGAGCATGTGATGCAGGGCGATCTGATGAAGATGCAACAGGTGCCGAGCGTGTCGATTCCAGCTGGTGAAAACGTGATCTTCGCCCCGATGGCCTATCACGTGATGCTGATGAACCCCACCGACCGCAGCCTGCTGAGCGACGGCAAGCGCTTCCCGCTGACGATGCATTTCGAGAAGGCCGGAGACGTAACAGTGGAAGTCGCCGTGCAGAAGAAACCACCGCAGGACATGCCGGAACACGCGCACACCCAATAACCGTTCCGGCAGACTCCGCCCGTGCGCCCGCGCAGCGCCAGGGGATCCGTGCAACGCCGTCAGACCGAATACCTGACACGCGGCAGCTGGATCGCCCTGTTTGCCATGTTGATGATTTTTATCGGCCCGCTGATTTCTCAGTCGATGCCGATGGATCGGCACGCCTCGACATCCATGCCGGGCATGGACATGTCGATGGCCATGCCCGGCATGGATCATTCCGCGCATGAAGCGCAACCCGCGGCCGAACACTGCCCGCCGCAATCTTCGCACCACGTGCTGTGGGAAAAATGCGGCTATTGCAGCCTGCTGTTCAACTGCCCGGCGCTGACCGGCGGCGGCAGTTTTGCCACGTTCAGCATTCCTTTCGTCAATACCTTCACCCCGCCCTCCCCGCATCTGGGCCATGCCCGCCAGACCTTCTTCCCCGGCGCCCGCAGCCGCGCCCCTCCCGTCGCAGCGTAAACACCCACCACTGATTGCACACGGTCGAGAAGACAGCTTCAGGCTGCCGACCGTGTCGTTTACGACTGTTTGATGGAAATTATCATGTCCAGGTTTTCTGCTGTCCCATACTCGGGTTCTGCCCAGGCGTCCTTCGTCCTGAACGAATCGCGCATCCGTTTCAGGCACGCTACCGCCGTCCTTTGCGGCGTCCTGCTTTCCCCGCTGGTGCTGGCCGATGCGCACGCAGGCCACACTGAGGAATTGAGCCCGACGGTGATCACCGCCATTGCCCCGAGTTCGCCGCTGACCATCGTCACCAACCCGAAAGATCCGCGCCAACCGGTGCCGGCCAGCGATGGCGGCGACTATCTGAAGACCATTCCCGGCTTCGCCCTGGTGCGCAACGGCGGCACCAACGGTGATCCGGTACTGCGCGGCATGTTCGGTTCGCGCCTGAACATTCTCACCAACGGCAGCATGATGCTCGGCGCCTGCCCCGGCCGGATGGACGCGCCGACCTCGTACATCTCGCCAGAGACCTACGACAAACTCACCGTGATCAAAGGCCCGCAAACCGTGCTCTACGGGCCGGGCGCCTCAGCCGGCACGATCCTGTTCGACCGCGAGCCGGAAAGCTTCGGCGAATTCGGCACACGGGTGAATGCCAGCGTGCTGGCCGGCTCCAACGGACGCTTCGACAAAGTCGTGGACGCCGCTGCCGGCGGCCCGTCGGGCTACGTACGAGTGATCGGCAACACCGCGCATTCCGACGACTACCGCGACGGCAACAACGACACCGTCGCCTCGCGCTATGACAAGTGGAACGGCGACGTGGCAATGGGCTGGACCCCAGACGCCGACACCCTGATCGAACTGACCGCCGGCAAGGGCGACGGCGAAGCGCGCTACGCCGGGCGCGGCATGGACGGCTCGCAGTTCCTGCGCGAAAGCCTCGGGCTGCGCTTCGAGAAATCCAACATCACCGACGTACTGGAGAAGTTCGAAGCGCAGGTCTACTACAACTACGCCGACCACGTGATGGACAACTACACCCTGCGCACGCCGTCCGGCACCGGGATGATGGCCGGTCCCATGGCGTCCAACGTCGACCGTCGCACCCTCGGCGCGCGGATCAAGGCCACCTGGCGCTGGGCCGATATCCAGCTGATCACCGGCCTCGATGCGCAGACCGACGAACACCGTCAGCGCAGCGGCATGGGCATCGACACCTACAAGGATCAGCCGTACACCAAGGACGCCGACTTCCATAACTACGGCGTGTTCAGCGAAATGACCTGGTACGCCGCCGACCGCGACCGGCTGATCACCGGCGCCCGGGTCGACCGCGCCTCGGCCAAGGATTTCCGGCAGACCACCGGTTCGGGAATGATGTCCCGCCCGAATCCGACTGCCGGCGATACCCGCGCCGACACCCTGCCCAGCGGCTTCGTGCGTTACGAGCATGACCTGGCCGACAGCCCGACCACGCTCTATGCCGGTCTCGGCCATGCACAGCGCTTCCCGGATTACTGGGAGCTGTTTTCGCCCAAGTCCGGGCCGACGGGTTCGGTCAATGCGTTCGATTCGATCAAACCGGAAAAGACCACCCAACTCGACTTCGGCGTGAACTACAAGGACGCCGACCTCGAAGCCTGGGCCTCGGGCTACATCGGCGTGGTGCGCGACTACATCCTGTTCGACTACACCCCGACGAGGATGGGCATGAGCACTTCCCGCGCCGAAAACATCGACGCGCGGATCATGGGCGGTGAACTCGGTGCCGCGTACAACCTCACCGACAACTGGAAAGCCGATGCGACCCTGGCCTACGCCTGGGGCAAGAACAGCAGCGACGGCAAGGCCTTGCCGCAAATGCCGCCACTGGATGCCCGTTTCGGTCTGACCTACAGCGAAGACAACTGGAGCGCCGGTGCACTGTGGAGGGTGGTGGCCGCGCAAAACCGGATCGACCAGAACAAGGGCAACGTGGTCGGCAAGGATTACGACAAGAGTTCGGGCTTCGGCGTGTTCTCGCTCAACGGTGCCTACCGGATCAACAAGAACTGGAAGGTCAGCACCGGCGTCGACAACCTGTTCGGCAAAGCTTACGCCGAACACCTCAACCTGGCGGGCAACGCCGGGTTCGGCTACCCGGCCAACGACCCGCAAGCCATCAACGAACCGGGGCGCACGCTCTGGACCAAGGTGGACATGAGTTTCTGACCCTCAAGGGCACTCGCTCCCCTTGAGGGAGCGAGTGACAACAGACAACCAGAAGATCCAAGCCAAGCGGAGCACTCGTGATGAAACAGCCCAAACCGAATTTCTACAACCTGGCCTGGCGTTGGCATTTTTATGCCGGATTGTTCGTCGCGCCGTTCATGGTGATGCTGGCCCTGACCGGCATCATTTACCTGTTCAAGCCGCAACTCGATTCGCTGATGTACAGCAGCCTGCTGAACGTCCCGGCCGGTCATCACACCGTGCCGGCCGATGACCTGCTGCAAAAGGTCAAAAGCGCTTATCCACAAGGCCAGGTCACCCAGTACCTGCCACCCGCGAACGCCGAACGCAGCGCGCAATTCGTGGTGAAGAATGCCGGCCATGAGCTGAACGTGTTCGTCGATCCGTACCACGGCGACATCCTCGGCGAGCAGGATGCCAAGCAGAACCTGCAAGCCATCGCCCGGGCGATTCACGGCGAACTGATGATCGGCACCGTCGGTGACCGACTGATCGAAATGGCCGCCGGCTGGGGCGTGGTGCTGGTGGTGTCCGGGGTTTTCCTGTGGTGGCCGCGCGGTCAGGCCGCGGGGATTCTGTGGCCGCGCCTGAACAGTCGCGGCCGCGTACTGTGGCGTGACCTGCACGCGGTCACCGGTTTCTGGGGCGCCGCGTTGCTGCTGGTGATGCTGCTCAGCGGCATGACCTGGACCGGCTTCTGGGGCAAACAGTACGCCCAGGTGTGGAACGTGTTCCCGGCGGCGATGTGGAATAACGTGCCGACCTCTGACGTCGAGGCCGGCAGCCTCAACAACGCCGCCCGCCAGACCGTACCCTGGGCGATGGAAAATACCCCGATGCCGATGTCCGGCGACCACGCCGAACACATGGCCCACGGCGGCATGCAACACGGTCCCGCCGCGCCGATGGTCAGTCTGCAGAACGTGCAGGACATCGCCATCGAGCGCAAGGTCGAACCGGGCTACAGCATTACCCTGCCGACCACCGCCACGGGTGTATTCACCATCGCCGTGTTCGCCGACGACCCGCGCAACGATGCGACCCTGCACGTCGATCAGTACACCGGCAAAGTATTGGCCGACGTGCGTTTCGAGCACTACGGCGCCGTTGCCCGGGCCACCGAGATCGGCGTGATGCTGCACGAAGGCAAGATGTTCGGCACCTTCAATCAGATCATCGTGCTGCTGATCTGCCTGATGATCCTGCTCAGCGCCATCAGCGGCGTGGTGATCTGGTGGAAGCGTCGCCCGCAGGGAAAATTCGGCGTCCCGCCGCTGCGCCACGACCTGCCGAAATGGAAAACCGGGGTGGCGATCATGCTGGCGCTGGCGGTGGTGTTTCCACTGGTGGGCGCTTCGCTGGTGGTGGTGTGGTTGCTGGACCGACTGCTGTTGTCACGTCTGGGCCGGCAAACTGAACCGGCCTCAACATCATCATGAGACCGGCGAGATGCACGATTCAGACAAGTCCTTAAACTGGCGGACCTGATATTCGGTCGATTTAAGTGTTACTGTATAACCCATTTTCAGCTCATTGCCCGCCGCCCCCGCTGCGGGCTTTCTTTTGCGCTGACCGGCTGCGGGCAATGGAACGGCCGGACTCACTTCATGGACTTCAAGCTGAACAACACATGACTTCACTGACGCTCACCGATCTCGCCTGGTCCCCCTTGGGCCATGGATACTGCCATCACCCGTTCCGGCTGAGTGATGCGTCGCTGCACGTGGCCGCCGGTGAATTCGTCGGGCTGATCGGGCCCAATGGCAGTGGCAAGACCAGCCTGTTGCGCTGTGCCTACCGCTTCAGCCAGCCGGAACGCGGTGAGGTCAGACTCGACCACCACAACGTGTGGAGGCAATCCTCGCGTTGGTGCGCACAACGTATCGCCGTTGTCCTGCAGGAATTCCCCGACACCTTCGGTCTGACCGTCGAGGAAGTGGTCGCCATGGGGCGCACGCCGCACAAGGGCCTGTTCGATGGCGACACGCTGGAAGATCGCCATCTCGCCACCCAAGCCCTCAAGTCCGTAGGCATGGACGGCTTCGAAGACCACGCGTTCGCCACGCTGTCCGGTGGTGAAAAACAGCGGGTGATCCTGGCCCGTGCCCTGACCCAGCAACCGCAACTGCTGATCCTCGACGAGCCCACCAATCACCTCGATCCGCGCTATCAGCTGGAACTGATGCAGCGGGTCAAGCGTTTGCGGATCGGCACGTTGGCGAGCATCCACGACCTGAACCTGGCCGCCGCGTTCTGTGACCGCCTGTACGTGATCAATCACGGTCGCGTCGTCGCCAGCGGTACCCCGCAAGAAGTGCTGACCGTCGAACTGCTGCGCGACGTGTTCGGCGTCGAAGCATTGATCGATCCACACCCCCTCCACGGCTACCCGCGAATCACCTGGATAACCCGACCATGATTGTGCGCTCCCTGCTTTGCCTCGCTCTGCTGCTGGGCACCACCCACGCCTTCGCCGAGGCCACGAAGTACCCGCTGACGATCCACAGCTGCAACCGCGAAGTGACTTTCAAGGAAGCGCCGAAACACGCGGTCAGTCATGACATCAACATGACCCAGATGATGCTTGCCCTCGGCCTCAAGTCGAAGATGGCCGGCTACAGCGGTGTCAGTGGCTGGAAATCGGTAACGCCGCAAATGCAGAGCCTGCTCGACGGCTTGCCGGAACTGGCGGCCAAGTATCCGTCGGTGGAAACGTTGCTCGACGCCAACGTCGATTTCTTCTTCGCCGGTTGGGATTACGGCATGCGCGTCGGCGGCGATCTCACGCCGCAGACCCTGCAACCGCTGGGTATCAATGTCTATGAACTGACCGAATCCTGCGCCTTCGTGATGAAGCGCCCGGCCGCCACACTGGAGGACACTTACAACGACCTGCGCAACCTGGGCAAGATCTTCGACGTGCAGGACCGCGCCGACGCGTTGATCGCCGACATGCAAAATCAGGTCGCGCAAATCCGCAAAGACTTGCCCGCCGAAAAACCGCGAGTGTTCCTGTACGACAGCGGCGAAGACCGCGCCATGACCTCCGGCCGCCTCGGCATGCCGCAAGCGCTGATCGACGCCGCTGGCGGGCGCAACGTGCTTGATGACGTCGAAGCGAGCTGGACCCGGGTCAACTGGGAAACCGTGGTCGAAAGCAATCCGCAGGTGATCGTGATCGTCGATTACAGCGAAATCACTGCCGGGCAGAAGATTGAATTCCTGCTGAAGAACAAGGCGCTGCAATCGGTGGACGCGATCAAAAACCAGCGTTTCATCGTCATCCCTTACGTGCAGGCCACGCCGGGGATCGACAACGTGCTGGCGGTTGAAACCCTGGCCAAAGGTTTCCACGGCGCATGATCAATCGTGGTTACGGCTGGCTGCTGCTCGCCCTCGGCGCCGTGCTGCTGGTGTCGTGCGTGGTGTCGCTGGGCTTCGGCCCGGCGCGGGTTCCGGTGGACGTGGTGTGGCGGATTCTGCTGCATAAAATGTTCGGTCTTGGCGTTCCGGACTGGAGCGCCGGCCAGGAGCACATCGTCTGGCTGATCCGCGTGCCGCGCATGTTGCTCGGTGCATTGGTCGGTGCCGGGCTGGCGTTGATCGGCGCGGTGCTGCAAGCGGTGACGCGTAATCCACTGGCCGATCCACATCTGCTCGGCGTCACTTCCGGCGCCACCCTCGGCGCAGTGATCGTGGTACTGCATGTCGGTGAAATCGTCGGCCTGCTGACCTTGCCGATTGCCGCGTTCATCGGCGCATTGTCGAGCATGTTTCTGGTGCTGGGAATCGCCAACCGCCAAGGTCGGCTGGACAGCGATCGTCTGCTGCTGTGCGGTGTGGCAGTCTCATTCGTGATGATGGCGATCGCCAATCTGCTGTTGTTCATGGGCGATCACCGGGCCAGTTCGGCGGTGATGTTCTGGATGCTCGGCGGGCTCGGTCTCGCGCGCTGGGAGTTGTTGGCGGTGCCGGCGCTCAGCGTATTGCTCGGGTTGATTCTGCTGATCGGCATGGCCCGCCCGCTGAACGCCTTGATGGCCGGCGAACAGACCGCTGTCACCCTCGGTCTGAATGCCCGGGCGGTGCGTCTGCGGGTATTCGTGATTGCTTCGCTGATGACCGGGGTATTGGTATCGATCAGCGGCTCCATCGGGTTTGTCGGGCTGATGGTGCCACACATTGCCCGGCGTCTGATCGGTGCAGAACATCGACGCCTGCTGCCGGTGTGCGTGTTGCTCGGCAGTGTGTTTCTGGTGTGGGTCGATGTCGCCGCACGCACGTTGATCGCCCCGGAAGACCTGCCCATCGGCGTCGCCACCGCCGCTCTCGGTGGTTTGTTCTTTATCGGGTTGATGCGCAAGAAATGACGGCACACAGACATGTCCGCCATTCAGCTGTGCAATTACAGTTCCTCTCGATTGCGAACAATACCCACAGCAGCAGGCTGTTGCCGACGTTCGCGCCATCGGGTGCCCATACGTCCGGTTTGCCTCCAGTAATGACCGGGTATCAGCACCCTGAAATCGCTCAGTTCAATGAGCCTCGAAATGATTTCTGCCGGCGAGAGCCCGGTCTCCCACTTCGCCCCCGTGAACTTCGGCTGACTGAACAACAGCAAGTCTTTTTCAGCCTGGGTATAGGCAGGGGTATATCGGATCAGCACACCATGCGGTGTCGAGTAGTAGTAATCCCTGATCTTGAACCCCTTTCCTTTAAGCTCATGCGTGTGTGCATGAATCTCGGCAGGCGATGCGAAATTGGCGTAGACCTGTTCAGTGTCCGGACCGAACGTCGTGTTACCGGACAAGTGCAACTGATGACTCGCCACCAGGGTGTAACCCTCGGGATAGAGAGGCGGCGCTTTGACGCGCGTTGCCGCCGGATCCTTCGCCGTGCGGAAGATCCACTCCACTGGACTTTCGCCCTTCGCAGAACGCGGTAACGGTTCAAGCGCAACGAATCGGGGTGTCGTATCGAACAGCGAGGGTGTTCGCTCGAGAATCGCACTCTCGTATCCGTTGTCCAGATGATACCCACTGCCCGCTCGTAGCTGTGCGTAGCGTGCGGCGTCATCGGCATGATGGAAAACGGGCCCCAGTACCGGCCTTTGGTCAGCGGCCCACGGCGAATGCCGGGGAAGACTTGCGGTTCGCGGTTGCCAGCTTTCGTCCACCACGCCCGGCCGTGACCAATAATCACTGGTCAGGATGACCGCAAGTGTGCCGGCCCGCGCCATGCGCAGAATGTAAGCCTCCAGGTCGATTCTGCCGCGCTCGTATTCCACTTCATCGATTTGTGCACGCTCAACAGACGCAAACTGGTTGGGCCTCAGTTCGATCTGCCCATATCGATCAAGGAACTCGCCAGGCTCGAACGCCGCCATCTCGAATCGCAACAACGCCCCATCGGCACAGGACAAGTAAACCAACTTGTAGCCTTGCGGGGTGTAGGCCGCAGCGCATACCTGCTGAACGAACGTCGGTGGGGGCATGAAGTGCCTCGGATCGTCATCCCTCGCCCCTGCGGTGACCTGTGCGGAGCGCAAGTAAAGGCCATGCACGGTAGAGCTTGAGGGTAAGACGCCTTGCGGAAAGACACTGTCAAGAGCCATTTTCGTCCGTTCGAGCGACACTGGCATGCTGCCGAAATAGAGACCTGCGCGGGTGTTCGTCAGAATGAAACCGAAGGTCACAAACGAGGTGCTGCGCGGTCCCGCGTTGACATGACGTGCCACCCCGTCCGGCTGGATGAACATGGGACTGCACGGAGTGGCCGCTCGTGGCCTGTGATAATCGAACACCGAAGGGAGCACTGACGGCGGATAAGGCGCCCAGCCACTGAGCGCGCCTCTTTCGCCCCAGAAGCGACTCCCCGTTACCACCTGCAGATAACCTGAACGGGCAAGGGCGTCGACCCATGCACCGGGCAGCAATGCACCGCTGTATATTTGCTGTTTTATTTTTCTGCCATCCAGATCATCAGGCAGGCCTTTGAAGTCGTGCAGGGCGTTTGCAAGATCAGCGCGCAAGCGACGCAGGACACCGACGTCGTAACGAATGAGCGAGCCGTCCGGCGCAAACAGGTACTCGCTGATCGCGGCATGATTGCCAGGACGGGTCATTGCCGAGTAAAGGGTGTCCACCGACAACATGTTGAGGTAAGTCTCTTTCTGTATTTCGGTTAGCACCAGCGGCAATCCCGTCACTCTCCGTGTGCGGTAACGCGCCACAACCAGACAACCCTCAGGAAACTGCGCAGAGCCAAGGCTTTCATCAGGAAAGATCAGTTGAACGTCGAAGTCTTCCTGAGGCACCTCGACAGGATCGGTCGCCAGATACAGGCCATCCGCACGTCTGAGCAGCACCCCACCGAAGAGTTGATCGGCGTTGCCGGTCAGCCTGGCGCGGACCGACTCCACAGCATCATCCGGGGACTGGAACGCCGGCCCGAGCCAGCGCCGTTGCAGATTCATGCCGGCACGCCAATCAGGATCGACCGGCCAGGGCCTGTCCCAGCAGAGGCTTGTGCGCATGACCGTCAGCCCTCCATGTCGGGCCACCACCCGGACGAACTCCTCGGGTGACAGCTTTCCACTGGCCAGGTTTCTCTTGAACTCCTCCAGCCCCATATGGGGTATGTCGTTGTCGAACAACGCATTGCCCTTGCGATTGTCGAACTTCAGCAAGGCCCCGTCCTGCGTGGAGATGTACAACGGAATCGACTCGGCCGATTCAGTGACCGACCGCCGCCGCGAGTAGTACACCGCAATGAAGAGATCGTCGGGCGGAATGAAGTAGGACGACAACCAGGTTCCCGAACTGTTCACAGGATGCTTCAGGCGTTGGCGCGAGTAAAAAAAAGCATGCCTGCGAAAACCTTCCGGGTATTGATACCAGGGCGGCATCCTGGTGACGCCGAACAGACTCTGCGGCTGAAACACATCGTTCCTTGCATCACCAATCGGTACCAGTTCAGTGGCGACATACTCTTCGCGCTCCTTGTGCTTCAGGATAAAACCGAACCAGGCTTTTTCCTGATCATGCAGCCGAACGTCACGGGTATATTGATCGTCCGCGGCCTCGTCCGACGAGGAGAACACGGCCCCGAATGCCACCTGCTCGGGTCGCTTCCAGACTTGGGGCGAAGTCCCCGGCGACCAGTCTGGAGTCACCGTTGCGCGCGCTCCCCAGAGCTCACTGTTCAATACGACCGTCAGTCGACCAGCCGCCGCCTGCTCCCGAATAAAGCCGACAGGCGACAGCGTTCCGGTTTGCAATTCGGTTACCAACGGGCCGGGATGTTTTTCCGAGCCCAATCGCAAGGCAAGCTTGCGCGCCATGGCGGTCTCGGAGGCCTCGAAGCGCAGAAGGACACGCTGGGCACCGGACATGTAGAGCGGAATTTCGTCCAGCAGCGCCTGCCTCATCTCTTCGACGCTGAACATGTGCAGGCTCAATATCGCGTCCAGGCGAGTCCACTTCAACCGTTGCACCATCGAAGGATCCAGCGTCGATACCGCCAGATGAGAAACATAGTGCGCCTGCAAGACATGATCGTCCGGAAATATCGGACGCCCCGCGTTGTCCCTGGGATAAAACATGCCTTGGCTCAGAGCCGCTATTGCGCCCTCCACTGGCTCTGTCGCGTAAAAACGCTGGTCATTGCTCTGAAAAATATAGCCCGCATATTGACGGTCACGGCGCTCGCCAATTTTCGCGTGTACATGACGTGCGGCATCGTCTGCAGAGAGAAACGCCCGTCCGAGCGTCGGCCATGCAAAACCGGCAAAAGGAACCCAGTCGGAACCCACGGTGCCTATACGTCCCCAAAGTAGACTTCCTCGCAACACTTCCAGTCGTCCGATACGCGCCAGCATCAAAACGTACGCTTGCGGCTTCAGCCTCCCTGCCCGCAACAGGCCCTGTTCGCCACCATCACGGATGGTGCCGTCACGATTCACCAGGCCCATGCCCCTTTCGGAGTCCGAGTCGCTGAAACCGTACTTCAACAGCGATGCATCCCTGGCCTGCATATACAACGACAACGATCTGCCCTTTTCACCGAGGTGTTTGCTGCGCGCATGCCAGACGATGGCGAGCGCCATCTCTGGCGGAGTGAAAAAATTCTCGTACAGCCATGGCTGGTGACGGGAAAACTGCGAAGGGTCCGGCCGGGAGGCGTAGTAAAACCCCTCCAGCGCGCAGTCGGGCGGCATCCTGAGTGCATGGTTGTCTTGAGCTGGAAAAAAGCGCGCCGGGTTCCAGGGTTCCTCTGCGAAGGGACGTGCCAATGTCGCAACGTAATCATTCGTCGACTGTTTTTTCAACACCAGTCCCGCCGTGTGGGAACCACCGTTTTTAAGCGCGGCAAGTACCGCCCGTTCAGCACTGCCGCACACTCGGGTCATGAGCGGTAATTCGGTAATCCGGCCTGCGCCGAAGGCTTTGCCTTGCTGCCAGTTCGACGGAACCTTGCCGACGGATCCGCCCCAGTCCGCATTCGAAACAATAACCTTGAGCTCTCCGACCGAAGCCACCTTCCTGACAATGTTTTCGACCCCGAACGCCCCGGCAGGATGGCCCGGTGGTGCTCCGGCCCGAAGCCATTGGTAGTAGCTGAGCTCATCCGGCGAGCCGCTGGGCGAATACTTGAGCAGCGAGCCGTCCGGCCCCGAAAGGTAAGCACTGCCAAAAAAAGTGCGTTCCGACACGTCAGCAATGAAATCCAGGTCCGAAAAGAAATTGAGGAACAACCTGACCGAAGCTTCGTCCTGACCCGGATTGGCCTTGCGCACCATGTCGTACGCCGGAGGATGCGAATGCACGTTGGCAACGCAGGTGTAGTCCCGGGGATGGACATAGTTGCCTTTCGAATCGACGTCGATGATGGTTCTGAAATCGAAGCGGTTCACCTCCCCGGGCAGAGGTTTGCTGGCGGCGAATTCTCCCTCGGGCAGTCGCAGGATCACACTTCCGTACTCCCGGTCAGCGCCACGCGGGATCTGATTGTGAACCCAGTACGCAGCATCTTCCTCAGTCAGAAATATTGGACTGAGTTTCGGCAATCTCGCCTTCTGAGGAGGTACCGCGGCACGTGTATCGCGGCTTGACACGTCATTCATGATCAACATCCTGTTAGATAAAATCGGGACTGCAATCGAATGAGTCTGCCCAGAGGCTCGGGAGGGTCAGAAGTACATAGTTATCGCGTGTGTATCCGGTGGTGTAATGGGTTCATTGAGCACTTTGTGGCCGATGCATCCGTGACGGGCACCGGGCAGGCACCACATCGGCGCACGTCGCGCACCCACCTGCAGTTCCAGCGCCACCATGGTGCAAAGTCTTTCGTCGCAAGTCCGTTCCCTCCCCGGAACACAGCCCTTGCAGTCTTGGGCACAGCCCTTGCAAAACACCCTTCAGTCGTTCGCATCTGCCAACCATAAAAACTCAACGTTCGTGGAGATCGCACAATGAAGCGTCGCAGTTTGATCAAGGCTTTCACACTCACGGCATCCATTGCCGCGATGGGCATGACCTGGACGGTACAGGCCGCCGAGACCATCAAGGTCGGGATTCTGCATTCGTTGTCCGGCACCATGGCGATCTCCGAAACCTCGCTCAAGGACATGGCGTTGATGACCATCGACGAGATCAACGCCAAGGGCGGGGTGAACGGCAAGATGCTGGAGCCGGTGGTGGTCGATCCGGCATCGAACTGGCCGCTGTTCGCGGAGAAGGGCCGGCAGTTGCTGACCCAGGACAAGGTGGCGGTGGTGTTCGGGTGCTGGACCTCGGTGTCGCGCAAATCGGTGCTGCCGGTGTTCGAGGAGCTCAACGGTCTGCTGTTCTACCCGGTGCAGTACGAAGGCGAAGAAATGTCGCCGAACGTGTTCTACACCGGCGCCGCGCCGAACCAGCAGGCGATCCCGGCGGTTGAATACCTGATGAGCGAAGAAGGTGGCGGCGCCAAACGCTTCTTCCTGCTCGGCACCGACTACGTCTACCCGCGCACCACCAACAAGATCCTGCGATCGTTCCTGCATTCCAAAGGCGTAGCGGACAAAGACATCGAAGAGGTCTACACCCCGTTCGGCCACAGCGACTATCAAACCATCGTCGCCAACATCAAAAAGTTTTCCGCCGGCGGCAAGACTGCCGTGATCTCCACCGTGAATGGCGACTCCAACGTGCCGTTCTACAAAGAGCTGGCCAACCAGGGGCTGAAGGCCACCGACGTACCGGTGGTGGCGTTCTCGGTGGGCGAGGAAGAACTGCGTGGCATCGACACCAAACCGCTGGTAGGCAACCTCGCGGCGTGGAACTACTTCGAGTCGGTGGAGAACCCGGTGAACAAGAAGTTCGTCGCTGACTGGAAAGCCTACGCGAAGAAACACAACCTGCCGGGCGCCGACAAAGCGGTGACCAACGACCCGATGGAAGCCACTTACGTCGGCATCCATATGTGGGCGCAAGCGGTGGAGAAAGCCAAATCCACCGACGTCGACAAGGTTCGCGAAGCCCTTGCCGGCCAGACTTTCGCTGCGCCGTCCGGCTACACCCTGACCATGGACAAGACCAATCATCACCTGCACAAACCGGTGATGATCGGCGAGATCCAGAACGACGGTCAGTTCAACGTGGTGTGGCAGACCGAAGGTCCGATCCGTGCGCAGCCGTGGAGCCCGTTCATTCCGGGTAACGACAAGAAGCCGGAGTATGCGGTCAAGAGCAACTGAGCCATTGGATGCCCGCCTCGATACTTGAGGCGGGTACAAATCCCTGTGGGAGCGACGGTTCGACGCTTCGACCTGCTCGCGATGACGGCAGCACATTCAACATCACTGTGATTGAACCACCGCTATCGCGAGCAGGCTCGCTCCCACAATAGTCCGAGCAAGGCGCCTCCCTATGCCCACTGCCCTTTATCGCTTGATCCTGGCCATCGCACTGCTGCTGCCGATGGCCGTCCACGCCAGCGACGCCGAAGACTTCGTCGCCGCCAACCCCATGCAACAGGCAAAACTGCTGGAAGCCTGGGCCGCGCAGCCCGATCCGGGGCGTGTCGAACTGATCAACGCCCTGCAACAAGGCGAACTGACCCTCGACGGCCAACCCAAGACCCTGCGCCTGAACAACCGCCTGCGGGGGCTGATCGACACCGCGCTGGCCAGCCACCAATTGCTCGCCGCCGACGCCAAAACCCGTCTGACCGCCGCGCAGCAATTGCAGAAAAGCGCCAAACCGGCACAACTGAAATTCCTCGACCGGCAACTGGCTGGCGAAACAGACGAAAGCGTCCATGCCGCCCTGAGCCTGGCGCTGGCCAACCTGCAACTGGTCGACACGGACCCGGCGGTGCGCCTCGCGGCCGTGCGTCTGCTCGGCGAAACCGGCGACCCGTTGGCCCGCACCCGTCTTGAAGGCTTGCTCGAACCCGGCGTCGAAACCGACACCAACGTTCGCACCGCTGCCGAAACCAGTCTCGCTCAGGTCAAACGCAAACTGCTGGTTGGCGAACTGCTCGGTCAGGCCTTCAGCGGCATGTCCCTCGGCTCGATTCTTCTGTTGGCGGCGCTGGGTCTGGCGATCACTTTCGGCCTGCTGGGTGTGATCAACATGGCCCACGGCGAGATGCTGATGCTCGGTGCCTACTCGACCTACGTCGTGCAGTTGATGTTCCAACGCTACGCACCGCAGGCCATCGAGTTTTATCCACTGATCGCGCTGCCGGTGGCGTTCTTCGTCACCGCCGCCATCGGCATGGCCCTGGAGCGCACGGTGATTCGTCACCTCTACGGCCGGCCGCTGGAAACCCTGCTCGCCACCTGGGGCATCAGCCTGATGCTGATTCAACTGGTGCGTCTGGTGTTCGGTGCGCAGAACGTGGAAGTCGCGAACCCGGCATGGCTGTCCGGCGGGATTCAAGTGCTGCCGAATCTGGTGCTGCCGTACAACCGCATCGTGATCATCGCCTTCGCGCTGTTTGTGGTGGCGCTGACCTGGCTGCTGCTGAACAAGACCCGCCTCGGCCTGAACGTGCGCGCCGTCACCCAGAACCGCAACATGGCGGCCTGCTGCGGCGTGCCCACCGGTCGCGTCGACATGCTCGCCTTCGGCCTCGGTTCGGGTATCGCCGGGCTCGGTGGCGTGGCGCTGAGCCAGATCGGCAACGTCGGCCCTGACCTCGGCCAGAGCTACATCATCGACTCGTTCCTGGTGGTGGTGCTCGGCGGCGTCGGGCAACTGGCCGGCAGCGTGTTCGCCGCGTTCGGCCTGGGCATCGCCAACAAGATTCTCGAACCGCAGATCGGTGCGGTACTCGGCAAGATCCTGATCCTCGCGCTGATCATTCTGTTCATCCAGAAACGTCCGCAAGGCCTATTCGCACTGAAAGGACGGGTGATCGACTGATGAACCAGCCCCTGCTAGTCACGGCCACACAAAAGGCCGGACCCAAAGTTTCCATCGCTGTCGGCGCCGTAGTTCTTGTCTTGCTGATTGCCCTGCCGCTGCTGTCGTTGTTGCCGCAGGACAATGCACTGCACGTTTCGGCTTATACCCTGACGCTGGTCGGCAAAATTCTCTGTTACGCCATCGTCGCCCTGGCACTGGACCTGGTCTGGGGCTATGCCGGTCTGCTGTCGCTGGGCCACGGACTGTTCTTCGCCCTCGGCGGTTATGCGATGGGCATGTACCTGATGCGCCAGGCCGCCGGCGATGGCTTGCCGGCGTTCATGACCTTCCTGTCGTGGACCGAGTTGCCGTGGTACTGGAGCGGCACCGGCAATTTTCTCTGGGCGCTGTGCCTGGTGGTGCTGGCGCCGGGGTTGCTGGCGTTGGTGTTCGGTTTTTTCGCCTTCCGTTCGCGGATCAAGGGCGTGTATTTCTCGATCATGACCCAGGCCTTGACCTTCGCCGGGATGCTGCTGTTTTTCCGCAACGAGACCGGTTTCGGCGGCAACAACGGTTTCACCAATTTCCGCACGATCCTCGGTTTCGGCATCACCGAACCCGGCACTCGCGCCGTGCTGTTTCTGGCGACGGTGCTGTTGCTGGTGGCGAGTCTGCTCATCGGCTGGCGCCTGGCCCGCAGCAAATTCGGAAGGGTGCTGACCGCGTTGCGTGATGCGGAAAATCGCCTGATGTTCTGCGGCTACGACCCTCGCGGTTTCAAGCTGTTCGTCTGGGTGTTGAGCGCAGTGTTGTGTGGTCTGGCCGGTGCGCTGTACGTGCCACAAGTGGGCATCATCAACCCCGGTGAAATGTCGCCGACCAACTCCATCGAAGCCGCTGTGTGGGTAGCCCTTGGCGGACGCGGCACCCTGATCGGCCCGCTGCTCGGCGCCGGCGTGGTCAACGGCATGAAGAGCTGGTTCACCGTGGCCTTCCCCGAATACTGGCTGTTCTTCCTCGGCGCGCTGTTCATCATCGTGACGTTGTACCTGCCCAGGGGTGTGATCGGTCTGCTGAAGAAACGAGGTGAATCATGAGAGTCACGGCGAGCGCTGAATTCATGCTGGAGCCGGCCTTCTTCCCGCCGCTGGAACCGAACAAGGACGCCGGCACCAGCCGTGATGCCCTCGGTCTGGGCCAACGCGTCGGGCCAGGGCTGAACACCCGTCACGGCACGATCCTGACCCTGGAAGATATCAGCGTCAGCTTCGACGGCTTCCGCGCGCTGAACGCGCTGAACCTGTACATCGGCGTCGGCGAATTGCGCTGCATCATCGGCCCCAACGGCGCGGGCAAAACCACGCTGATGGACGTGATCACCGGCAAGACCCGCCCGAGCCACGGCAAGGCCTGGTTCGGCGAAACCCTCGACCTGACGCAGATGAGCGAAGTGCAGATCGCCCAGGCCGGCATCGGTCGCAAGTTCCAGAAGCCGACGGTGTTCGAAGCCTTGAGCGTGTTCGAGAACCTGGAGCTGGCGCAGAAAACCGACAAGTCGGTATGGGCCAGCCTGCGGGCACGTCTGACCGGCGAGCAAAAGGACCGGATCAGCGAAGTGCTCGACACCATTGGCCTGACCACCTCGGTCAATCGCCCGGCGGGGCTGTTGTCCCACGGGCAGAAGCAGTTTCTGGAAATCGGCATGTTGCTGATGCAAGACCCGCAACTGCTGCTGCTCGACGAACCGGTGGCAGGCATGACCGACGCCGAAACCGAGTTCACCGCCGAGCTGTTCAAGTCGCTGGCGGGCAAGCATTCGCTGATGGTGGTGGAGCACGACATGGGCTTCGTCGGCACGATTGCCGACCACGTCACGGTGTTGCATCAGGGCAGCGTGCTGGCCGAGGGGTCGCTGGAACAGGTGCAGGACAACGAGCGCGTGATCGAAGTCTATCTCGGCCGCTGAAGAGGAATTCCAACATGCTGCAAGTCGAAAAACTGCACCAGTATTACGGCGGAAGCCACATCCTGCGCGGCCTGAGTTTTGACGTGAAGGTCGGTGAAGTGACCTGCCTGCTCGGGCGCAACGGCGTGGGCAAGACCACGCTGCTCAAATGCCTGATGGGCCTGCTGCCGGCCAGGGAAGGCGTGGTGAACTGGGAAGGCAAACCGATCACTGCGCTCAAGCCGCATCAAAGGGTACATGCCGGCATCGCCTACGTACCCCAGGGCCGGGAAATCTTCGGGCGACTGACCGTGGAAGAAAACCTGTTGATGGGTCTTTCCCGTTTTCCCGGCAGTGAAGCCAAGGAAGTTCCCGCGTTCATCTACGAACTGTTCCCCGTATTGCTGCAAATGAAACAGCGACGTGGCGGCGACCTGTCCGGTGGCCAACAACAGCAACTGGCGATCGGTCGCGCACTGGCCAGTCGTCCGCGCTTGCTGATCCTCGACGAACCCACCGAAGGCATCCAGCCGTCGGTGATCAAGGAGATCGGCGCAGTGATCAGGAAGCTCGCGGCTCGTGGCGATATGGCGATTCTGCTGGTGGAGCAGTTCTACGACTTCGCCGCGGAACTGGCCGATCAGTACCTGGTGATGTCCCGGGGCGAGATCGTGCAACAGGGTCGCGGGGAAAATATGGAAAGCGAGGGTGTGCGCGGGCTGGTTACGATCTAACCTGTAGCGTCCTGACGATAATCAGAAAACATGAATCTACCTTTAGCGACTGCCCTGTTTACCCCGAGCTGGCACGCCGAGCTTGAGCTGGCCTACGCCCGTTTCGGCGATTGCACGCGCCCGACTCGTCGCCGCCACCTCGGACCGCTGCGGGTGCAAAAGCATCTGTATGCCGAAGGGCCCGAGGTCTGCCAGCACATCGTCGTCCACCCGCCCGGCGGCATTGCCGGCGGTGATCGGCTGAACATCAGTGCCCGCGTCGAACAAAACGCCTGGGCACAAATCACCAGCCCCGGCGCAGCCAAGTGGTATCGCGCGGCAGGCCCCGCTTATCAATCGCTGAACCTGCACGTTGCCGCCGGCGCGACACTGGAATGGCTGCCTCAGGAAACCATCGTCTACAGCGCCGCCCAGGCGGAACTCACGACCTCGATCGAGCTTGAAGGCGATGCGCGACTGTTCTACTGGGACGTCGTGGCGCTCGGTCGCCCGGCCAGTGGCGAGCGTTTCGACCTCGGGCATTTCCAGGCGCATCTGGATATTCGCCGCGATGGGCGGTTGCTGTGGCATGAGCGCCAGCGCATCGTCGGCGCTGATGGCTTGCTTGATTCGCCGATCGGACTGGATGGCCATCCGGTGTTTGCGACGTTGCTGGTGACTGGTGAAATTGACGCCGAACTGCTGGAGCGCTGCCGCTCGCTGGGGCATGAAGTGCGCGGGGACCTGACGCAATTGCCCGGTCTTCTGGTCGCCCGTTGCCTGGCCGGTGAAGCATTGCTGGCGCGGGCGTGGCTGATCGATCTGTGGCGATTGCTCAGGCCTGCGCTGCTTGGCCGTGAAGCTCAGCCGCCGAGAATCTGGAGCACTTGAGGGGGCGGTTTCAACTGACACCCCACTCACCACTAGAACCACACAAATCTGCCCAAATGGATTTCAAACGATGGACCTGACCCCACGCGAAAAAGACAAGCTGCTGATCTTCACCGCCGGCCTCGTAGCCGAGCGGCGACTGGCCCGTGGCGTGAAGCTCAACTACCCGGAAGCCATGGCCTACATCTCGGCGGCGCTGCTCGAAGGCGCCCGTGACGGCCAGACCGTGGCCGAACTGATGCATTACGGCACGACCCTGCTGACTCGCGATCAAGTGATGGAAGGCATCCCGGAAATGATTCCGGAGATCCAGGTCGAAGCGACGTTTCCCGACGGCACCAAACTGGTCACCGTCCACCAACCGATCGTCTGAGGCCGCGCCATGACTTACACCATTCGCGATGCCCTGCACGCCGACCTGCCGGCGATCCGCGACATCTACAACGACGCCGTGCTCAACACCACGGCGATCTGGAATGAATCCGCCGTCGATCTGGGCAACCGTCAGGCGTGGTTCAGCGCCCGCCAGGCCCAGGGTTATCCGATCCTGGTGATCGTCGACGCCGACAACGTCACCCTCGGCTACGCTTCGTTCGGTGACTGGCGACCGTTCGACGGTTTCCGCCACACCGTCGAACACTCGGTCTACGTGCGCAGCGACCAGCGCGGCAACGGTCTCGGCCCGCAGTTGATGACCGCGCTGATCGAACGGGCGAAGAGCTGTGGCAAGCACATCATGGTCGCGGCCATCGAAAGCGGTAACGCCGCGTCGATCCGCCTGCACGAACACGCCGGGTTCATCACCACCGGACAGATGCCACAGGTGGGCACCAAGTTTGGCCGCTGGCTCGACCTGACCTTCATGCAACTGACCCTCAATCCTGGCGCGGAGCCACCGCCCGCCCAAAAGGAATGACACCGATGAACTCCGCCCAACTGCGACGCGTCAATGCTGAAAGTTTTGCCCACTATCGTCAGGGCCTGATCGACCTGCTGCTGGACGCCGTGGGCTATGGCGCCAGTGTCGGCTTCATGGCCGACCTCGATGCCGCTCAGGCCCGCGCCTATTTCGATGAAGTGCAGGACAATCTGAACAAGGGCAACGTCTTGCTGTGGGTGGTGGTCAAGGACGAACAGGTGCAGGCCAGCGTGCAACTGAGCCTGTGCCAGAAGGCCAACGGTCTGAACCGTGCCGAGGTACAGAAACTGCTGGTGCGCGAACAGGCGCGGCGCCGCGGCCTCGGCCAGCAACTGATGGAAGCACTGGAATTGACGGCCCGCCAGCACAGCCGCGGCATGCTCTACCTCGATACCGAGGCCGGTTCCCCGGCCGAAGAATTCTACAAGGCCCTGGGCTACACCCGCGCCGGGGAGATCCCCGACTACGCCTGCGATCCGAACGGCACGTATCGCCCGACGGCCCTCTATTACAAAGTCCTGCAAGGAGCGAACCGATGATTCCCGGCGAATACCGGATCCAGCCCGGCGATATCGAACTCAACGTCGGCCGTCGCACGATCAGCCTGAAAGTGGCCAACAGCGGCGACCGTCCGATCCAGGTCGGCTCGCACTATCACTTTTTCGAAACCAACGACGCCCTGACCTTTGATCGCGCCGCCAGCCGCGGCATGCGCCTGAACATTCCGGCGGGCACCGCCGTGCGCTTCGAGCCAGGACAGAGCCGCGAAGTGGAACTGGTGGAATACGCCGGCCATCGGCGGGTGTTCGGGTTTGCCGGGCGGGTCATGGGTGACCTCGACTGACCAGAAGATTCCTGTGGCGAGGGAGCTTGCTCCCGCTCGAGTGCACAGCACTCGTAAACCCGGGAAATGCGGTGTATCTGACGAAAATCAATCACGGTTTTGGGGCTGCTGCGCAGCCCGGCGGGAGCAAGCTCCCTCGCCACAATAAATTTGTGCAAGGAATTGAAATGAAGATCTCGCGTCAAGCCTACGCAGACATGTTCGGCCCCACCGTCGGCGACAAGGTGCGCCTGGCCGACACCGAGTTGTGGATCGAAGTCGAACAAGACCTCACCACCTACGGCGAAGAAGTGAAATTCGGCGGCGGCAAAGTGATCCGCGATGGCCAGGGCCAGAGCCAGTTGCTGGCCGCCGAAGTGGTCGACACGCTGATCACCAACGCGCTGATCATCGACCACTGGGGCATCGTCAAGGCCGACGTCGGCCTCAAGGACGGGCGCATAGCCGCCATCGGCAAGGCCGGCAACCCGGACGTGCAGCCCGGCGTGAATATCGCCATTGGCGCCAGCACCGAAGTGATTGCCGGCGAAGGCATGATCCTCACCGCCGGCGGCATCGACACCCACATCCACTTCATCTGCCCGCAGCAGATCGAAGAAGCGCTGATGAGCGGCGTCACCACCATGATCGGCGGTGGTACCGGGCCGGCCACCGGCACCAATGCAACGACCTGTACTTCCGGGCCCTGGCACCTGGCGCGGATGCTCCAGGCGGCGGATGCATTCCCGATGAACATTGGCCTCACCGGCAAGGGTAACGCCAGCCTGCCGGAGCCACTGATCGAACAGGTCAGGGCCGGCGCCATCGGCCTCAAGCTGCACGAGGATTGGGGCACCACCCCGGCGAGCATCGACAACTGCCTGAGCGTCGCCGATCAGTACGACGTGCAGGTGGCGATCCACACCGACACGCTGAACGAATCCGGCTTCGTCGAAACCACCCTCGGCGCGTTCAAGGGCCGCACCATCCACACCTATCACACCGAAGGCGCCGGCGGCGGCCATGCGCCGGACATCATCAAGGCCTGCGGTTTCGCCAACGTGCTGCCGAGTTCGACCAACCCGACCCGGCCGTTCACCCGCAATACCATCGATGAACACCTCGACATGCTGATGGTCTGCCACCACCTCGACCCGAGCATCGCCGAAGACGTGGCGTTCGCCGAAAGCCGCATCCGCCGCGAAACCATTGCCGCCGAGGACATCCTCCACGACCTCGGCGCGTTCTCGATGATCAGCTCCGACAGCCAGGCCATGGGCCGCGTCGGCGAAGTCATCACACGCACCTGGCAGACCGCCGACAAGATGAAAAAGCAACGCGGCCCGTTGCCTCAGGATGGCGAAGGCAACGATAACTTCCGCGCCAGACGCTACATCGCCAAGTACACGATCAACCCGGCGATCACCCACGGCATCAGCCATGAAGTGGGTTCGGTGGAAGTCGGCAAGTGGGCCGATCTGGTGCTCTGGCGCCCGGCATTTTTCGGCGTGAAACCGACGCTGATCCTCAAGGGCGGCGCCATCGCCGCGAGCCTGATGGGCGACGCCAACGCCTCGATCCCGACCCCGCAACCGGTGCACTACCGCCCGATGTTCGCCAGTCATGGTGGCTCGCTGCACGCCACCAGCCTGACCTTCATCAGCCAGGCGGCGCAGGAAGCGGGATTGCCCGAAGCCCTGGGACTGAAGAAAAAAATCGCCGTGGTCAAAGGTTGCCGTGATGTGCAGAAAACCGACCTGATCCACAACGATTACCTGCCGGACATCGACGTCGATCCGCAAACCTACCAGGTCAAGGCCGATGGTGTGCTGCTCTGGTGCGAACCGGCGGAAACGCTGCCGATGGCGCAGCGGTATTTTCTGTTCTGAGTGAGGCCTGGCGCCGGTTCGACCGGCGCCAGGTTCAAACGGCACAACGAGGTATCAGCCGGTCATGTCTTTCGAGCTACCGGGGCGATGGCGGTCCACGGTCGGGGACATGCCGTCGTCTGCCTCCAGTCGAGACAACTCGATGAGTTTCGTATTCAGTGCGGTGTCTTTTTCGATGGACAGATTGTTCAAGGCTTCGTGATAGGCACTGCTGCCCAGATCCTCGAACCGACCTTCGACCTGCGCGTGCCTCTCAGCGGCCTCGCGCTCCAGCACGTCGAATGCCTGCGAGTATTTTTCCCTGAGATAGTCCACCCAGTAGCGCCGTCCGATCAGATCCTCATAGAACCTGCTGCGTTCCACGGCCAGGATCCGCTCCCGCGCTTCGTCCAGCCGCCTGCCACTGACGGGCTTGTCGAAAGCCATGGATCTGGGTTGCCCCGGCAGGGGCAGACCGTCAGGCCAGCCGCCTGTCAGACCGATGCGATACTGCAAACGGACTTCCGCCGGATCGGCTCGCCCATGAATGGATTCTGCGGCGATCTTTTCGACCTGCTCCAGACGAAACAACTGCCGGGACAGATTCAGCAGCGCATGACCTCTTTGCGCGAGTCCAGACTCGGACTGCAGCAGGGTGTTGTACTCGAATACCTTGACCTCGATCTCGCTGAAAGCCAATGTTCGACCATCGATACAGGTGGTGTGGGTGCGGGCCATGGCGAACAGCGTCTGGCGCAGATCGGAAAAACGATCGGCCGCCTCCAGGATGGTCCACGTGCGACGAGTGAGATCGGCGCGGTACAGGCGGAACTCCAGGGTTTCCCTCATTCGTTCGAGCAAATGGAAAAAGTCGCCATTGCCCGGCTCGGCGGCGAGTCGTTGCCATATCCTTCGCTGACTATCGCCATCCACGGCCCGTCCCCCTTCCAGCCAGGGCTCCAATTGGTGGATGACTTCCTGCTCTTGCAGATCGGCATTTTCTTCATCGGATTCGATCTCACTCGACTCCACGCTCCGTGTTTCGGAAATCATCTCGCTTTCAGTCCCGCTGTCGTAACCGTCGATCATCCACTGCACCTGGTCTCGAGGGATACCCAGCACTGAGTCAAGGTTTCCAGCCTGCGCATAATTGCGTAAAGCCTCGAGTGCTTCGAGGGACAAATTATGGTTGTCGGACAGGTCCGTTCCCTGCATCAGCACCTCATGGGCTCCATCCAGTGCGTTTTCCGGAATCGAGAAAATGTCATTGCCGCTCAGGTTCAGTGCATGGAGAGACCTTGCCTCCAGTACCCCGACGGGGAATTCGACCAAATGATTGTTACGCAGATCCAGGCCTTGCAGCTCTTCAAACAGCTCGACATTGAACTCCTGCAACAGGTTGTGGCTCAGATCCAGCCACTGCAGATGTTCCAGCGGCGCCAGCGTGAAATAGAGCGAAACCGAATCCGCAAGGCCGACACCTGACAGCTCCAGCCTCTGTAGCCCTGTCATCCGGGAAATCGTCTCGGGCAAGACCTGAAGGGCCTGACCACTGAGACGCAGGGTCAAGAGATTGGGAAAGGCTTCAAGGAAACCGTTCGAACCCTGCTCGGATATTCTCACCCCGGTCAGATCGAGTTCGCGGACATGGGCAAATTCCACAGGCATTCGAGGCAGGTCACCCAGCTGCAAGCCGTTGAGACTCAGGACACCGCCTGGACCGCCACTGCGCCCCAATAACCCTTCCCGCCAACACGCCATGATGCGTTGCGACGCAAGGCTGCGGGTCTGCGATGAAACCTGCCAGCCCTCCCCAAGACTTTCTCGAATAAAGGACCAGGCATTGAGCCGACGGGTCAGGCTCTCGAACACTCGGTCCCAGCTATCCAGTCGATTTCCGATCTGCGTGTCATCCATGGCGAGGGCATACATCTGCCCGATCGTTTGCCGGGCCTGCTCCTCACTGTAGTCGGGAAAGATCCGTTGCAGGCGTGTGACGAACGAGGCGGCCCCGGCTTCTGGCACAGGAGGTAGAGGCAACATGCGACTCATCACCAGCGAACCGCTTTCGCGCGGCGGGAACTCGTTCGGTACCGATTCGAGGGCAAACCGGGCCAACGTACCGCCCTCAAGTCCCCGAATACGCTCGACGCGCTGCCTGGCCATCGCGAGATCGGCTTCTGCCAGTCGGGTCAACGGCGCCCCGGTCAGGTTGGTATTGATCAATAACTCATCCCGGGCCAGATCGGCCTGGGACAACGTATCGATCCAGGTATTGCGCAGGTCCAGCCAGGTCAGTTGTGACAGCTTCTCCGTCCCCGCCGGCCATCGCATCAAATGGGTCGAACGCAGATCCAGCGATCTGAGACGGGTCAGCGCACCCACGTCAAGCGCGGGTATCGGATTGTCACGCAGGCTCAAGTGCTCCAGCGCTGTCAGATCCTCTCCCTGCAATGGCAGTCCGGTCAGGTTGCACTCGCTCAGTTCGAGGTTCTGCACGTTGCTGAATGAACGCACAAAGCTCCGGACTTGCGCAGCGGGTGCGCTAAAGCCGTTCAGTCGCAGCCTCGTCACATGGCCAAAACCCTCTGTCGGAAGGGTTGGCAAGGTGTCCACCGCCACACCGGTGAGCTCCAGCACCGGCGCCTGGCCGGCGACGAAGAGATTGAAACGGCTGCCCGAGCTGGCGCCATAACGCTGTAACAATCCGGCACGCCAATTGGTCCTGATGGCTTCCGCCACCGCCGACTTCACATATCCGCCATGGAAAAGATCCGAAGGATTACCGATCCAGTCGTCCAGCCGTTCAAGCTCGGTGTATTGCGCATTCAGTGCTTCGATCGCCTCGTACCGCTCCTGAGCACCCGGCCATTGCGCGAAAAAAGGGTCGAGCAGCCCCTCATAAAAACCGGACAGCCTGCCGCCAAAACGTTTGATCTGCCCCCGACAGTAATCGTTGAGCATGGCATCCAGATCGCCCGCGCGCTGTGGCTGCTGTCTGAAGAATTCGAAGACCGGACGGAAGTTCTCCGAAGTGAACCGCGACCAGTCCATGGTCACTCCCCTCAATAAGGGCTCATGTCCTTCATAGAGTCCGGCGGGAAAGCTGGCTATGCGTGTGCGCTGCAGATTCAGCTGTTGCAGTTGCGGCAGATCGAGTACACCCAGGGGCCAGTTGCCCAGACTGTCATCCGCCAGTTCCAGCCTGCGCAAATTTCGCAGGCCTCTGACGTCCAGCGCCTGGGAGACACCTGTCCGATCACCGCTGCCGGTGACTATCAAATTAAGGCTCTCCAGATTCGGCAGTCCGCCCAGTTTCGAAGACAATCGTTGTGACGACGGGACAGTGAGATCCAGTTCCGTCAGTTGTCGCAACTGTTTCAACCCTTCGAACATTCCGTCGATTTCAGCTTCCTGCACCGATAGATGCAGTGTCTTGACGTTTGGAAAATGCTTCAACAGTCGAGCGGTGTCCGGCCCCATCAGCAGCAGGCTACGCACATGGAGAAAGCTTGCAGGCAGCTCTGGCAAGGGTCGCTGGACTATGATGTTGAGGCTTCGAAACTCGATTCCTTGGGCAACCAGCGGCGCATTGCGCCAACAGGCTTTCAGGCTTTCTACAGCAAATCGCGCGCCATATTGCGAGCTCAACCCGGTAACGGGAGCGGATGCAAGCCAGTGATCAAGCAGCGCCTCCAGCGCCAGCCACTCGCGCATCAGATTGTTGAGCAAATGATGAATCTGCTGATCGTTCATTCCCGCGCGCCATTGTTCAAGTATGAAGCTGCGAGCCTGCTCGTCGGTCAACGCGGGATAAACGTCCCGTACCCGCGCCACCAGCGAAGGTACGAGTTCGCCGGTCGAGCCGCTGGCGCGGTAGCCGACCCGTTCTGATGAAATTCTTTCTGGCGGCCGAAACTTGACATTTGGCTTGTCGGCATCGAGCAACACTTGCTGCGATTCGCTGCGATGTCCTATGGCGTAATCAATGATGGCACGCTGTAGATCGGCGTCGCGTCCGACTTCGGGGATACCCAGCGATAGACGGGCTCCATCGGGTAATGCATGCATTATCGAACTGTAAAAATTGCTTCCATAAACGGACATCGAATTGAGGGTTTCCCCGCGCTCGTTGAACGCCTGATAGTAAGGCCCCCGCTTGACCAGGTACTTGCGAATCCCGTCAGATTCGCTGCCGATGGCATCGATCACCCGTCCATTCATCCCGCCTTCGCGTATCTCGAGGCGCACACCCGGGAGCCAGCCCGGCAACTTTTCCAGTGAATGCAGCGCCAGACGAATACTGTCGGGCAGGGCCATGTTTTCATTGTAAAGACCGGCAAAGGCGCGAGTAAGCCGCCCCTCCCGCGCATACCAATGGCCCGACTCCAGCATGCTCAACGGCACACGATGCGTTGCATCCAGGCGGGCGAGCTCTTCAGCGTCCGCCTGACTCAGCACTCGTTGTGCCGCCGGCTCGCTCAGACCGGGAATCGCTCGTTGCAATTTGACGACACGTGCGTCCGCCGGCGATGTGCCCGTATAAAGACTTTCAAACAGCGCCGGCCGCCGGGTCCGGGCAAAATCGGCCAGTTGCTTTCTGAACTCCATCAGCCGCAACTCCCGTACCCGCGCCGGTTCCCCACCCAGAAAGCGAGTGATTTCCGATTCATCGAGTTGCGCCAGAATCCGCGCAGGCAATTCACCGCTCAGGGCATCAGCCTGGCTGATGCGAACTGTCGGCTTTAACACCGCGCCCGGTATCAGGCGCTCCGCACCGTACTTGACCGACGCTCCGGACAGATCGTTGCGCTCAAAGACCTCCAGCAGACGGTCGACAGGCCATCGCGGCATTTCGGTCACCAGCGGCAGGCTATACAGATAGCGTCCGTCGATGCCGTGCCCGCTCGCCAGTTGCTCGATCACCTGGCCGACGTCACGGTCGGCATCGAACAGCCGAACAGCCTCGGTGAGCTGGGGAGGAGGCAGTGCGTTGTCCATGTGCATCTTGCGCAACGCACTGTCGCTCATGCCGCTGATGTCGGCGATTCCAAGCAACTGTTCGTCGGAATAAGCTTCAGCGACCGGCCCCATACGTCGCATCAAGGTCAGGCGATTCCAGGTGAGCGGGCGTTCCTGGACATAGCGCCAGGCGCCAGCGCCGTTGTGACTCAACACCGGCTGATAAGTCTCCGGATCCGTGGGATGACGGATTCGCCAGCGTGACACTTTTGTATCGTAGAACTGCTCGTAAAACCGGTCTTCGATCCTGATGTAGTACTTACCGTTCAGTTCGTATTGGCCCCTGGCGTTGGGCATTGCTTCGGGATTGAAAGAGACGGACGATTCATAACCACCAAGACCGGCCTTCCACAAACGGGTCGAGCCATCGGGCAGTTGAATCGAATGCAGGCTTTCGATGACCGGTTCCGCCCTTGACGCGACCATTTTTGCCAGACCTTTCCCGGCCCCGGCCGTCACCGCGAGCAATATCAGGTTTTCTCCCACATCAATCAGGTGTCGTTTCGCAGCCTTGCGGTCACCCTCTGCCCATTCCATTGCGCCAAGAAAGGCCTCTGCCAGCAGCGGATACATCATCACCGCCATCATGACCTCACCCATTACCGGTACGAACATCGATACTGCTGTGAGCCCCAACATGCCGATATTGAGCAGCGCCGCGAATTTCTCCGAACGCACTCTGGCATCAACGTCCGCCGTGGGCACCGCATGGCTGCGGGCATCATCGATCAGTTTTTCCCTATGGCGGTCGAACAGATAGCCCCACAGTTCAATGTTTTCTCCCCACAACCCCCGACCCTTTTGTGGATCACCAGTGATCCCCAGCCAGGGCGCCGCGTTGGGCACCTGGCTGAATGCTGATGGCGGCGGCAACTCCTTGATCCCGAAAATCCCGACGAAGGGGCTGCCCCCCTTGAGCAAGGCATTGAGTAACGGACCATAGGGTTCCAGCGTTTTAGTAAACGTCTTGCCCGGTGCGTCATTGGTGAATTCGGAAAAGTAACGGGGAAGATCGGCGTAGCTCACGAACCGGCTGAAGAAACGCTGATAAGCCGTGGGGCTCGGATCCTGCGCGGGCATATCATTACGCGCGGTGAAACGCCTCCTGAACAGAGTTTCCAGTTCATCGTTGCTGTAACGTTTGAGTGGATGGTCGGGATCACCGGGAATGTAAATGATGGATTCATCGGTGTAACGGTACTTTTCGCTGATTGAAAACCAGACGCACCCGGTGACACGACGGTGCATCAAGCACAGATCGCAGAGCCAGATCCGTTTCTTGCCCTGGACTGGCTGAGGGTTTCCCGCAATCAGTTCAATGATCGAGGTGTAATCCTTCGGCTCGATATCCTTTTGCAGCAGCGCCCGCTCGGCCGCCGCTCGCAGAGCGGTCTTCTGTGCGGCCCCGAACGTCTCCCGCAGCACCGCTTCCGACGCGCTGTCCCTGGGGTGAAGATGCTCCTTGAGGTACGCCTGATACTTCGCACCAATATCCAGTGAACGGCACAACCCGGTGAACTGCTCGACCGTAAGAGGAATGTCGAGCCTTTGCCGCGAACCGGGAGTGGCCCCCTCTACCTGAAATTGCGATGTTTCATGGAAGGCTCCGCTTTCGCATTCCGACGCCTCGAAGTTATGCAGTGCCGCCTGTAACAGAGGCAGATTCATGACTTCGAAACTGCTGACATCAATTCCGAAGATGCCAATTTCCAGCGGTTTTCTCAGCAACACAAACGTCTTGCTGACGTCCGGCTCGACATTGAACCGATCCTTCAGGGCTTTGCTCAGTAAAGGCGCGGCGAAGGTATCGATGTCCTGTAGCCAGGCCATGGCCTTGTCCAGAGAGGTCTGGGCCTTGAAGCTCGCGACATGACTTTCGTCGATTGCCTTGCGCTGTTGAGGCGTGGCCTGACGATACCAGTCCGGTACAGACCGGTCGGCGCTCTTGAGCGCCTTTCTGCGCTCCGAAGTGGCATCGGTCAGCCACTCAGGAATGCTTTTTTCCAGAAGTTCACGGTGAATACTGCGGGTCACCGGCGGGCGGGGCGGGGTGTTGGTTCTGTCTGACATGGCATTGCTCCAGCATTGTTGAAGCGTCAGCACACCATGTCGATCAGCCTGTACGGTGGTACCTGGTTATTACAGAGAATCAGGGTTCCCGACGGCGCTACCGTTATCGCGCAAAGGGTCTACCATCGAAAGACCCCTTTGCTGAATGTCCAGGATCCCGGTCATGCGTCTACCCGAATTCATCCGTCAATACACGGACCGGATCGTCGAAGAGTGGGAGCAGTTCGCCAGGACGATCACACCGGCAAGCGAGTATCTGGATCGCGACGCCTTGCGCGATCACGCACGGGCCATCCTGCTGGCCGCTGCCCGGGACATGACCACGACGCAGACCGCCAGCGAGCAACGGGCCAAGGCCAGAGGAGAGGGGCCGGACAAGACTCCGAGCCTGGATCGGGCCGGCGCCAGCCATGGCGAACTGCGCCATACGGAGGGATTCGATCTGGTCCAGATGACCTCCGAATTTCGCCACCTGCGCGCCTGTGTGATCCGTCTGTGGGTCAACAGCCTCGAAAAACCGGACATGGCCTGTTTTCAGGAAATGATCCGCTTCAATGAAGCCATTGATGAAGCGCTGGTCGAGTCCACCGCCGCTTACGCCGAACAGGTCAATCGCTCGCGGGACATATTCCTGGCCATCCTCGGCCACGACCTGCGCGCACCGCTGCAGGCCGTCAGCATGTCCGTCGAAATGCTGATGCGTAAAACCGCCTTGCAAGACGAAGCGCTGCTCTGCGCACAGAATATCAGGCAGGGTTCGCGGCACATGGCAGCGATGGTCAGTGATCTGCTGGAACTGGTGCGCAGTCGCCTGGGCAAGAGCCTGCCGATAGAGCCGGCGCCGATGGATCTGGCCGATACGGCGCGGGCAGCGATTGCCGAAGCCTGCGCCGGCAACCCGCAAAGCGATCCGACGCTGATCATCGAAGGCGACACCCGTGGCGTCTGGGATGCCGGACGACTGGCCCAACTGCTGCAGAATCTGATCGGCAACGCCTTGCAGCACGGGACTCACCCGCAGGATCTGATCGTGACATTGAAAGGTGAAGGCAATGTCGTGATCCTGACGGTGCACAACCATGGCGAGCCGATTTCCGAAGAGGCCATCGGCACGATTTTCGATCCCTTGGTGCGCAGCTCCGATGAAGAGCTCGGTCAGGCATCGACCAGCCTCGGGCTGGGGCTGTTCATCGTCAAGGAAGTGGTGACCGCCCACGGCGGGACCATCGAAGTCAGCTCAAGCGAAGCAGAAGGAACGCTGTTCAGCGTGACGCTGCCCAGACAGGCCTGAACGCTATTCGACCACCAGCCGCGCCAGTCGCTGGCGCAGCATGCGGTTCTCCGCCCGGAGCTCCTTCACCTCGTCCAGCAGATCCAGCGCCAGGGCGACGCCTTCCCACTCCAGCTCCAGATCGCGCCGCAACCTCGCGGCGCGTTTGGCCAGGGCCAGCTCATAGTCGGTGAAGCGCCATTCCCGGGGCTGCGTGCCCTGAGGTTCGAGGATGCCGTGATCGACAATTTCGATCACCCAGGCGTCCGACAAGCCGGCCGCCTTACAGAATTCTGTCATGTCCAGTTGAACGATCAGGGGGCTGCTCATGATGGGCTACTCCGTCGTCGGATTCAGAAGTTCTCTCGCGGATTGAAGGCGGCTTTCTTCGCCAGTTCCTGCCACAGCGCCTTGACGTCATCGCCTGTCGCTTTCGGCATGACAGCCTTCAGCTGGACGAACAGGTAGCCGCGTTCACCCGCCTTGTTCTGCAGACCATGGCCCTTGGCACGCATGCGCTGGCCGTTCTGGCTGCCGGCCGGTACCTTGAGGTTGATCTTGCCGGTCAGGGTCGGCACCGCCACTTCGGTACCCAGCGCCAGTTCCCACGGCGCCAGCGGCAGGGTGATGATCAGGTTCTCGCCTTCGACATCGAATTTCGGGTGTGGCGCGAAACGGATGGTCAGGTACAGATCGCCATTGGTACCGCCACCGATGCCCGGTGCGCCCTGCCCCTTGAGGCGGATGCGCTCGCCGTCCGTCACGCCCGCCGGAATTTTCACGTTCAGGCTCTTGCTGGTGTTGCTGACGTGCTGGCCGCTGGCGTTGTATTGCGGCACCTGGAAGCTGATCTTTTTCGATTCGTTCGACAGGGTCTCTTCCAGGAAAATCGGCAGTTCCAGTTCCACGTCTTGTCCTCGACGCCCGGTGCTACGGGATTGCCGGCCACCACCGCCGCCGAAACCGGGGCCGCGATTGCCGAAGATCGAACTGAAAAAGTCCGAGAAATCGCCGGTGTCGCCACCACCGCCAAAACCGCCACGGCTCTGCCAGCCCGGAGGGCCCTGGAACGGCTGACCATGTTGGCCGTAGCGGCGCAGGTCGTCGTATTCGGCGCGCTTGTCGGCACTTTTCAGCGCTTCATAGGCTTCCGAGACATCCTTGAACTTGCTCTCGGCGTCTTTTTCCTTGCTGACATCGGGGTGATATTTGCGCGCCAGCTTGCGATAGGCCGCCTTGATCGCCTTGTCGTCAGCCGTCGGCTCCACGCCGAGTATCTTGTAATAGTCTTTGAAGTCCATCGAAGGAATCACCATCCGTTATCGATTTCGCGCCGATGCCAGCATGCGCCTGTTCGCGCGTGCCGGGTTGACCGATCTCAAGGTTGTGACCGGGTGGCGCAGCAGAAGTTTATCGGCAGTGGACGGCGGTTCTTGTGACCGCCGGTGTGTCTGCCGGCCCATGCCAGCAAGTTTGGGGCAAAGCGGCGACTTTCAAGCAAGCATAGTCGTGAAATAGCGGATGACCGGCCTTCGAATCTGCCGCGCACTGGCATACACTGCGCGGCCGTTTTTTTGACCGGAACCGAAAGACATGAAAGACGCCTCTCCAGCCCGTGCCTGCGGCATCGACTTCGGCACCTCCAACTCCACCGTCGGCTGGCTGCGCCCCGGCATGGAAACGATGATCGCGCTGGAAGACGACAAGATCACCCTGCCCTCGGTGGTGTTCTTCAATATCGAGGAGCGCCGCCCGGTCTACGGTCGCCTGGCGCTGCACGAATACCTGGAAGGCTACGAAGGCCGGCTGATGCGCTCGCTCAAGAGCCTGCTCGGCTCCAAGCTGATCAAGCACGACACCAGCGTTCTCGGCACCGCGATGCCATTCAAGGACTTGCTCGGGCTGTTCATCGGCCAACTCAAGAGTCGCGCCGAAGCCGCCGCCGGTCGTGAGTTCGAGCAGGTTGTGCTGGGTCGCCCGGTGTTCTTCGTCGATGACGATCCGCTGGCCGACCAGGAAGCCGAAGACACCCTGGTGGAAGTGGCGCGCAAGCTCGGTTTCAAGGACGTGTCGTTCCAGTACGAGCCGATTGCTGCGGCATTCGACTATGAATCGACCATCGAAAGGGAAGAACTGGTACTGATCGTCGACATCGGCGGTGGTACTTCGGACTTCTCCCTGGTGCGCCTGTCGCCGGAGCGCCGGGGCATGGACAACCGTCACGACGATATCCTCGCCACCGGCGGCGTGCACATCGGCGGGACCGACTTCGACAAGCAACTGAGCCTGCAGGGCCTGATGCCGCTGTTCGGCTACGGCAGCCGCATGAAGAGCGGCGCGCTGATGCCCACCAGCCACCACATGAACCTGGCAACCTGGCACACCATCAACTCGGTGTATTCGCAGAAGTCGACCCTGGCTCTGGGCAGCATGCGCTACGACATCGAAGACACCGGCGGCATCGACCGTCTGTTCAAGCTGATCGAACAGCGCGCCGGGCACTGGCTGGCGATGGAAGTGGAAGAAACCAAGATTCATCTGACCCACAACGACAGTCGCCATGTAGCACTGGATCGCATCGAGTCCGGGTTGAACGTGGAACTCAGTCGTGCCTTGTTCGAGTCAGCCATCGACTCGCAACTGGAACGGGTGCGCGGCAGCGTCACGCAATTGCTGGCGGACGCCAATGTGGCGGTAGGTCAGGTCGATACGGTGTTCTTCACCGGCGGCTCCAGCGGCATTCCGGCGCTGCGCAACAGCGTTTCAGCGATGCTGCCGAATGCCCGGCATGTGGAAGGCAATATCTTCGGCAGCATCGGCAGCGGTCTGGCGATCGAGGCCATGAAACGTTACGGCGTTTGACGCCAGCTTCGAGCTGCAAGCTACAAGTAAAAGAAAAGGCAAGAGCGACCACCGCTCTTGCCTTTTTCTTGCAGCTCGCAGCTCGCAGCTCGCAGCTCGAAATTCGCAGCTGCCCTTAAACCATTCCTCCGAGCTTCAGCTCACTCTTCAGATACGCGTAATAAATCGGCCCCGCCACCACCCCCGGCAGGCCGAACGCGGCTTCGAACACCAGCATCGCCAGCAGCAACTCCCAGGACTTGGCACTGATCTGCCCGCCAACGATGCGCGCGTTGAGGAAGTATTCGAGCTTGTGGATAAAGATCAGGTAACCCAGCGCGGCAACCGCGACCCAGATCGACAGCGACAGGCCGACAATGGTGATCAGCGTATTCGACATCAGGTTGCCGATCACCGGCAGCAGGCCGAGCAGGAAGGTCAGCACGATCAGGGTCTTGGTCAGCGGCAGCTTGATCCCCAACAGCGGCAGGATGACCGCCAGGAAAATCCCGGTGAAGAAGGTGTTGAGCAGCGAAATCTTGATCTGCGCGAAGACGATATTGCGAAACGCCTGAACCAGCAGGTGCAGGCGGTCGAACAGTGCAGCCGCCAGCGGCTTGCGCTTGGTCACGTCCGGTATGCGCTGCAGCGCAATGATCGCGCCGAGCACCATGCCGATCAACAAGGTCACGAACATGTGCGCCGCATCCTTGCCTACCAGTTGCAGCTCGGACAGGTGTTTGCTCGCCCATTGGCCAATGGCGACACGGAACTCGGCGGCACTGGCCGGCAGGTAGCTGTCGAGAAACGGCGGCAACTGCCCGCGGGCTCGGTCGACCACGCCCATGAATTTATCGAGGGAAGCCCCGGGGTTTTCCGCTTCGTGCATCAGGAAACTGATGGCCCCGGCAAAGATCAGCGCCAGCACACTCACCACCAGCGTGCCCAGTAACGCCACCGCCAGCCAGCGCGCGCGACGGCCTTCGATCAGCCTTTGCAGTTGCGGGGTGAGCATGTTGACCAGCTCGAATACCAGCAGCCCCGCCAGCAGACTGGGCAATAAACGCAGCGGCAGTACCAGCAGCAAACCGCCGAAAATGATGATGCAACTGACCCAGAACACAACATGACGCTCAGAAAACGTTGGCATACAGCCTCAAAACGAACGGCGTAAAAGGATTGGCAGTCTGCCAGCGATCCGGGATGAGCACTAGGGATATGCAGCCAGACCTATAGGGCCTCATCGCTGGCAAGCCAGCTCCCACAGGTCAAGTGTCGAACACCCATGTCGTGAACCGCTTGAATACCTGTGGGAGCGGGCTTGGCCCGGGCGGCGATCCGACGATGAGGCCAACCTGCTCACCACAAGTCCAACTGATTATTTTTTCTTCAGACAATCACTCATGAACGCCTTGCGCGCATCACCGGTCAGGGCTTTGGTTTTCGCGTCGGCATTGCAGGTTTTCATCTTTTCCTGCTGCGGGGTCAGGGTCTTGGCATCGTTGGCGGCCGGCGCGGCCTTGAGGCAAGTGCTCATGAAGGCTTTGCGCTCATCGCCTTTGAGGCTCTTGGCCGTGGCGTCGGCGTTGCAAGTGGTCATCTTGTTCTGTTGCGCCGTGGCGGCGAAACCCTGCGAGCACAGCAGCAGACCGATCATCAACAAAGGGACACGCAGCATCTTCATGGAGTTTTCTCCTTGTCGCCGCATCGATGGATACGGCCTCCGGCTGAGTGTAGCCAAATCTTGTTACACCTTCCTGCCTTCCAGATGACTGCGCCGGTATTGCTCCGGCGTACACCCGGCCTGCCGGGCGAACATGGCGATGAACGCCGAGCCGCTGCTGTAACCGAGATCGAAGGCGATTTCCTGCACGCTGCGTGAACTCTCCAATGCCTCGATGGCGGCGAGATAACGCAGGCGCTGACGCCACTCGCCGAAACTCATCCCCAGCTCCCGGACGAATTGCCGGGCCAGGGTGCGTTCGCTGACATGCACCTGCGCCGCCCAGTGCGCCAGCGGTTCATTGTTACCGGGCCCGGCCTGCAGGGTCTCGAGGATGATCCGCAAACCGGGACTGCTGGCATACGGCAAATAGCATTGGTGAACCGGCGCCTGACGCAGTTGATCCACCAGCACCCGGGCCAGTCTCTGGTCGGCCTCGAGCGCAGGGATCTTCACATCCCGGGCGGCGAAGTCCTTGAGAATGGCCTTGAGGATATCGCTGATCGCCAGGGTGCACGCTTGCGCCGGTAAATCCGCGCACACCGCCGGCGCCAGGCAGACCGCCCGATAATTCACCGGCTGATGACTGTAGAAACTGTGCTCGACCTGCGGCGGCACCCACACCGCGTATTGCGGCGGCGACATGAAGCGACTGCCGTCGACCTCCATGTGCAACACCCCGTGGGCTGCGTACTCCAGTGTGCCCCACGGGTGACGGTGCGGCGCGGCATATTCATGGGCATTGAAGTCGGCATAGCGAAAGTACACGGCCGACGGCAGTTCGCTGAAATCCAGCAGATCGATGTGTTTACTGTTCATGCTGTCCGGAATCAGAGGCAGGTTGTCCGGTTCGAAGTATAGGCCGGCATCCGGACAAGGGATAATCAGCGCTCATCAACGTACTGGTTTCTCTTCCCATGCAATACGCGTTTCCCCTGCTGGCGATTTTCATCTGGGCCGGCAACACCGTGATCAACAAACTCGCGGTCGGTGCCATTTTCCCCGCCGAGATCGGCTTCTACCGCTGGCTGCTCGCCGGTCTGCTGTTCACCCCGTTCATGCTCGGGAAGGTGATTGCGCACTGGCCGCAGATCCGCCCGAACCTGGGCAAGATCTTCATTCTCGGCGTGCTCGGCATGGCGGTCTATCAGAGCCTGGCCTATTTCGCGGCCACGATGACCAGCGCCACCAACATGGGCATCATTCTGTCGCTGATGCCGTTGATGTCGCTGGCCATGGCGATCATCAGCCTCGGCCAGCGCCTGACCGCCGGCGCGCTGGTCGGTGCGGTGCTGTCCTTCGCCGGGGTGCTGGTGGTGGTGTCGTCCGGCAGCCTCGGCGCACTGCTGCAACACGGAGTGAACCTGGGTGACGCGATGATGCTGATCGCCACCCTCGCCTACGCGATCTACAGCACCCTGCTGAAAAAATGGCAGCTGCGCCTGCCGCCTCTGGTGTTGCTGTATTTGCAGGTGCTGGTGGCGGTGGTGGTGCTGTTTCCGCTGTACGCCGCATCGCCGAAAACCGGTCTGACCCTGCAGAACATTCCGCTGGTGCTCTACGCGTGCCTGCTGGCCTCGATGCTCGCGCCGCTGGCGTGGATGCAGGCCGTGCAGCGCCTGGGGCCGAGCCGGACCACGCTGTTCTTCAACCTGCTGCCATTGATCACGGCGCTGATTGCTGCGGTGGTGTTGAAGGAACAACTGGCGATGTATCACCTGGTCGGCGGCGTACTGACGCTGGGCGGGGTGATTCTTTCCGAACGCTGGACCACTGTCCTCGGTCGCCGAGTCAGCGTTGCCTGATTCCCACATGGCTATAAACCAGCGGCTTTCAACCGCGCCGCATGCTCGACAAACAGCCGCACCGGGTTCGCGCCTTTGCCGACCAGTCCCAGCGACTGGTTGACGATGTCGAAGTGGTCCAGTGGGTAGTCATCCCCGATGACCGTACCGAGGTGCGAGCTGAAGCGTCCGACCATGCCGTCGCACTGCCCCGGCTCGCGCACGAAGGTTTTGGCGAACAACCGACAGCTGCGGTTGGTGCCGTCGAACAGGTTGCCGCCACGGTCGGTCTTGCCCGGCTGCAAGGTGCCGGACCACGAGTAATAGCGCACGCCGTTGACCTCCTCCGGCCCGTGCCCGCCCCACGTATCAGGCAGGCCCTGTGGATAACGCTGGTTGAACAGCGCCACGCCTTCAGTGGTCAGTGAATGATGTGAAGCATGGATATCCACCGGCAGTTTCGGCCCGTGGTAACCGGTTTCCAGCAGCGCCATCAACCAGCCGACAAACCGCAACAGTGCCTCGAGGATGCGGCCCCGGGCGCTGTCCGCCGGATAATGTTTCGCCAGATAGTCGGCCAGTTCCGAACCGTGATTGGGCCCGGCCACCGAGGTCACCGAGGCCACCAGATCCGGGCGCTTGGCCGCCGCGTAACGCGCCGTCAGCGAGCCCTGGCTATGACCGAACAGATTGACTTTGGCGGCACCGGTCTCGCGCAGGATTTCATCGATACGTGCCAGCAACTGCTCGCCACGCACTTCGGTGGAATTGAGCGGCGACACCTGCACCGCAATCACCGTCGCCCCGCCCCGACGCAGCGCCTTGATGATCCCGTACCAGTACGGGTACAGCACCAGCCGGATGAAACCGAGCATTCCCGGCACCAGCACCAGTGGATAACGTGTGGCCGATTCCTGCGACATAGGCAGACATCCCTGTGGTCGGTGGGTGGTTGCATGACGTGCAAAACGCCCGCCAAGCATCCTCCGTGATGATGACAACTCCACGACCAGCCTACTTCAGCCCCACCACCCCCGCCACAATCAGCCCCACCGACAGCACCTTCACCAGCGTCAGGCTCTCGCCCAGCAGCGCAAAACCGAGAAACACCGTGCCCAGTGAACCGATGGCGGTCCAGATCGGGTAGGCGATGCTGACCGGCAATTCGCGCATCGCCAGGGTCAGGAAATAAATCCCGCCCACCGCCGCGACCACGGTAATCAGTGAGGGCCAGAGCCGGGTGAAACCCTCGGCGTACTTCATGCCCATGGCGAAGGTGACTTCGAAACCGGCGGCGATCAGCAGAAACAGCCAGGCCACCTAGAACTCCCGGGCGAGATCGAGCAAGCGCTGCTCGGCCTCGGCCACCGACACCGCGAAGGTGCGTTCGGCGGATTCTTCGCCCTCGGCAGCGACCACCGAGACGTCGTTGATACCGATGAAACCCAGCGCCGTGCGCAGCCAAGGATCGGCGTGGTTCAATGCCTCCAGCTCGCCGCCCGGGCCGAAGCCGAAGCCGCCGCGCGTGGTGACGATCAGCGCTTTTTTGCCGCGCAACAGTGGCGTGTACTGGGCGATGCCATTGTCCAGGGTATGGTCGAACGTCAGGCCCAACCGCACGATCTGGTCGACCCAGGCCTTGAGACCGCTGGGCACGTTGAAGTTGTACATCGGCGTGGAAATCAGCAGCAGGTCATGATCGAACAACTCGCCCACCAGTTGGTCGCTGAGGGCCAGATCGGCCTGCATCGTCAGCGGCCGTGTTTCGGGCTCGGGGTAAAACGCCGCAGCGACAAACGCCTCGTTGACCGCCGGAATCAGTGCCCGGCCAACTTCGCGACGAGTGACTTGAGCCTGAGGATGACGGACTTGCCAGGCGCTGAGAAAACCTTCCGCCAGACGCCGAGAATGGGAACGGTCGCCGCGTGGGCTGGCATGGATCGCAAGAATCTTGCTCATCTGAAACTCCTTTGGCACTAGACTTGAATGACTGTGTGGCGGCAGATTGCAGCCATTCAGTTGTTGCCTCAAATGAGCAAAAATCAGTCTGGATGAATTGCTTTCATCCATGGAGTTGTCATGTTCGCGTCATTGCCACTGACCGCCCTGCGCGCCTTCGAATCCGCCTCGCGCCTCTTGAGTTTCAAGGCTGCCGCCGAAGAACTGGCGGTGACACCAACGGCGATTTCCCATCAGATCCGTTCGCTGGAGGACTGGCTCGGCGTGGCGCTGTTCGAGCGTCTGCCGCGTCAGGTACGCCTGACCGAGGGCGGCGAGCGGCTGTTCCGCAGCCTGCACGGCGCGCTGCTGGAAGTGGCGCAAAGCGTCGACACCCTGCGCCCGCAACGCAGCGTCAGCAGCCTGACACTGTCGACCACCGCGGCGTTCGCCGCACTGTGGCTGGTGCCGCGACTGGGTCGGTTTTACGCGAAACATCCGAATATCAACGTGCGGCTGGACACCCATTGCGAAGTGATCGACCTGCATCAGGACGCCAGCGTCGATCTGGTATTGCGCTACAGCCTCGACGATTACCCGAACCTGTACGGCTTGTGCCTGTTCGATGAATCGTTCGGCGTCTACGGCTCGCCGGAACAAGTGGCGCTGGCCGCCCGTCGCACTCCGACGCTGATCAGCGTGCGCTGGCATAACTCGAAGCTGTATGCCCACGGCTGGGAAGCCTGGTGCGCGCAGTCGGGAGAGCACTGGCTGAATAAGCACCCGGCCGTGCGCGAATACGACGAAGAACATTACGCCCTGCAGGCGGCCATCGCCGGACAAGGGCTGGTGCTGGCGAGCAACATTCTGGTGTCGGAGAACGTCGCCAGCGGTTTGCTGGTGCCGTACAAGGGCGAGGTGCAGGTCGATGGCGCCGGTTACAGCGCACTTTGCGTGCCGGGGCGCGAGCGGCATCCCCCGGTGCGGGCATTCTTCACCTGGTTGCAGGAAGAGGCGCAGTTGTCCGGGCTGTCGCCGAGACCCGCGAAAAATACATAAAACTTTTTGCCGCTCGCATCACTCACAACCTGGGTAGCGATCACGTCGGCCGAACGTGGCGCCCACCGGATTAGCCTCCAGGAGACTGAAATGAGCGACCTGCATCTGTCTGATGTTCAAACCCTGCGCGAGCGCGCACGACAACACGTCGAAAACGGCGCGGTGACCGAAAGCTACAGCGCCAATCGTGAGGAAGTGCTGCGCCTGCTCAATGAATCGCTGGCCACCGAACTGGTCTGCGTATTGCGCTACAAGCGCCATTACTTCATGGCCAACGGCCTGAAAGCCAACGTCGCCGCCGACGAGTTTCTTGAGCACGCCACGCAGGAAGCGGATCACGCCGACCGCCTCGCCGAGCGCATCGTGCAACTGGGTGGCGAGCCCGAGTTCAACCCGGACCTGCTGTCGAAGCTGTCCCACGCGCAATACGTGGCGGGCAAAACCCTGAAGGAAATGGTCTACGAAGACCTGGTAGCCGAACGGATCGCCATCGACAGCTATCGTGAAATCATCCAGTACATCGGCGATAAAGACCCGACCACCCGGCGCATCTTCGAAGACATCCTGGCTCAGGAAGAAGAGCATGCCGATGACATGGCGGACATCCTGAAAGACCTGTAATTCTGGCGAAAATCGCCTTCGCGAGCAGGCCCGCTCCCACTGGAATGCATTTCAAGTGTGGGAGCGAGCCTGCTCGCGAAGAGGCCCTGTCAATCACCGATCATTTCGTAGGTTTCACCGTGACAGGTGCCTTGCCCGCCTTCATCTGCTCCAGCAACGGCGCGCACTGATTAGGTTCGCCGCCACTCGGCGCCACCAGTGCCAGCAGCCCCGCCGCCGGCGCGGCGATCACGCCCAGCGCCACCATGCCGGCACCGCGCAGCATCAGCGGCACCGCTTTCACTCCGGCGTCAGGCTTGATGAACTTGCCGCGCACGTACAACGGCGAACGCAGGGAGATCAGCCGCCAGCCCTTTGATTCCGGCGTCACGGTCAAGTCCAGTTGCTCGGTGGCCATGTTTGCCGTGCCGTCGATGTAGACGATGGCGTTCTCGGTATCGAACACGAACAGTCGCGTCGTCGCCAGGCCGGTCTTGATATCGAAATCCGCCGCCGCGCAATTGATCTTCACTTCCTTGTCGCCAAACACCTTGCCGACCACGTAGTTGCCGACGTTGAGTCCTGCCAGTTCCATCAACTCACGGCTGATGGCGCCGTCGTTGATCAACATCTTCAGATTGCCGTTGGCGCCGCCCAGCAGTTTGGCCACCGAGTTGCCGCGCCCGCTGATGTCGGCATCGCCGTTGAGCTCGCCGAAACTGGTCTTCATCGGTTCGAAGGTCGGGAACAGTTGCTTGAGCTTGAACTTGCGCGCGGTCAGTTTCGCCCGCCCTTCCAGTGGCTCGGTGCGGCCGTTGAGGCGGATCTGCGCATCGAGATTGCCGCCGGCGACGCCAAAGCGCAGCGGCTCAAGGCTCAGCTCGCCGTCATTGAGTTTGAGGTGGGTATAGAGGTCGGTGAACGGCAGCTTCTCGCTGTGGACGATGCGCTTGCCGGTGAACTCGACGTCGGCGTCCATCGCCCGCCAGCGGTCAGTCTTGAACTCCTCCACCGGCAGCACCTTGTCCGCCGGTTGCTTGCTCTCGCCACCACGGGCCTTCTGCTTGTCATTGGAATCCGCGCCAATCAGCGGCGCGAGGTCGGCGAACAGCAGTTGATTGGACAGCAGCGCCCCGCTGAGTCTGGGTCGTGGCTGACTGGCGACGTAGGCCAGGTCACCGTGAATGTCGCTGCCACCGATCTTGCCGTTGAACTGCTCGTAGCGGAACTGCGCGCCACCCGGCTCATGGAGTTTGGCGATCAGATGACCGTCGGTGGAATACGGCGGCGTGTCCGGCAGGGTCACGCCGGTCAGCGGATAGAGATTGCCGAGGCTGGCGCCCGCCAGTTTGAGGCGCAGATCGAGGGCGCCGAGGTTCAGTGGATCGGTCAGCGTGCCGGCCAGCTCGATGCTGGTATCGCCGATTTTCGCCTGAGCCTGCAGCGGGAACGGTTTCGCCGCATCCTGCAAGGCCAGCAGACCGCCGATCTTGCCCTGGCCGGCGAGCTTTTGGCCGTGGTACTGGCCTGTGACTTTAAGTGCGAACGCATAATCCTGCGGCGCACCACCCTTCTCCAATGCGGTTTTCGCCGCTTTGTCGCCGACGATATCGCTGAAGGGAATCGGCTTGCCCAGTGGATCGATCAACAGGTCGAGACTGGTCTTGAGGGTCTGGTCGTCCAGGGTGACGTGGCCCTTGTCGAAACCGATGGCGCCGATGTCCACCACCCAGTTAGACGGTTCGGCATTCGGGTCCTTGGGATCGAACTTGAACGTCCAGTTGGCGCGGCCATCGGCCAGACGCTGCAATTGCGCGTTGGGCTCGGTCAGGTCGATGCGTGGGATCGTCACCCGTTGCGCCAGCAAGGCCAGCGGAGAGATGCGCAACTCGACCTTTTTGAGGGTGACCATCTGCGGTTGCTTCGACCAGTCCGGGTTACCCAGGGTCAGGTCTTCGGCCACCACATGCGGCCACGGCACCCAGGCGCGCCAGCCGCCCTCGTCCGGCTCGCGCTGCCAGACCACGGCGAGGTTGCCATTGATGGCGAACGCTCGGTGCAGTTCTTCCGAAACTTTGGCGTTGAGCGGCGGTTTGATCCGGTTCCAGTCGAAGAACACGATGATCAGGACCAGCACCGCCAGCAGCAGCACGAGGGTGGCGAAGGTCCAGACGAAAATTTTACGGCTGCGCGTCATGCACAAAGCTCCTGAAAACGACGGCGGATCGACACCGCTTGAACGACGGGCCTTGCCAGGCCCTCATGAAGTCTACGACTGGCAAACAGCCCGCAGGTTTAATCGAAAGCCCCATCGAGGCCAAAAAACGGTCGCACTGCTGACCGATCGGTCGAGTTGACGTTACCGCCCCCGCACTTTTGCGAGGCAAAAGTGGGTGGAAAATACCCACTCCGGTGCAAAACCGCTCGCCTGAAACGCCCGAGCTAGAGCCTCCCAAGCGAACAATCAATTCTGTTGATTATTACCATTGTGTTTATGAACTTTTATATCGACTTATCGAGAGTAGCATTGGCTTCGTACCCACTTTATCGCCCTCCCAAGGAGCAACCCATCATGAAACGCCAAATTCTGTTCAGTTTTGCCCTCTCGATGCTGGCCAGCACCGCTTTCGCTCTGCCAGCTGCCGATCAGGCTACTCCGCAAGTGAAATCCAGCCACTCGGTGTTCAGCCAGACCGTTGCTGCTGATGGTTCGGACCGCACGCCACAAGGCCAGACCCTGGCTGAAAACGGTCGTAACCGCCTGGAAGAAAAAGGTCTGGTTCAAGATGGCTATGACAAGACTCCACAAGGTCAAACCTTAGCCGAAGGCGGCCGTGATCGTCTGGAAGAGAAAGGCCTGGTCCAGGACGGTTATGACAAGACTCCACAAGGTCAGACCCTGGCTGCTGACGGCTACGACAAGACCCCTCAAGGTCAGACCCTCGCAGCTGACGGCTACGACAAGACCCCACAAGGTCAAACCCTGGCCGAAGGTGGTGGTGACCGCGTGATCGAACGCAACAGCGCCTTGAGCTAAGCCCGTGGCGGCCTGGAAAAAAAGCCCAATCCCCGGATTGGGCTTTTGACTTTTCAGGAGCCGGTATGAAGAAGTCGCGAAATCCCGCTGTATCCCCGCTGCCGTTCGACGCCGACAAAGCCGATTTGCTAGAGTGCGGCGCTTGTCTTGCCTAAGAACACACCCTTGCGATGCTGCCCCGCGCCGAACAGAAACAACAGACCCGCAACGCCCTGATGGACGCTGCCCGCCACCTGATGGAAAGCGGCCGAGGATTCGGCAGCCTGAGCCTGCGTGAAGTGACGAAAACCGCCGGCATCGTGCCCACCGGTTTCTACCGGCATTTCGCCGATATGGATGAACTCGGCCTGGTACTGGTCAGCGAAGTCGGCCAGACCTTCCGCGAAACCATTCGCCTGGTCCGCCATAACGAATTCGTCATGGGCGGAATCATCGATGCCTCGGTGCGGATCTTCCTCGACGTGGTCAGCGCCAACCGTTCGCAATTCCTGTTTCTGGCTCGTGAGCAGTACGGCGGATCGTTGCCGGTGCGTCAGGCCATTGGCCGCTTGCGTGAGGACATCAGCTCCGACCTCGCGGCGGACCTGGCCTTGATGCCCAAGCTGCAACACCTCAATCGCGAAGGCTTGAGCGTGATGGCCGACCTGATCGTCAAGTCGGTGTTCGCCACCCTGCCGGACATCATTGACCCGCCATCCGAAGCCCTGCCCGAGCATTTGACGCCGCAGGCGAAGATGACCCAGCAACTGCGCTTCATCTTTATCGGGCTCAAGCATTGGCAAGGACTCGGGAGTACCGAGTGAGTCACCAAAAGATCGCAGCCAAGGCTGCGATTTTTTTGTGCCGCAAAAGGGTGCATGTAAAAAACTTCACGCACCAAAACACCTCACAATCCTGCAACATCTTGAAACATCCGCTACGCTCCGACAGGGTTTTCCTACATATCGTCCGGTTGGCAAGCCCCTTGCTCTAGCCTGAGCATTGTCAATGGCAGGAAGCTTTCCGATGCTGGTGATTCACCGCCGAATCGACCCTCAACCCCTCTGGGCCGCCGAATTGCACCTGACCTTCGAGGCCAGGAGCAAAAGCCGCCTGCGCTGTTTCAGTGCCGAAGGCGAAGACGTCGGGCTGTTTCTGGAGCGTGGTCAACCGCCGCTGCATGACGGCGAATGCCTGCAAGCCGAAGATGGCCGGATCGTCCGGGTCTGCGCCCGCTCCGAACAACTGCTGCACGTCACCTGCGCCAACGTCTTCGAACTGACCCGCGCGGCCTATCACCTGGGCAATCGCCATGTCGCACTGCAAGTCGGTGACGGCTGGTTGCGTCTGCTCGACGATTACGTGCTCAAGGCGATGCTGGAACAGCTGGGCGCGCAGGTTGAATCCATCGAGGCGCCGTTCCAGCCGGAACACGGCGCCTACGGCGGTGGCCATCACCATTCGCGTCACGGCGACGAAGACTTCAACTACGCGCCGAAACTCCACCAGTTCGGCGTACGTTTGTGAACCCGGCCTGGGCGCTGCTGCGCCTGGCCAGTCCGCAACTGCCGATTGGCGGCTACAGCTATTCCCAGGGTCTGGAAATGGCGGTGGATAACGGCCGAGTGAACAACCCGGACAGCGCCCGGCGCTGGATCAGCGATCAATTGCTGCTCAATCTCGCGCGATTCGAAGCCCCCCTGCTGCTTGCCCATTGCCAGGCGGCTGCGGATGAAAACTGGGATGAGCTGCGGCGTATCTGCGAAAGCCACCGCGCCAGCCGCGAAACCCGCGAACTGCATCTGGAGAGCCGGCAGATGGGTTATTCGCTGCAGCAATTGCTCAACGGCTTGCCCGAACTTGATCAGGCTGCACGGGACTTTCTCGAACACTGCAACGAACCGCATCTGGCCCTGTGCTGGGCACTGGCCGCCCGCGCCTGGCAGATCAGCCCGCAGGACGCCCTCGCCGCATGGCTGTGGAGCTGGCTGGAAAACCAGCTCGCGGTGCTGATGAAAACCCTGCCGCTGGGCCAGCAAGCCGCCCAGCGCCTGACCAGCGAACTGCTGCCGCTGCTGCAACAGGCGCAGCAGGACGCCACCCGAATCAATCCCGAACACCTCGGCAGCGCCGCGTTCGGTCTGTCCCTGGCGTGCATGGCCCATGAGCGCCAGTACAGCCGCCTGTTCCGTTCCTAGGGCCTTTCAGTCTGGAGAATCTCATGCACACACAACCCCTGCGCGTCGGCATCGGCGGCCCGGTCGGTTCCGGCAAAACCGCGTTGACCCTGGCCCTGTGTCTGGCGCTGCGCGAGCGCTATAACCTGGCGGTTGTCACCAACGACATCTACACCCGTGAAGACGCCGACTTTCTGGTGCGCAACGAAGCGCTGGCACCGGAGCGCATCATCGGCGTGGAAACCGGCGGCTGCCCGCACACCGCGATTCGCGAAGACGCCTCGATCAACCTCGAAGCCGTGGATCAACTGAACCGGCGCTTTCCGGGGCTGGATCTGATTCTGGTGGAGTCCGGAGGTGACAACCTTTCCGCGACCTTCAGCCCGGAACTGTCCGACCTGACCATCTACGTGATCGACGTATCGGCCGGCGACAAGCTGCCGCGCAAGGGCGGGCCCGGCATTTGCAAATCCGACCTGCTGGTGATCAACAAGATCGACCTCGCGCCGCTGGTCGGCGCCTCGCTGGAGATGATGAACAGCGACACCCAGCGCATGCGCAACGGCAAGCCGTTCGTGTTCAGCAATCAGAAAACCGGGCAGGGCCTGGAAGACATCATCGCCTTCATCGAACGCCAGGGCCTGCTGACGGCAGCCTGATTCACTGATCAACAAGGAAGCTTATCCATGACACTCAAACGCATTTTCGGCGCCGTCGCACTGCTGCTGACACCGGCCCTGGCCTTCGCCCACCCCGGCCACGGCGATTCTGGTCTGGTGGCCGGCATCAGCCACCCGATCGGCGGCCTCGACCATTTGCTGGCGATGGTGGCCGTCGGTCTGTGGGCCGCGCAGCAGCAAGGCGCGGCGCGCTGGGCGCTGCCGTGCACCTTTGTCGGCACCATGCTGATCGGCGGGATGCTCGGGTTTGAAGGGCTGGAGTTGCCGGCGCTGGAAGGCGGGATTGCCGCTTCAGTGCTGGCGCTGGGTCTGGCGGTGGCGCTGGCGGTGCGTCTGCCACTGGCGATGGCAGTGGCCGCAACGGCGCTGTTTGCGCTGTTCCATGGCGTGGCCCATGGTCTGGAGCTGCCGGACATGTCGAGCCCGTGGGCGTATGCCGCCGGTTTCGTGGTCGCGACAGCAGCCCTGCATGCGGCCGGTTATGCCGTCGTGCGCTTTCTGCCTCAGGCTGCCGCACCGCTGGTTCGACTGGCCGGAGCGGCTTCGGCGGTGACTGGCGCGTGGTTGCTGACCGGCTGATTTCCATCGCTTGAACTGGCCTCTTCGCGAGCTGGCTCGCTCCCACAGTTGTTTTGTGTTGCTCACAAATATTGTGTTCAACGTGACCCGTGTGGGAGCGAGCCCGCTCGCGAAGGCGGACTGACAGACACTGCGTCTCCAAGGCCGGTCTCTCTGCTACCATGTCGCGCAATCGCCCCAGCCGTGACGACGTCCGCCCATGCCCCACGCTTCCCGCTCCACCTCCCTGCCTGAATTGACCGCCCTGTTCGGTGAAGTGCAACAGCATTTCCTGAACGTGATCGTGCCCCTCTGGCAAGGACCTGGCTGGAACGCCGACATGGCGTTGCCTTACGAGGCGCTGGACGCCGCGCATCAGCCGCTGCCACCGCAGCGCTATCGGGCCATGGCCTGCGCAAGGCAGCTGTATCTGTTTTCCAGCCTGATCGGGGTTGTGGATAACGCCGAAGTACGGGCGGCCGCGCTGTTCCGCTCCCTGCAACGACACTTCCACGATGCCGAGCACGGCGGCTGGTTCTACAGCATCGATCCCCAGGGCAAACCGCTGGATCAGCGCAAGGACCTCTACACCCACGCGTTCATCCTGTTCGCCTGCGCTCATTACTGGGAAAAGTCTCGCGAGCCGTTGGTCGAATCGACCCTCAATGCAGCGCTGGAAGTCATCGGCCGGCGTTTCGCCACCGGCGACGGTCTCTACGAAGCCTGCCTCGACCGCGACTGGACCACGCTGGAAACCGGCCCGTTGCAGAACCCGCTGATGCACCTGGCCGAAGCCTTCCTGGCCACGCTGGCCGTGCGCGAAGATGCGCCGGTCAAGCAGGCGCTGAGCGAGTTATGCACAGCCATGCACAAGCACTTCGTCGATCCGCAGGCCGGTGTGCTGATGGAAAAACCGCTGGGGGCTGTGGATAACTGGTACGAGCCGGGTCATCAATTCGAGTGGTACTTCCTGCTGGAATCTTCGCCGCTGCTGCGCGGTTCGAAACTGCATGCCGCGCTGGACCGGGCGTTTGCCTTCACCGAGCAGTACGGCGTGGTGCGACCGTCCGGTGCCGTTCGCGCAATGCTCGACCTGAATCTGGACGGGCGCCCGAAAGATTCGACCCAGCGCATCTGGGCCCAGGCCGAATACCTGCGTGCCCTGACCTTGCGTCCGGGCAGCGAAGCTGCCGTGCTGCGCCAGTTGCAGGCGTTGCAGCAGCGTTTCCTGCATGTCGGCGGCTGGCATGAATGCCGTGACGAACAGGGCGAGGTCAGCCGCAAGGACATGCCCTCGACCACGCCGTATCACCTGGCGACCTGCTATCGCGGCCTCGCCGATTATCTGGGCTGACAACAGTGGCGAGGGAGCAAACTCCCTCGCCACATAACCTCAGGCAATCCACTTCCTGTCACCCGTAAAACTGATGGTCAGCCAGCGCGCCGCATCCGGTTTGCCCAGCTTCGCGGAAATCGCCTCGCGCAGCACATCCAGCTGACCGACACTCTGCAGCCGGTAATCCGCTGGCAACACCACATGAATCTCGATGAATCGCGCCCGCCCGTGCTTCTGCACGTAGGACACGTAATCGTCGAAACCATGCTCGACCTTCGCCGCCTCCATCACTTCGCGCACCTGCTCATCCAGCGTGTCCGGCGCAATGCCGAGCACGTCACGCAGCGCCGGGCCGAGGATCTTGAAGGCCGGCGGCAGCATGGTCAGGGCCAGTACGATGAGAATCAGCGGGTCGACGAATTTGGCCCATTCGCCATAGCCCCGGGATTTGAGCAGCAACGCCACGAGGAAACTGATCAACAGGCCAACCGACAGCATCGCGTCCACCAGCCAGCTGATGTTGTCGAACTGGATCAGACTCGACTTGAGCTTGCGATTGCGGTGACGCACGTAGAAGAAGTAGGCGAATTCGACAACGGTAAACACCGCCGCGTAGATGATCACCAGCCCCAGTTCGATTTCACGACCGCCATTGATGATGCCGAACACGCCGTTGAGAAACGCGTAGATCGCGATCAATAACAGGAAACTGCCCTCGATCAGCAGCACCATCGGTTCCAGATGCCAGAAACCGAACTGGAAGCGGTGGTTGCTCTGCTTGGCGATCAGCTTCGCCGTGATCAGCATCAGGACTTTGATGAACGTTGCAATCAGCGAAAAAAAACCATCGAACAGGATGGATTGGGAACCCGATACAAAACCGGTGACGATCCCGGCAATCGACACGGCAAACATCAGAAGGGTCGATTGTTTGAGCAGCGACTGCTCACCTCGGTTACTCACTTTGACTCCTCGAAACACCTTGAAAACCGCAGGGTGCGGTGGGGTTGTTGAGTAAGGAGTCTACCTTATGCGGCGATTTGCCTGTTCCGGCCCCATCGTCGGATCGCCGCCCGGAGCAAGCTCGCTCCCACAGGGTTATCGGTGCGGCGAAATTCCGGGATTGCCGCGATACCTGTGGGAGCTGGCTTGCCAGCGATTAGCCGTTACGCTGTGTCAGATCTTGTTACGCTCGATGGCAAAACCCGCCCAGGTCTGGCTCACCGGCATCAGTTCCAGGCTGTTGATGTTGATGTGCGCCGGGGTATTGAGCACCCAGAAAATCGTCTCGGCGATGTCCTGCGGCTGGATCGGCTCGGCGCCGGCGTAGGTTGCGTCATAACGCGCCTGGTCACCGCCGAAGCGCACCAGCGAGAACTCGCTCTCGCACAGACCCGGCTCAATGTTGCTCACGCGAACGCCGGTGCCCTGCAAGTCGCAACGCAGGTTCAGCGAGAACTGTTTGACGAACGCCTTGGTCGCGCCATAAACGTGGCTGCCCGGGTACGGGTAGTTGCCGGCGATGGAACCGAGGTTGACGATGCCGGCGCCGCGACCGTGGGCGATCAGGCGTGGCAGCAACAGGCGGGTGCCGTACATCAGGCCTTTGACGTTGGTGTCGACCATGGTGTCCCAATCGTCGAGGTCGCACTTCGGTGCCGGGTCCACGCCCAGCGCCAGACCGGCGTTGTTGATCAGGCCGCGCAGTTTGGCGAACGACGGCGGCAGGTTGGCAATCGCCTCCTCCATTGCCTTGCGGTCACGTACGTCCAGCACCAGGCCATGCACTTCGGTCTGCTTCGACAGCTCGGCGCACAGCGCGTTGAGGCGTTCTTCACGACGACCGGTCAGCACCAGTTTCCAGCCGGCCTCGGCAAAACGACGGGCACAGGCTTCACCAAAACCGGACGTCGCGCCGGTGATAAACAGGGTGTTGGACATCGTGTTCTCCTTGCTTCGGCCACCCGGGGTAGCCATTGGAATAGAAAATCAGCAGGCAGCATGCCCGGCCCGGCATTCACGAGCAACCATCGACCGGCGGACATTTCTGCTCAGAATTTGATCAACCGGCTCAACGCCTTGTCTGACGTGGCCTGTAGCCACATGCCCGCATGTTATCCACATGCCCTTCCACAGTTTCCGGGGGCAAGTGGAAAAGCGCAAAGCCGCGCCACACAAGGCTTTGCGCGACGAAGGCAAAGTATTTCGCTTGACCCGGATCCGCCGATTATGCCGGGCATGGCATTGCGCACGACCGACCGGTCACCACCCTGCTTGCCCGGGGCCAGCAATCACGGCGCTCTGCGCAGTCTTTCCAGAGTTTGATCACAGACTTATCCACAGGCTTGCGCACAGACGATCCCGTGCTTTCCCGCAGCCATAAAAAGGTTGACAAAACGGCTGGGCGCTACCGGCAAACGGCCTGTTCAAAAAACGACCGTTCGCCTGAAGACCACGTCTTTAAAGGCTTTCAGCCAGCTACTCCCACGTTATTCACAGCCGGCTCCACAGCAACCGGGGACAAGTCAAAACGGTGGAAAAACAGCCATTTGCAGCGTCTATATGTCGCGCTTTGGCAGGTTCCGGATTTTGTTTTCCACAATTTCGGGAATGGCGTGGATCGTGATCGATTCTGGATACAAAAAAGCCCCGGGACTCGCGTCTCGGGGCTCTGTATCGCTGTGGAAAACCTGAGAACTCAGTGCCCGCCAAGATAGGCGTTACGCACCTCCTCGTTCACCAGCAGTTCCTGACCGGTGCCACTGAGGCGAATCTCGCCGTTGACCATCACATACGCCCGGTCGGACAGTTTCAACGCATGGTTGGCGTTCTGCTCGACGAGGAAAATGGTCATGCCGGTTTTCGCCAGTTCCCGCAGGGTGGCGAAGATCTGTTTCACCACGATCGGCGCCAGCCCCAGGCTCGGTTCATCCAGCAGCAGCAACTTTGGCCGGCTCATCAGCGCCCGGGCGATGGCGAGCATTTGCTGCTCGCCGCCGGACATGGTCATTGCACGCTGATTGCGGCGCTCTTCGAGCCGAGGGAACAGCTCGAACATGCGTTGCATGTCCTCCTTCGCATATTTGTCGCCGATCGGGATGGTGCCCATCAGCAGGTTTTCCTCGACGGTCATGTCGGGGAACACCCGCCGCCCTTCCGGCGACTGCGCGATGCCGTTGGAGGCGATGTAGTGCGATGACTTGTGGGTGATGTCCACGCCCTGATAGAGGATCTGCCCGCCCGCCGCCCGGGGCTGGCCGAAGATCGACATCAGCAGGGTCGACTTGCCGGCGCCGTTGGAGCCGATCAGGCTGACGGTTTCCCCTTCGTTGATCTGCAGCGAGACGCCTTTGAGGGCCTGGATCGGGCCGTAGAACACGTCCAGTTCCTTGAGTTCGAGGATGGGTTGCGTCATACGACTTCCTCTTCATCGGCGCCCAGATAAGCCGCAATTACTTTCGGATCGTGGCGGATATCGTCCGGACCGCCCTCGGCGATGACAATGCCGTGGTCCAGTACCACGATGTGATCGGAAATGCTCATGACCATGCCCATGTCGTGTTCGATCAGCACCACGGTCAGATCGTGCTCGTCGCGCAGCAGCCGGATCATCGCGCTCAGCGCTTCGGTTTCCTGAGGGTTGAGGCCGGCGGCCGGTTCGTCGAGGCAGATGATCTGTGGCCGCGTGCACATGGCCCGGGCGATCTCCAGACGACGCTGCTGGCCGTAGGACAACTCACCGGCCAGACGGTTGGCGCAGTCCACCAGATCCACCACTTCCAGCCAGTAGAACGCGCAGTCCAGCGCATCGCTTTCGGCCTTGCGATAGCCCTTGGTGTTGAGGATGCCGGCCAGCATGTTGCGGTTGACCCACATGTGCTGGGCCACCAGCAGGTTTTCCAGCACCGACATTTCCTTGAACAGGCGAATGTTCTGGAAGGTCCGGGCCAGGCCCGCGCGGTTCACCAGGTGAGTGCCGCCAAACATCTTGTAGTACAGGCGACTGGCGAAGTTTTTCGGCGAGACGAAGTCGGTTGGTTTGAACGACTCGCCCAGCAGTTGGATGACATTGGTCTGCCGGCCTCGCACGTTGAGTTCGATCTTGCCGCCGGAGGCCTTGTAGAACCCGGTCAGGCAGTTGAACACCGTGGTCTTGCCGGCGCCGTTGGGGCCGATCAGGGCGAAGATCGAGTTGCGTTTGACCTTCAGGCTGACGTCGCTCAAGGCCTTGATGCCACCGAAGTGCATCATCAGTTTTTCAACAGAGAGTACGACTTCACTCATGGCGCAGCCCTCTCATAGTGAATGGCACCTTTGCGTGGAGTGACCCCGGTACGGCTGATGCGGATCAGTCCGCGAGGTCGCCAGATCATCATCAACACCATCAGGATGCCGAACAGCAGCACGCGATATTCGGCAAAGCTGCGCAACAGTTCCGGGGCAACCGTCAGCACGAACGCGGCGATCACCACGCCGATGGTCGAGCCCATGCCACCGAGCACGACGATGGCAAGGATCAGCGCCGATTCGAAGAAGGTGAACGAGGTCGGGTTGACGAAACCTTGATAGGTGGCGAAAAACACACCCGCCAGGCCTGCCGTGGAGGCGCCGATGGTGAACGCCGAGAGTTTGACCAGCACGTGGTTCAGCCCCATCGAGCGGCAGGCGATCTCGTCTTCACGCAGGGCTTCCCAGGCGCGGCCGACCGGCATTTTCACCAGACGATGCTTGATGTACAGCACGGCCAGAACCACCAGGAACAACACCGTATAAATGAAGTAGTACTTCACGTCCGGGTTGTAGGCGATGCCGAAGAACTCGTGGAACGGTACCCCGCCATCCTTCGCCCGCTTGCCGAATTCCAGACCGAAGAAGGTCGGCAGTGGCGCCGGCATGCCGTTCGGGCCGCCGGTCAGGGACAACCAGTTGTTGAGTACCAGACGAATGATTTCACCGAAGCCCAGGGTCACGATCGCCAGGTAGTCGCCATGCAGGCGCAGCACCGGGAAACCGAGGATGCAACCGGCCAGGCCAGCAGTGATGGCCGCCAGTGGCAGCACTGTCCAGAAGCCCAGACCGAGGTACTGATAACCGAGCGCCAGACCATAGGCGCCGATGGCGTAGAACGCCACGTAACCCAGGTCGAGCAGACCGGCCAGACCGACCACGATGTTCAGCCCCAGGCCCAGCAGCACGTAGATCAACCCGAGGATGACCACGCCCAGCAGGTAGGAATTGGAGAAGAACGGCAGCGCCACGGCGATGGCGATCATCACCGGGATGATCCAGCGCAGGCGCGACTTGTAGTCCGGTGGCAGCACATGCACGCCGGAGCCGGTGCTCTCGAATCCTTCGAGAATTTTCAGACCCCTGGGCGTCTGCAGGAACAGGCTCAGGAAAAACCGCCCCGCCATGACGATGGCAATGATCCACGCCACACGGGTGGGTTCGAGGTTGAAGCTGTAGCCGTCGAGTACCACGCCGACGATCGGCCCGAACACGATCAGGGCGATCAGACCGGCGAGTATCGCCTCAACCAGGCTTTTTTTGACATCAATGGATTTTGCTGTGGTTGAAGACATCGCTTACACCTTCGACACAAGAGGACGGCCCAGCAGGCCTTGAGGCCGGAAGACCAGAACAAGTACGAGCAGCGAGAAGCTGAACACGTCTTTGTAGTCGGAGTTGACCAGACCCGAGAACAGCGACTCGGAGATCCCGAGGATGATCCCGCCGAGCATGGCGCCGGGCAGCGAGCCGATCCCGCCGAGCACCGCGGCGGTAAACGCCTTGATGCCGATGACGAAGCCTGCGTAGAAGTCGAACGTGCCGTAGTTCATGGTGATCAGCACGCCGGCCAGGGCCGCCATCGCCGCACCGATGATGAACACGTAGGAAATCACCCGGTCGGTGTTGATCCCCAGGATCGAGGCCATTTTGCGGTCCTGCTGGGTGGCGCGGCACATGCGGCCGAGCTTGGTGTACTTGATCACATAGGTCAGCAACCCCATGCCGATGAATGCGGCCACGAGAATGAAGACTTTGGTGTAGGTCAGCTGGACGAAGCCCGAGCCGACGTCGATGCGCCAGGCGCCGGTGAGCAGCGTCGGAACACCCTGTTGGCGGGCGCCCTGACTGATCTGGGCATAGTTCTGCAGGATCAGGGAGATACCGATGGCGCTGATCAGCGGCGCCAGTCGGGTGGAGTTGCGCAGTGGTTTGTAGGCGATGCGTTCGATGACCCAGCCATACACCCCCGTGACGACAATGGTGAAGACCAGGGTGCCGAGCATCAGCAGCGGGAAGGATTCGATACCGAAGTAAGCCAGCAGAGCCAGACTGATTGCCGCGAGGTAAGCGGAAATCATGTAAACCTCGCCGTGGGCGAAGTTGATCATGCCGATGATGCCGTAGACCATTGTGTAGCCGATGGCGATCAGGCCATAGACCGACCCGAGGGTCAGGCCGTTGACCAGTTGCTGCAGGAAAATACCATCCATAACGCAATCTCACGCAGTGAGAACCTGCACGCACCGCAGGCGCGCGGTTCTTCTAGGAAAAATACAGATTTACGTCGGAGCAATGTCAGAGCGCAGTCAGCCCGACCACCACAGGATCCTGTGGGAGCGAGCTTGCTCGCGAAAGCGGTTAAACATTCAACAGGGATGTTGCCTGTGATTCCGTCTTCGCGAGCAAGCTCGCTCCCACATGGGATGAGTGGGATCAACTGATCGCGTCAGCCCTTACTTCTGTTTTTCCAGCTGGTGATATTTGCCGTCCTTGTCCCACTGGTAAACCACGTAGTCGGAGACTTTCAGGTCGCCCTTGGCGTCCCAGGTCTTCTCGCCCATCACGGTTTTCACAGGGTTGGCTTTCAGCCATTTGGCAGCGTCTTCGCCCTTGTTGGACTTGGCGCCGTTGAAGCCGGCGGCCAGGGCCTGGATCGAGGCGTAGGCGTATAGGGTGTAGCCTTCAGGCTCGGTGCCGGACTTGCGGAACTGCTCGACCACGGTCTTGCTGTCCGGCAGCAGGCGCGGGTCGGCGCCGAAGGTCATCAGCACGCCGTCGACGTATTGCGGGCCACCGGCGGTGGTCACCAGTTCGTCGGTCACGATGCCGTCGTCAGACATGAACTTCACGTCTTTCAGGCCTTCGGTACGCAGCTGCTTGACCAGCGGACCGGCTTCGGGATGCAGGCCGCCGAAGTAGACCACGTCGGCACCGGCCGCGCGGATCTTGGTGACCACGGCGCTGAAGTCTTTCTCGCCACGGGTCAGACCTTCGTACAGCACCGGTTTCACGCCGCGTTTTTCCAGCTGTGCCTTGGTCGCATCGGCCAGGCCCTGACCGTAGGTGTCCTTGTCGTGCAGCACGGCCACCTTCTTGCCCTTGAGCACGTCGACGATGTAGTCGCCGGCGACGATGCCCTGCTGGTCGTCACGGCCGCACATGCGGAACATGGCGCTCAGACCGCGCTCGGTCACTTGCGGGTTGGTGGAGCCCGGCGTGATCGCGATGATGCCGGCCTCGTCGTAGATCTCCGACGCAGGAATGGTGGAGGACGAGCAGAAGTGGCCGACCACACCGGCGACTTTCTGGTTGGTGAGGTCCTTGGCGACCGTCACCGCCTGTTTCGGTTCGCAGGCGTCATCGCCCTTGACCAGCACGATTTTCTCCCCGTTGACGCCGCCCGCCGCGTTGACCGCATCGGCCGCCGCTTGTGCCCCCTTCATGTACTGCTCGCCAAATGCCGCGTTGGCGCCGGTCATGGGGCCCGCCACACCGATTTTCACATCAGCTTGTGCAAACGCAGAAACACCCAGCGCAGTAGCCACTGCGAGGGCCAGAAAGCCTTTCTTGTAAAACGTCTGGGACATGAGGTGGTGCTCCAAGGTTTTTTTTAGTTGGCACTGCGACTTCACTGGATTGCTCAGAGCAAGGGCCGTGCCATCGGTTTTTTATTCTTCAAAAAGTCGCTGCTTTCTTGCTTTTTCGACTGTTTCGTTCCCATTTTCATTGGGCGTGCAACCGTCTAAACCGCGGAAGGTGAAACCATTTGTTTTTTCAGGCGCAACCCACGCGCGCCATCATTGCAACCGCGGCGCCAATCAACGTGCAACCAGCCTGTAACAGCCCGCGTCACCGAACTGCACACTGCTGGTGCGAGACTGCTACAACCCGCACCATTACAGGCTAGTCGCTGCGTTAAAAAGCGCCGCTTTGCGCAACAAAATTCAACATTCAAATGACGATGCGCAGGCACTGGCCCGCGTGATACAGCGAGAACCCGGCCTCGTACAGGCAACTGCGCAAGCCCGCGCCTGCCAGGGGCTGCATCGGTGCAAAGGGAATCGGCAAGGCTTGAGGATTTCCGTTACACAGGTAATCGGCGAAGGCCTTGCCGACCACCGTACCGGTGGTCACGCCGCGACCGTTGTAACCGGTGACGGCCACCAGTCCCGGCGCCGGTTCGAACAGGCGCATCAGGTGATCGGGGGTGAACGCGATGCGCCCGGTCCAGGTGCATTCCCATTCCACGGGCTTGAGGTTGGGGAAGTAGTGCTGCTGCACCCGGTCGGCCCAGGCCTTGAGAAACCAGATCGGTTTCTGATTGCCGTTACCCAGGCTACCCAGTAACAGACGCCCGTCCTTGTCACGGCGGATGCTGCTCAGCACCTGGCGGGTATCCCACGAGCCCTGCCCGCCCGGAAGGATCTCCTGAGCCGCATCTTCGGTGAGCGGCACCGAAGCGACCTGATAGTAGTAACCGGGGAAGAAGTTGCGCTTGAGTTCGGTCCAGTCACCTTCGGTGTAGGCGTTGGACGCGATCACCACTTGTTCGGCGAGCACCGAACCCTGCCCGGTCTGCACCGACCACTGCTGGCCCTGGCGTTCAAGGCGGGTGACCGGCGAATGGTCGAACATCTGGCCGCCAAGCCCTGCCACCGCTTTCGCCAGCCCGGTGACGTAAGCCATCGGATTGAGCGTACCGGCCCGCCGATCCAGTAGCGCAGCCGCTATCTTTTTCGTGCCGGTCGCTTGCTCACAGGCTTTTCCGGTCAGCAGTTCGACCGGCGCACCGCGGCGCTTCCATTGTTCTTCGCGACTGCGCAGATCCGCCTCGCCCTTGGCGTTGTGCGCCATGTGCAGGGTGCCTTCGCGGCGCAACTGGCAATCGATGTTGTATTTATCCACAAGGCTGAACACCAGCGCCGGCGCCGCACCGAGCATGCGGTTGAGCTGGCTGCCGACCGCCTCGCCGAATCCGGCCTCGATCTCGTCCGGCGGGATCCACATCCCGGCGTTGACCAGCCCGACATTGCGCCCGGACCCGCCCTGCCCGGCGCGATGGGCTTCGAGCACGCAGACGCTTTTGCCTTTCTCCAACAGATGCAGCGCCGCCGACAGCCCGGTAAACCCGGCGCCGATCACGCAGACATCGACTTTGACCTCGCCCCTGAGCGCCCTGTTATCCGGTCGTTGCGGCGTGAGCTTTTCCCACAGACATTCTTCGCGTAACGGCATTGCCAGACTCCAACAGAAACCTAACAAAACACACAGCTGACACTATGAGAGCGGGCTTGCCCGCTCCCACAGGTTTCCTCGTCGCATCGATTACTCTGTCAATCGAATGTGATGCCCTGCGCCAGCGGCAACTCCAGCGAGTAGTTCACGGTGTTGGTCTGGCGGCGCATGTAGGCGCGCCACGCATCCGAACCGGACTCACGACCGCCACCCGTTTCTTTCTCGCCACCGAACGCGCCGCCGATTTCCGCACCGCTTGGCCCGATGTTGACGTTGGCGATGCCGCAGTCGCTGCCGACCGCCGACATGAATTTCTCGGCCTCGCGCACATCGGTGGTGAAGATGCACGACGACAGGCCTTGCGGCACGGCGTTGTTCAGGCGCAGCGCCTCATCGAAATCGCGGTAGCCGACCACGTACAGGATCGGCGCGAAGGTCTCGCTGCACACCACGTCGCTCTGCTCCGGCATTTCAACGATGGCCGGCGATACGTAGTAGGCATTCGGGAATTGGCCTTCCAGCTGGCGTTTGCCGCCGAACACCCGGCCGCCCTCGCTCAGCGCCTGCTCCAGCGCGTCCTGCATGTTTTCGAAGCTGTGCTTGTCGATCAGCGGGCCGATCAGGTTGCCTTCCAGCGGGTGACCGATGCGGATTTTGGAATAGGCGGCCTTGAGGCGGGTGACGATTTCTTCTTTCACCGACTCATGGGCGATCAGCCGACGCAACGTGGTGCAACGCTGACCGGCGGTGCCGACGGCGCTGAACAGGATGGCGCGCACGGCCATGTCCAGATCGGCGCTCGGGCCGAGGATCATGGCGTTGTTGCCGCCCAGTTCGAGGATGCTGCGGGCGAAGCGTGCGGCGACTTTCGGCGCCACTTCGCGCCCCATGCGGGTGCTGCCGGTGGCGCTGATCAGCGCGACACGCGGGTCATCCACCAGCGCTTCGCCGGCATCGCGGCCGCCGATGATCACCTGGCTCAAGTGCGCCGGGGCATCGCTGAAGTTCTTCAGTACGCGCTCGAACAACGCCTGACAGGCCAGCGCGGTCAGCGGCGTTTTTTCCGACGGCTTCCACACCACCGGGTTGCCGCAGACCAGCGCCAGCGTGGTGTTCCACGCCCACACCGCGACCGGGAAGTTGAACGCACTGATCACGCCGACCACGCCCAGCGGGTGCCAGGTTTCACGCATATGGTGGCCCGGACGCTCGGAGGCGATGGTCAAGCCGTACAACTGTCGCGACAGGCCGACGGCGAAGTCGCAGATGTCGATCATCTCCTGCACTTCACCCAGACCTTCCTGAGTGATCTTGCCCGCTTCCCACGACACCAGTTCCCCGAGATCGGCCTTGTATTCGCGCAGGACTTCGCCGAACTGACGCACCAGTTCGCCGCGACGCGGGGCCGGCACTTTGCGCCAGTGTTCGAACGCATGATCTGCGCGACTGATGTGCTGCTCGACTTCGGCCGGGCCTTCCCAGTTCACGGCGCCGATGCGGCTGCCGTCGATGGGCGAATGCACCGGCACTTTGCCGTTCTGGTACAGGGCCGGGTTCACACCAAGACGATCAAGCAATGCGGCAACCATGGGTCACTCCTCAAGCAGAAAACTGAATGTGTGCGGACGCGTGTTCACGCCCGGGCAGGCCTTTAGTTGTAGCTTCAGGAAGGCCAGGCAACAAACGACCTTTACGCGAGATATCATTCCGTTTATTCATGCTGCGCAGAAAGACAAGAAAAAGGATCGCCCATGCTGAACAAACGCCACTTGCCGTCGATCACCGCGTTGCAGTGCTTCGAGGCCGTGACCCGGCACCTGAGTTTCACCCGGGCCGCCGAGGAACTGAACCTGACCCAGAGCGCCGTCAGCAAGCAGGTGGCGCAACTTGAGGAATTGCTGCAGCACTTGTTGTTCCGTCGGATACGCCGCCGTTTGCAGATGACCCCGGCTGGCGATCTGTACCTGGTGGAAGTCAGAAAAATCCTGACCCAGGTCGAGATGTCGACCCATTACCTGCGTTCCTACGGCGGCGAGACCGAAGTCCTGCGCGTTTCCACGCCGTCCACCTTCGGCGCCCGCTGGCTGGTGCCGCGCCTCAAGGGCTGGCGTCTGCGCCACCCGTCGATTCACCTGGACCTGTGCAACGAGCAGGAAGCCGATGATCTGCTGCAAGGGCGCAGCGACCTGGCGTTCTATTTCGGCCAGGGTTCACGCCCCGGCACCGAGTGCCTGAAGCTGTTCGGCGAAGAGTTGGTGCCGGTCTGCGCGCCCGGCAGCCTGCCGGACACGCCGTTGACTGATCCAACGCAACTCACTGATCTGGTGTTGCTGCAGAATGCGTCCCGCCCGCAAGCGTGGCACGACTGGTTCGACAGCCAGGGCTACCAGACCGAACACAGCTACCACGGCCCGCGCTTCGAAACCTTTTATATGTGCATCCGCGCCGCGCAGGTCGGCTGCGGCGTCGCCCTGCTGCCGAGGTTTCTGGTGGAAGAGGAATTGGCCGACGGCAAACTGGTCATTCCCTGGCAACATGCAATGCCCAGCAGCGATGCGTATTACCTGGCCTACCCGGAACACGCGGCGGAAGTACCCAAGGTGCGGGATTTCGTGAAGTGGATGCTGGAGCAGATCGACAGTCCTGATGCGGTCTGAAGGCCCGTGCCGGGATAAAAATCGCTGGCAATCCACACCCCGGATATGCGCCACTAGCGCCATTGATTGATACCGTGCCAACGCGCGGCCCGCCTGGAGACCCCGTTATGAGCGAGAGTGTGTTTGCCGATCGCATCGTGCAGAACCTGCTCGACACCGACTTCTACAAACTGACGATGATGCAGGCGGTGCTGCACAACTACCCCAACGTCGAAGTCGAATGGGAGTTTCGTTGCCGTAACAGTGAAGATCTGCGCCCGTATCTGGCGGAGATCCGCTTCCAGGTCGAGCGTCTGGCCGAATTGAGTCTGAGCGCCGATCAGTTGAGCTTTCTCGAGCGCATCTCGTTCCTCAAGCCGGATTTCCTGCGATTCCTCGGTCTGTTCCGCTTCAACCTGCGCTACCTGCATACCGGCATCGAGAACGGCGAGTTGTTCATCCGCCTGCGCGGGCCGTGGCTGCATGTGATTCTGTTCGAGGTGCCGCTGCTGGCGATCGTCAGCGAGGTGCGCAATCGCTATCGATACCGCGAAACCGCTCTGGAACAGGCCCGCGAACAGCTTTACCGCAAATTCGACTGGCTGACCGCCAACGCTTCGGCCGAAGAGCTGTCGCACCTGCAGGTCGCCGACTTCGGCACCCGCCGGCGGTTTTCCTACCGCGTACAGGAAGAAGTGGTGAACGTGCTCAAGCATGATTTCCCCGGGCGTTTTGTCGGCACCAGCAACGTGCACCTGTCCCGCGAACTGGACATGAAACCGCTGGGCACCATGGCCCACGAATGGATCATGGCCCACCAGCAACTCGGGCCACGGCTGATCGACAGCCAGATCGCCGCCCTCGATTGCTGGGTTCGCGAATATCGCGGCCTGCTGGGGATCGCCCTGACCGACTGCATCACCACCGATGCCTTCCTCGGCGACTTCGATCTGTTCTTCGCCAAGCTGTTCGACGGCTTGCGCCATGACTCCGGGGACCCGGTGAAGTGGGGCGAAAAATGCATCGCCCACTATCACAAGCTCGGCATCGACCCGATGAGCAAGACCCTGGTGTTCTCCGACAGTCTGACGCTGCCCAAGTCGCTGGAGATCTTCCGGGCGTTGCGCGGGCGGATCAATGTCAGCTTCGGTATCGGCACCAACCTGACCTGTGACATTCCGGGTGTCGAACCGATGAGCATCGTGCTTAAAATGACCGCCTGCAACGGCCAGCCGGTGGCGAAGATCTCCGACGAGCCGGGCAAGACCCACTGCAAAGACCCGAATTTCGTCGCCTACTTGCGACACGTTTTCCAGGTTCCTGCCGTTTCCAGCCTATCTAGCAAGGAGTGAATTCATGCAAGCCGTACAGCGTGAGATTGCTGAACAGCTCAACGTTCAGCCGCCGTTCGCCGATTACCAGGCCCTCGAAGCGGAAGTTGCCCGACGCATCACCTTCATCCAGGATTGCCTGACCAGTTCCGGGCTCAAGACCCTGGTGCTGGGCATCAGCGGCGGCGTCGACTCGCTGACCGCCGGCCTCCTGGCCCAGCGTGCCATGCGTGAACTGCGCCAGCGCACCGGCGACGAGGCCTACAAGTTCATCGCCGTGCGCCTGCCGTACGACGTGCAGTTCGATGAACATGATGCCCAGGCCTCGGTGGATTTCATCGCCCCGGACGAGCGCCACACCGTCAATATCGGCCCGGCGGTGAAATCCCTGGCTGGCGAAGTCGCGGCATTCGAAGGCAAACACGCAGTGTCGAGAGATTTCGTGCTCGGCAACACCAAGGCGCGGATGCGCATGGTCGCCCAGTACACCATCGCCGGTGCCGCCCATGGGCTGGTGATCGGCACCGACCACGCTGCGGAAGCGGTGATGGGTTTCTTCACCAAGTTCGGCGACGGCGCCTGCGACCTCGCACCGCTCAGCGGGCTGGTAAAGAACCAGGTCCGGGCCATCGCCCGCAGCTTCGGCGCGCCGGAATCGCTGGTGGAAAAAGTGCCGACGGCGGATCTGGAAGACCTGTCGCCGGGCAAACCGGACGAAGCGTCCCACGGCGTCACCTACGCCGAAATCGACGCGTTCTTGCACGGCCACCCTGTGCGTCAGGAAGCGTTCGACATCATCGTCAATACGTATAAGAAGACCCATCACAAACGCGTGATGCCGTTTGCGCCGTGATCGGTGAGTGAATGAAAAAGCCCGCTGAGGAGTGATCCTCAGCGGGCTTTTCTTTGAGCAGAACTCAATGGCAGATTTAGTGCGCTTTTGCTGCAACCACCCTGAATGCCCTAGGGGACGAGATTCGACCACCATCCGTTATCGCTCTGATGGTATGAACCTTTTCAGCCAGATTCGAAATCTTTGCCGTGTAGATTCCAATCGAGTCGGCCGTGAATGGAGCCAGGTCGTTCTCGTAGTCGACTATTTTTCCTTTTTCACCTGGGTTTGCCGTACCGACAACCGTTAACGATGTATCGGTCGTTTGCTCGTGATTGCCGATCAACTGCCCGCTTTCTCCCAGGAGAAACTGGATGCTGAGCAGTACGGAGGGCTTAATCTCAATGCTCCAGGGTGGAGACTCAACACCGTCTTGTCCTACCACGGTGAAATCATGCTGCCCTGGAGCAACTCCGTTCAGCACAGCACTCCAATGAGCATTTGCATCAATGTTGAGGGTGGCAACGAGAATTCCATTATCCAGAAGATTTACCGTTTGGTTGGGCTCCCCCTCGCCTACAAAACTCAGATCGACAAACGTAGTGCTTCCACCATTTTCGATGACGACTCCGTCGGGACCGTTTACCCAGAAAATAGAGGCACGTGCCGGCAAGTGCATGTGAACCGTAAACGGTTCTGACACATGTCCATCACTGGTATGCACGGTGTACTCATGTGGACCGTTCTGCTGATCAGTCACGATCAAACTGAAGTGACCATTGCGATCAACATTTACCGGGGAATGCGCAGGGGCACCGTTGTCGAAAAGCTGCGCCGTTTGATTGGGAGCAGCGAAACCAACAAAAGACAAATCTGCATTTGTGCTGATCCCGCCATTTTCGAGGAGTTCACCATTGCCATTGGTAACGCTCTCAATGCCGGTTTGGCTTAACAGAGCTTTGCTGTCGGGCCCCTGAACCAAGGTACGCTGCTGGGGTAATTTCTCTTGATCGGTCATACGAAAACTCCTTTTTCGGATTAGGTGCGCACAGTCATCTGAGCGCCCCCCATCTGAGGCTTCTTCGAAATTCGCGTCTACTGTCAGAAATTACAGGTTCGGGTGCATTTCAGACAGACGGTTATCGTCAGAGAAATGAGAAAGCTGAAGCATCCTTGATCAGCAGAAAAAACGCCGCTGCAATCACTTGCAGCGGCGTTTTTCGTGTCAGGCGTGAGTCGTATTACTTCAGGGTCACGGTGCCTTTCATCATCGAGATATGGCCCGGGAACGAGCAGAAGAAGCCGTAATCGGTGCCAGCTGCCAGTTTCGATACGTCGATGGTCAGCGAATCCTTTTCGCCGGCGCCGATGATCTTGGTGTGGGCGATGACGCGCTCGTCGCCGTCCTTCAGGTAGTTCTTGTCGATGCCGGCGGCCAGGCCGTCGGTGGCGATCGGCTGCATGTCGGCGGTCTTGCTGACCACCAGGTTATGGCCCATGACGTTCTTCGGCAGGCTGCCGGAATGGGTCAGTTCGACGGTGAAGGTCTTGCAGCTCTTGTCGATCACGATCTCCTTGGTGTTGAAGGACATCTGGTCGGTGGAGTCGACGGTGGTTTTGCACTCGGCAGCCATCAATTGGCTGCTGGCCAGCGCCAGCAGGGATACCGCAACAACTTTGGAAAACATGGTGAATCTCCAAGGCAGGGTTAACAAAACACGAGTGGTTGGAAGACTGCCTGAAATCTTCGCAAGTTCCTATGACTTGAGTCAAAAATTGTATACAACTTTCAGGCTATGACATTCATCGAAACAATCTAACAGCCAGACGTCTGGCCGGGCCGTATCTTCAGGGCTCAACTCAACTGGAGCATCCGTCATGTCCTACAACAGCCTGTTGTGCAGCCTGCTCGCCGCCTATGCCTGTGGCGCCAGCGGCACCTGTGAAACCCCGAAGCGCGAAGTCTAGCCCTTGGAGCGAGACCTGCCAGCCGTTACCCTGTGACGGATTGACCCAGGAGGAAGGCATGTCTCTCACATCCGTTTGTGTATTTTGCGGTGCCAACGCCGGCACCACCCCGGCCTACACCGAAGCCGCCATCGCCCTCGGCACAGCCATTGCCGAGCGCAACCTGAAGCTGGTCTACGGCGGTGGCGCCGTAGGGTTGATGGGGATCGTCGCCGACGCTGCGCTGGCCGCCGGTGGCGAAGTGATCGGCATCATTCCGCAGAGCCTCATGGACAAGGAAATCGGTCACAAGAACCTGACGCGCCTGGAAGTGGTCGACGGCATGCACGCCCGCAAGGCGCGGATGGCTGAACTCAGCGATGCGTTCATCGCCTTGCCCGGCGGTCTCGGCACCCTGGAAGAACTGTTCGAAGTCTGGACCTGGGGCCAGCTCGGCTACCACGGCAAGCCGCTGGGGCTGCTGGAAGTGAACGGGTTCTACAGCAAACTCACCGCATTTCTCGATCACATCGTCGGCGAAGGCTTCGTTCGCGCTCCGCACCGCGACATGCTGCAAGTGAGTGAGTCGCCGCAATCGCTGCTCGATGCACTCGACCAGTGGAAGCCGACCGTCACGCCCAAATGGGTTGATCAGAAACCCGGTTGATCCTGCCGCCTGTCACTCCAGCGGCATCACAGTGACCCGCACCTCGGGATCATGGCGACCGCCTCCCAGAATCACTCCGCGCAAAGGAGACACATCGGAAAAATCCCGGCCCCAGGCCAGGGTGATGTGCTCCAGTGCCGGTTGCACGTTGTTGGTCGGATCGAAATCGACCCAGCCCAGCACCGGGCAAAACACCGACACCCACGCATGGGACGCATCGGCACCGATCAGGCGCGGTTGCCCCGGTGGCGGCCGGGTCAGCAGGTAACCGCTGACATAACGCGCCGCCAATCCTCGGGAACGCACGCAGGCCAGCATCAGATGGGCGAAGTCCTGACAGACTCCGCGCCGCCGCTCCAGTACCTCGACCAACGGCGTCGCAACCTGCGTCGCCTCGGCATCGAAGGTGAACTCGTTGAAGATCTTTTCCATCAACGCCTGCACACCCAGCAGCAGTGGTCGCCCTGGCGGAAAACAGCTTTCGGAAAACTCGACGAAGCTGCGCTTGAGGTGAACGTAGGGTGACTGAAAACGATAACGACAAGCCTCCAGCCATTCCTCCGACAACGGCTGGTTGCTGTAACTCAGCGCATTGCGCGTCAGCTCCCAGGCCGCAGACAGATTGAAATCCGGTGCCGGCCGCGCCATCACCTCGATCGTCAGCCGGGCATTGACCTGCAGTTGATCATGGGGACGTTCGAACGCCAGGCGTGTCAGCGGATTGCCGAACACGTCCTGTTCGTCACGACGGGTGGTCGGTTGCGGACTGATCAGCAACTGCCGCTCGATGCAACGTTGCCAGGCACACTCGCGGGGCCACAGATGAGCCAGCTGCTGCGCCAGCGAAACCGGGTTGTCGTATCGATAACACGTGTCGTGAAGGATCTGGTAAAGGGCATTCATCAGACGGACACCGTGCGCTGGCTGACATCATCGACATGGGCGAAATGGCGCAGCGCCAGACGATCGGACACTTGGCTGCAGGCATCGGCAATGTCTTGCAGCAGATCCGCCAGACCATCCAGTGCGGCCCGCACGCTGGTTTCGCCGAACAGGGGATTCTCCAGACAAGCCAGGTCGAAACGCGCCAGACGCTCGACCAACGCTGACAATACGACGTCCCGAGGCGCGTCGAAATCGTCGCTCAGGCGTTTGAGCGTGCGCGTCACCAGCTTCAACTGGAACAACACCGCGTGGGGGTTCTGCTCGTCCAGCAGCAACAGGTCGAGCACCGGGATCAGCTGTGCCATCGCGAGATAGCGCGAGCGATAGGTGATGCTGCTGTTGCCCAGCTCCAGCAACCACTCCAGCCCGGCCTGATCGAACGCACCGGCGCCGCTCAGGAAGCCTGCAAGGCTGCTGCCAAGAAATTGCAGACGCTCGATCCGTCGACCGATCATCAGGAAACGCCAGCCTTCGTCGCGGGTCATGTCGTCCAGGGCAAACCCGGACAACGCCGCCAGCGACATCACCAGCCGGTTGAGAAAATCCAGCAACTGGCCGAAGTCCGGTTCGGCGGTGTCCAGTTCCGTCGCCTCGCGCTGCAACTCCATCAGCGCCTGCCAGTTCTCCCGCGAGAGCTTGCCGCGCACCTGCGATGCCGCCCATTGCAAGCGTTGCAGGTTGGAGCGCAGGCTGAACGACCAGTTCTCGCCCAGCACAGCCGCGAGCAAGCGCTCCGGCAGCTCGCCTTCGTCCGGCAGCAGCATCAGCCGCTCGCCGAGTTCCACCGCCGCCTGCAGGGCCTGCGGATCGTCGCCGTCGACGTAACGCGCCAGCATGATCCGCAACAGCCGCGCGCTGTCGTCGCAACGCTCGCAGTAACGGCCGAACCAGAACAGGTTTTCCACCACCCGCGACGGCAGGTAGGGATCGCGCCGCACAAGATCAGGCACGCCGATGTTGCGCTGGGACTTCCACTGCTCGCCACTGGGTGGCCGGTCACCCAGCACCCAGGTGTCCTTGCTGGCGCCACCGCGCTGCATCGACACCACTTCGGCATCGGCTTCGGCCGCCACCCGGGTCAGGCCTCCGGGCAACACCCGATAACCGTCATGACTGGCCACCGCATACATGCGCATGCCGATGGCCCGCGGTTGCAACCGGCCGTCCTCGGGCTGCCAGACCGGCGCGAGGGACAGCTGCGCGAGCTCTTGCGCCACATAGACATAGGGCCGGGCCTGAATGCGCCGGGCAAGCGCCTGGCGCTGCTCGTCGCTCAGATCACGCCCGAAGACCGGTGCAAAGCTCTGCGACGGAAAAGCCGGCTTGATCAACAGTTCCGGCAGTTTCTCCAGTGCCTGGGCCAGCACCGGCGCCTCTCCGCACCACCAGGTGGCGATGGAGGGCAGGATCAGTTCTTCGCCGAACAGGTATTGATTGATCTTCGGCAGAAATCCCAACAGCCCCGGCGACTCCAGCACGCCGCTGCCCAACGCGTTGGCCACCAGCACCCGGCCTTGACGCACAGCCTCGAGCAATCCCGGAACACCCAGTGCCGAATCCGTGCGCAGCTCCAGCGGGTCACAGAAATCATCGTCGAGCCGACGCATGATCGCGTGAACCCGGCGCAGGCCGCTCAGGGTTTTCAGGTAGACCGTGGCGTCGCGCACCGTCAGGTCGCCACCTTCCACTAACGGATAACCGAGCTGACGCGCGAGATAGAGATGCTCGAAATAGCTTTCGTTGAAGCGCCCCGGGGTCAGCAATACCACCAGCGGCGCATCGTCGTCGCAAGGCGCCTGACGGGCCAGGGTTTCCTGCAAGGTACGGAAGAAACCGGCCAGGTGCTGCACCTTCAGATCCCGGTACAACTCGGGAAAGGCCCGGGACACGATGGTGCGGTTCTCCAGCGCATAACCGGCACCCGATGGCGCCTGGGTACGATCCGCCGTCACCCACCAACGCCCGTCCGGCGTGCGCGCCAGATCCACCGCATACAGATGCAGAAAGGCCCCGTCCGGCGGCGCAATGCCCTGACAGGGCCAGAGAAAATTGTCGTGGCCGAACACCAGCTCTGCCGGCAGCAAGCCTTCGCGGATCAAGTGCTGAGGGCCATACAGATCCGCCAGCACTGCATTGAGCAGACGCGCTCGCTGGGCGATTCCGGCCGACAGTTGCTGCCATTCAACGTCAGCGATCACGTGGGGCAGCAGATCCAGCTCCCATGGACGATCCGCGCCCTTGGGATCGGCATACACGTTGTAGGTGACACCGTTTTCCTGAATCTGTCGGGCCAGCAGCGCCTGACGCTGCGCCCGTTGCGCCGCGGTGCTGCGCTGCAACTGGTCGAACAAGCGCTGCCAGTGCGGGCGCACCGCGCCGCCGGTGTCGAGCAGTTCGTGGTATGAGCCCGCCGTCAGCGGGTAGCGGTCAAGCAGATCAGGCATGGAAAGCTCGGCAGCCAGCAGGTTGGGGTCAGACTAACGCAGGCACATGACGCCGGGATATACGAAAATCCATCTGCGGCTGTGGGCGAGCCTGAGCGTATTCGAAAGCGCGCAAGACTTATGCCATGCAGCGGTCCTCGCGCGTTTCCAGGATGCTCAAGGCAGTACAGCACCAAAATCGGGCATGCAGTGAAAGGGGCTGATACGCCTGCACGCAAATGTCGCGAGGCACAATGCAAAACGCCAACCCGAAGGTTGGCGTTCTGTTCAGTTCAAGTGCGTTTCAGCGCGGAACGACCGGCTTGCGGGCCGGCTTCGGCCCCTTGCCTTTCGCCGCATCCTTGCGCTCCTTGGCAGCCTGCTGGTTGCGGGCAAATGCCGCGGCCTTGGCCTGCTCACGCTTGTCCCACGGATTGCCGCCGTCGCTTGCGCGCGGTGGCAGACCGGTATGCTGGGTGAGAATCTTCGTGCTCTTGTCTTTCGCGACCTTGTGGCTGCCGGCCGGTGTCGAGTTCTTGCGACGGGCACTCTGATAGCTGTCGCTGGCCGGCTGGTGCAGCGGGATCAACTGGTGCTTGCCCGGACCGATCAGGTCGCCACGGCCCATGCGGATCAGCGCTTCACGCAGCATCGGCCAGCCCTTCGGATCGTGATAACGCAGGAACGCCTTGTGCAAGCGGCGCTGCTCCTCGCTCTTGACGATGGTCACGCCGTCGCTCTTGTAGGTGACCTTGCGCAACGGGTTCTTGCCCGAGTGATACATGGCGGTGGCCGAGGCCATCGGCGACGGATAGAACGCCTGCACCTGGTCGGCACGGAAGCCGTTGCCCTTGAGCCACAGGGCCAGGTTCATCATGTCCTCGTCGGTGGTACCCGGGTGGGCCGCGATGAAGTACGGAATCAGGTATTGCTCCTTGCCCGCTTCCTTCGAGAACTTCTCGAACATGCGCTTGAAGCGATCGTAAGTACCGATCCCCGGCTTCATCATCTGGTTGAGCGGACCTTCCTCGGTGTGTTCCGGGGCGATCTTCAGGTAACCGCCGACGTGGTGGGTCACCAGTTCCTTGACGTACTCCGGCGACTCGACCGCAAGGTCGTAACGCAGGCCGGAGGCGATCAGGATCTTCTTCACACCCGGCAACGCACGGGCGCTGCGATACAGCTGGATCAGCGACGAATGGTCGGTGTTCAGGTTCGGACAGATGCCCGGAAACACGCAGGACGGCTTGCGGCACGCGGATTCGATTTCCGGGCTCTTGCAGGCAATGCGGTACATGTTCGCGGTCGGGCCGCCGAGGTCGGAAATGACGCCGGTGAAGCCAGGTACCTTGTCACGGATCTCTTCGATTTCGCGAATGATCGATTCTTCGGAACGGTTCTGGATGATCCGGCCCTCGTGCTCGGTGATCGAGCAGAAGGTGCAGCCGCCGAAGCAGCCACGCATGATGTTCACCGAGAAACGGATCATGTCGTAGGCCGGGATCTTTTCCTTGCCATACGCCGGATGTGGAATGCGTGCGTAAGGCATGCCGAACACGTAGTCCATTTCTTCGGTGGTCATCGGAATCGGCGGCGGGTTGAACCAGACGTCGACCTCGCCATGCTTCTGCACCAGCGCACGGGCGTTGCCCGGGTTGGTCTCCAGATGCAACACGCGGTTGGCGTGGGCGTACAGGACCGGGTCGTTACGTACCTTCTCCATCGATGGCAGGCGGATCACGGTCTTGTCGCGGGTCATCTTCGGGCTGGCCAGGATCTGCACGACCTTGGCTTCCTGCGGATCATCAACCGGGCCTTTTTCCTGCTCGATGGCGCAAGCCGCCGTGTCCTGGGTGTTGACGTACGGGTTGATGATCTTGTCGATCTTGCCCGGACGGTCGATGCGCGTGGAGTCGACTTCGTACCAACCCGCCGGCGTGTCGCGACGGATGAACGCGGTGCCGCGCACATCGGTGATGTCTTCGATCTTGTGGCCGTAGGACAGACGCTGGGCGACTTCGACAATCGCCCGCTCGGCGTTGCCGTACAGCAGGATGTCGGCGCTGGCGTCGATCAGGATCGAGTTGCGCACGCGATCCTGCCAGTAGTCGTAGTGAGCGATGCGACGCAGGGAGGCTTCGATGCCACCGAGCACGATCGGCACATGTTTGTAGGCTTCCTTGCAGCGCTGGCTGTAGACCAGACTCGCGCGATCCGGACGCTTGCCGGCCATGCCACCCGGGGTGTAGGCGTCGTCGGAACGGATTTTCTTGTCCGCAGTGTAGCGGTTGATCATCGAGTCCATGTTGCCGGCCGCGACGCCGAAGAACAGATTCGGCTCGCCGAGCTTCATGAAGTCGTCCTTGGACTGCCAGTTCGGCTGCGCAATGATCCCGACGCGAAAGCCTTGAGCCTCCAGCAGCCGGCCGATGATCGCCATGCCGAACGACGGATGATCGACGTAGGCATCACCGGTGACGATGATGATGTCGCAGGAATCCCAGCCGAGCTGATCCATCTCCTCCCTGCTCATCGGCAGGAACGGCGCGGGTCCGAAACATTCGGCCCAATATTTTGGATAGTCAAATAACGGCTTGGCTGCTTGCATGTCGATAACCGGTGTTGGCTTTCATTGAATTTCGCGGGCGCGGAATATAGCACAAATTTTGACCAATTCCGACGACCGTGGTCGGATTCTCTCTCCTTCGCCCGCCTGCGGCCTACCGCTCCCAAAGATGCCCTTCAACTTATTCAAGGATGAATAAAGATGCCTGCAAAACCACCGTCAAAAGGTGCGATCACCGCCGAAGTGCACAACCAGCCTTCGCGATCGGCCCAAGACCTGCCGCCACGGCACGGCACCTCGCCCGCTATCGGTTCCGTCGCGCAAAGCCTCGTCGACGGACAAACACCGGGCAGAAACCCGGACAGCGCAGACCCTGACAGAATCTCTGCGGCGCCATCGGTGAGCGTCAGCGAAATCCATTCATCCCCGCCTTCGATACCTTCAGCACCAGCACTGGAAGCCTATCGGGTCAGTCCGGGCACCCGACTGCCCGTCGCCGACGCAAGCGGCTTCAGAGCATTCAAGGGGCGATTGTTCGTCGATTTGCATGATGGCAGTACCTTGCAAATCAGCCTGGATCCCGACTTGGCGCTCTATCGGGCCAGCCTGGGAAGCGAATCGCGGCCTTCGGGCCCGATTCTTATGCATGACCCTCATAGCAACCGTTGGCATCCACTGCTCGACTTCGAAGAGAGAGCCCTCCCGCTCTCCGCCCGCCGGCTGGCGACCTTCAGGACAACGCTGGATTTCTCCGGAACAGCTCCGGACAGCGACGGTTTGCACGGTTTCGAAGGCAAACGCTACGTCATCATCGAGAATCATGCCCATCAAGTGATGCACGACGTTGACGCGTCCTCTCCCGAACGCAAGGTCTGGCGCATCGTCAACCCGAAGGACCCGGTCGCAGCCGACCGTGAAAACATCTATCGCGCCAGCCGGGCTGGCGAAACGCTGGCCGTCACCCGCAATGCCGAAGGCCTCTGGACCACAAGTCTTGATGGACTCAAGGGAGGCATGCGTCGCACTGCACAGACCCAGGACAACAAAGCCTATTTGCTTCAACGATATGAACCCATCAGAAACGCTTTCGATGCCTTGGCCGCCTCCAACAGGCGTTATGGAGAACTCTGGGACGGCGCCCGGGATCTTCCGGAGGGAAGCCAGGCCGAGAAAGAGGCGCTGATCAAACTTGAAGTGCATATCATCAAGCACACAAGAATGCAGGCCGAATACGTCAAGTCACTGATCGACAACAAGGACTGGTTGATTCTGTTGAAGACCGGCGGGCTCTACAAAAGCGAGCTGCATACCCTTCAGTTGAACAGAATCAATTACTTCAACAAGCTGATCGCCGTGATGGATCGCAGGGTATATCCGACCGTGCATGCAATCACGGTGGAGTCGCTGAAGAGCAATTTCGCCCATCTCAACAAAAAGCTGAAGATCATGGACGATCGTCAGGAGGTGATGGACCAGATTCGCAAAGCCGACCGCAGTGCCACATCCGAACTGGATGAGCTGAACCGTGGCGTACCTACCGTAGACCAGATCTATTCCAGCCAATACAACATCTGCTTGCGCCTGATTTCCGACGACCCCGAAAACCCGCCGCCTTTCGGCATGCGCAGTGCAATGGCCATGCACCTTTTGAATAAGGATCTGCACGAAGTTTCTGGCTACTCCGAACCGCTGGCCCTGCAATTGACGCTGGAAAACATCAGGAGTGACAGAGCGGCGTTCGAATCTCTGGACTTCGAATCTCTGGATAATTCAGCGACTACGGCAAAAGCCGTGTATGTCAGCCAGGCGTTGTCCCTGCTGGACAGGTTCGTATCGAAAATCGACAACCGCTTGAACGATATCTATGAGCAGATTGCCAGTAACAGCCAATTGCCTCACTACGATCAGGATATCGATTTCGATTTTTTCCCGGAGCAGTCCTCCGGAGCCACCGAGGCAGCCGCCCCGCGAAAACTGTTCCGGACACGTCATCATGGTACTTACCGGGTTCTGGTCGGAGTGAAGGACACCGCAGCGGACGGCAGCGTGACGCTCAAGGTTCCCGATCTTTTCAAGCCGGATGCGCCACCTCAGCGTTACCGGAAAATCAGGGATGAATGGCGCCGCGTCCGCCCCGCCAGCGCCCCTGCGCCCAGACCACAACTCATGCGCAACGCGACCGAATGCCTGGCGCGGGTGAGTGAACACGTTAACCAGGCCCGACTGATGGAAGCCCGCAAAGCCAATCCGACCAATATTGTCGAATTCCTGGGTGCCGAGACGGATCGCCTCAAGGATCTGGCACAGCGTCTGGAGTCCACTGAACGGGCGGCAGAGGATGCCGAGGTCACTGGATTGATCAACCGCCTCGGAACCGCCGCTGCATCAATGGATGCCGAAGGGCAATCCATTCTGATCCGGATGTACAAAAACAAGGATGTGCTGGATGTGCTGCGCCTGAACTTCCTGCTCGATCACTCGGAACTGAAGGTAGTGAAAACGGTAGAGCGCAGACAAACGGGCAAGGGAAGGGACAAGTCGTTCCTCGATGTCTACTCGATCAATGACCGCTCAGACAACGCGCCGTTATGGGAGGCGCACTTTCACTATGACAGGCAAGACCGCCAGGCGCTGGACTACACGCTCAAGGGGGCGCACATGAAGACCCTGGAACAAGGCAAGCTCGGCAGCGCGTTTCAACAGCGCGAAGAACGGGCAGGTCGGCCCCACCAGCGGATCTGGCGGGAGCTCATCAGTCCGCGGGTCGCGCAGAAGCTGTTCGATCACCTGGCATGACTTGCGCTACTCGTCATCGTCGAAGTTATAGCTGCCCGGTGCGAGGTTTTCGAAGCGCGTGTACTTGCCGATAAAGGCCAGGCGAATGAAGCCGATCGGGCCGTTCCGCTGTTTGCCGATGATGATTTCGGCGATGCCCTTGTGTTCGGTTTCCGGGTGATACACCTCGTCCCGATACACGAACATGATGACGTCGGCGTCCTGCTCGATCGCTCCGGATTCCCGCAAGTCGGAGTTCACCGGACGCTTGTTCGGGCGCTGCTCCAGGGAGCGGTTGAGCTGCGACAGGGCAACAACGGGACAGTTGAATTCCTTGGCCAGGGCTTTCAGGGATCGGGAGATCTCGGAGATCTCGTTGGTCCGGTTGTCACCGCTGGAGCCCGGGATCTGCATCAACTGCAGGTAGTCGATCATGATCAGGGCAATGTCACCGTGCTCGCGCACCAGACGCCGGGTCCGTGCACGCATTTCCGACGGGCTGATGCCCGCCGTGTCATCGATGAACAGCTTGCGGTCGTTGAGCAGGTTCACCGCCGAGGTCAGGCGTGGCCAGTCGTCATCCTCCAGTTGGCCGGAACGCACCTTGGTCTGGTCGATACGGCCGAGGGACGACAGCATACGCATGATCAGCGATTCGCCTGGCATCTCGAGCGAGTACACCAGTACGGCCTTGTCGCTGCGCAGTACGGCGTTCTCCACCAGGTTCATCGCGAAGGTGGTCTTGCCCATCGACGGACGACCGGCAACGATGATCAGGTCGGCCGGTTGCAGGCCGCTGGTCTTCTCGTCGAGGTCGGTGTAGCCGGTGGACAGGCCGGTGATCGCATCCGAGGTGTTGAACAGCGTATCGATACGATCGATGGCCTTGGTGAGCAGGTCATTGACACCCACGGGGCCGCCGGTTTTCGGCCGCGCCTCGGCGATCTGGAAGATCTGCCGTTCGGCTTCGTCGAGGATCTCTTCGGCGGTACGCCCCTCGGGGTTGAAGGCGGCATCGGCAATATCGTTACTGATGCCGATCAGCTGGCGCAACGTCGCACGCTGGCGCACGATCTGCGCATAAGCCTTGATGTTGGCGACGGACGGCGTGTTTTTTGCCAGTTCGCCAAGGTAACCGAGGCCGCCGACTTGCGAGGTCTGACCTTCCTTGTCCAGTTGCTCGGCGAGGGTCACGACGTCGATCGGCGAGTTCTGATCGGCCAGTTTGGCAATCGCACGGAAAATCAGACGGTGGTCATGCCGGTAGAAATCGCCGTCGGAGACCTGATCGAGCACGCGTTCCCAGGCATTGTTGTCCAGCATCAGGCCACCGAGCACAGCCTGTTCGGCCTCGATGGAATGCGGCGGCACCTTCAGGGCAGCGGTTTGCAGATCGTATTGCTCAGGAGCGGAGATTTCGTTCATGGCCACTTGTTTTATTCAGAAAAAGCACGGTTTGCAGAAAGACAAAGGGCACGACCTGTAAACAGGATCGTGCCCGATGTTAACCGCCTGACGGACAAGCCGCCAGCCGATCAGGTGTTGCTTAAGCAGCTACAACGACAACGCGTACGGTAGCTTCGACTTCAGCGTGCAGGTGCACGGCTACGTCGAATTCACCCACGTTGCGGATGGTGCCGTTCGGCAGACGAACTTCGCTCTTCGCCACTTCAACGCCAGAGGCGGTCAGTGCGTCAGCGATGTCGTGAGTACCGATCGAACCGAACAGCTTGCCTTCGTCGCCAGCGGTGGCAGTGATGGTCACTTCCAGCTCGGCCAGTTGGGCAGCGCGGCTTTCAGCCGATGCTTTACGCTCGGCAGCAGCTTTTTCCAGCTCAGCGCGACGCGCTTCGAACGCAGCCAGGTTGGCAGCGGTCGCAGCGGTGGCTTTGCCGAAAGGCAGCAGGTAGTTACGACCGTAGCCGGCCTTAACCTTTACTTTGTCGCCCAGGTTGCCCAGGTTGGCGATTTTTTCCAGCAGGATCAGTTCCATTTGGTATTAACCTCTTAACTTTTAACCTTCACCGTTCGCGTTATCGATGTCTTTCGACACGTGACGACCGCGAAAATCAATCAGGCTGTCGACAATGGCCAGAACCACAAGCAACGGACCGAGCAAGTGCATGAAAGGCACGAGCGTGACGTATATCCCCACCAGCCAGAAGCCGGCCAACCGTTTCTGCGCCACCAGCCCGTGAACCAGGGCCAGACCGGCGAAGAACAGCGGTACGCTGCACAACGGCATCAGGACCAGTGCATGCAGACCGAAGAACGGTGCCACACACATGACGGCCAGAAGCGACAGCGCAACGCCTTTCGGCAGTCGGATGGCGCGAAACTCGCGACCGAAACCGCCGGGGTTATACAACAACGCCTGCCAATAGCGCCCAAGAATCAGGCACAGCACGCTAAAAACCTGCAACGACAGTGCTGTCGAAATGATCGACAGAGGAACCGCCAACCCCGTGAGAATCGCTTTCTGGTCTGCCGAGAATTTCTCGTAGACCTCACCCATTGCCAGCGGCAGGACTTGTTCAAACGTCTGCGCCAGCGCTTCGGTGAAGGAACCGAACACGGTCCCCAGGCTCACGGCAATCAACAATCCCACGGCCACGCTGACCAGCAGCACGCGATTCCAGGTGTGTCCGGCGCGTAAAACCAGCGCCAGACCGCAAGCCCCGAGCAACACGATCAGTGCTGTCGGGTCCTTCAGGTAGTGCCAGCTCACTAACGCCGACAACACGCCCACACCCAGGACGCTCAAGGCGTCCGAACCGCGCCGCAGGAGCACAAGGCAACCTGCAGCGGCACTCAACCAGAACAACAGCGGCAACGCCGCAGATCCGGCCACGACCAGCGTGGCCTGCATACGCCCCCGCATGATGAATTCAGCCAAGGCACGCATGCATTCGATCCTTTACTTCTTGTCGACTACCCGGTCTCAGCGGCCGTGGCTGTCGGTGTAGGCCAGCAGGGCCAGGAAGCGGGCGCGCTTGATAGCGGTGGCCAGCTGACGCTGATAACGAGCTTTGGTACCGGTGATACGGCTTGGAACGATTTTGCCGGTCTCGGATACGTAAGCTTTCAGAGTGTTGAGATCTTTGTAGTCGATCTCCTTCACGTCTTCAGCGGTGAAGCGGCAGAATTTACGACGACGGAAGAAACGTGCCATTTGATAGGCTCCTTAAAAGGTCCGTGGATTACTCGTCAGCGTTATCGCTGTTGTCGCTGTCGCTATCGCTGTCATCGCCATCGGCGCTGCCATCGTGCTCAGGACGCTCGCGACGCTCACGGCGCTCACTGCGGTTTTCTTCAGCCTTGAGCATCTCGGACTGGCCAGTGATGGCTTCGTCGCGGCGGATGACCAGGTTACGGATCACAGCATCGTTGTAGCGGAAGTTGTCTTCCAGCTCGGCCAGGGCCTTGCCGGTGCACTCAACGTTCAGCATCACGTAGTGAGCCTTGTGAACATTGTTGATTGCGTAGGCCAGTTGACGACGGCCCCAGTCTTCCAGACGGTGGATTTTGCCGCCGTCTTCTTCGATCAGCTTGGTGTAACGCTCAACCATGCCGCCGACTTGCTCGCTCTGGTCAGGGTGGACCAGAAAGATGATTTCGTAATGACGCATGAATGCTCCTTACGGGTTGTAGCCTGCCGCTCAAAAACGGTCAGACAAGGAGTGAATGACACTTATGGACTTGCCGGCACGGGGCACATGGGTGCCTGCCGTCACAGCAAGGGGCGCAATTGTAGAGAAGGGACAGAAGAGGCGCAAGGTAATTGGTGATTATTTGAACAGCCACACTTTCTGCCACACCAGAAAACACTGTGGGAGCGAGCCTGCTCGCGATGGCGGCTTAACATCCAACAATGATGCTGAATGTAACTCCGCTTCGCGAGCAGGCTCGCTCCCACATTAGGCGGCGTGAGGCTTAAGCCTTTTTGGCAGCAGCCTTGGCCTTGGCCCCGCGCTGGCGCTGGGCCTCGAACAGGCATACGCCAGTCGCAACCGACACGTTGAGACTGCTGACGCTGCCGGCCATCGGCAGGTGCACCAGGTAGTCACAATGCTCACGGGTCAGACGACGCATGCCCTTGCCTTCGGCGCCCATGATCAGGATGGTCGGGCCGGTCAGGTCCTGGTCATAGAGACTGACCTCGGCCTCACCCGCCGTACCGACAATCCACAGACCGCGCTGCTGGAGTTTTTCCAGGGTACGCGCAAGGTTGGTCACGGCCACCAGCGGTATCACCTCCGCCGCGCCGCAAGCCACCTTACGCACGACCGGCGTCAGGGTCGCCGACTTGTCTTTCGGTACGATCACCGCCAGCGCACCGGCAGCATCCGCCGAACGCAGGCAGGCGCCGAGGTTGTGCGGATCAGTCACGCCGTCGAGCACCAGCAGCAGCGGCGCGCCTTCGGTCCGATCAAGCAGTTCGTCGAGCATCGCCTCGCCCCAGACCTGGCTCGGACTGACCTCCGCCACCACGCCCTGATGCACGCCTTCGACCCAGGCATCCATCTCGCGGCGTTCGGCCTGGCCGATCTGCACGCGGTTTTCATTGGCCAGTTCGACCAGCGTCTGCACTCGCGGATCGTTGCGGCTTTCAGCCAGCCAGATCTGCTTGACACGTTTTGGGTGGTGACGCAACAACGCTTCTACCGCGTGAACGCCGTAGATTTTTTCCAACTGACTCATGACTTCGCCTTCGGTTTACGTGCCCCGCCGCTTTTGGCTGGAGCGGAACCCGACTTCGGCGGGCCCTTGCGGTGTTTGCTCGGCTTGCCTGGCTTGCCGCCGGAAGCCTTGTCGGGTATGGACCTTCCGGTTTTTCCCGAGGGCGCCGCTTTACCACCGTTCTTGGCTTCGGCCAGCAACGCTTTCTTCAATTCACGGCTTTTGCGCAGCTCGGCGTTTTTCGCCACGGCATCGCTCGGGCGGTAAGCGTCGGAAACCTTTTCCTTGACCGGACGACGGCTGGCGGTTTTTGCCGGGACCTTTTCTTCCGCGGCTCTGGTTGCCGGAGCAGCCGTTTCCGCGCCCCGCTTCTTGCGACCGATAGGGGCACTGATGGTTTTCTCGGCCATCTCGAAGTCGATCTTGCGCTCGTCGAGATCGACACGCATGACGCGCACTTCAACGGTATCGCCGAGACGGAAGCTGCGACCGGTGCGCTCACCGGCCAGGCGATGGTGCACGGGGTCGAAGTGGTAGTAGTCGCCCGGCAGCGCCGTGACGTGCACCAGACCTTCGACGTAGATATCGGTCAGCTCGACGAACAGACCGAAACCGGTCACTGCGGTGATGACGCCCGGGAACGACTCGCCCACGCGATCCTTCATGAACTCGCACTTGAGCCAGTTCACCACGTCGCGGGTCGCTTCGTCGGCACGGCGCTCGCTCATCGAGCATTGTTCGCCGAGCTGCTCCAGTGCCGCCTCGTCGTACGGATAGATGCGCGCCTTCGGGATGGTCATCGCACCGGCACGACGAACGTGCGGCGTGTCCTGTTTCGAGTGGATCACGCTGCGGATCGCCCGATGGGTGAGCAGGTCCGGATAACGACGGATCGGCGATGTGAAGTGGGTGTAGGCTTCGTAATTCAGGCCGAAGTGGCCATCGTTTTCAGCGCTGTACACCGCCTGGCTCAGGGAGCGCAGCATTACGGTCTGGATCAGATGGAAATCCGGGCGATCCTTGATGCTCGCCAGCAAGGCCTGATAGTCCTTCGGCGTCGGACCTTCCTTGCCCTTGTGCAGGGACAGGCCGAGCTCGCCAAGGAACGCGCGGAGTTTTTCCAGACGCTCCGGTGGCGGACCATCGTGAACGCGGTAAAGCGCCGGAATCTCATGTTTTTGCAGAAACTCTGCCGTGGCCACGTTGGCTGCCAGCATGCACTCTTCGATCAACTTGTGCGCGTCGTTACGAGTGGTCGGGCGGATCTCGGCAATCTTGCGCTCGGAACCGAAGATGATCCGGGTTTCCTGAGTCTCGAAATCGATCGCGCCACGTACGTGACGGGCGGCCAGCAACACCTTGTACAGCGCGTAGAGCTGCTTGAGGTGCGGCAGAACGTCGGTGTATTCACCGCGAAGCTTGCGCGCTTCGGTAGCCTTCGGCGTTTCCAGCATCGCGCTGACCTTGTTGTAGGTCAGTCGTGCGTGAGAGTGGATCACCGCTTCATAGAAGCAGTAGTCGGTCATTTCGCCGGACTTGGAGATGGTCATCTCGCAAACCATCGCCAGACGATCAACGTGTGGATTCAGCGAGCACAGGCCGTTGGACAACTCTTCCGGCAGCATCGGCACCACGCGTTCGGGGAAGTACACCGAGTTGCCGCGGACTTGAGCCTCGGCGTCCAGCGCCGAACCGATTTTCACGTAGCTGGAAACGTCGGCAATCGCCACATACAGCTTCCAGCCGCCGGAAAACAGGCGCAGCTTGCCCGGTTTGGCTTCACAATAAACCGCGTCGTCAAAGTCGCGAGCGTCCTCGCCGTCGATTGTGACGAACGGCAGATGGCGCAGGTCGACGCGTTTCTCTTTGTCCTTTTCTTCGACTTCCGGCTTGAGCTTGCGGGCTTCCTTGACCACGGCCTCTGGCCAGACGTGAGGAATATCGTAGGTACGCAGGGCGACATCGATTTCCATGCCCGGCGCCATATAGTTGCCAACGATTTCGACCACATCGCCCTGTGGCTGAAAGCGGGGAGTCGGCCAGTGGGTGATCTTCACCTCGACGAACTGACCGATCTGGGCATTGGCGTTGCGGCCGGGCGTGACCAGCACTTCCTGCTGGATCTTCGGGTTGTCCGCGACAACGAAACCGATCCCGCCTTCTTCGAAGTAACGACCGACGATGCTTTCGTGAGCACGGGACACCACTTCGACGATCACGCCTTCGCGGCGACCGCGACGATCCAGACCGGAAACACGCGCCAGGGCGCGGTCGCCATCGAACACCAGACGCATTTGCGCCGGGCTCATGAACAGGTCGTCGGAACCGTCATCCGGCACCAGGAAACCGAAACCGTCGCGGTGACCGCTGATGCGGCCGAGGATCAGGTCGAGCTTGTCCACCGGCGCATAAGTGCCACGGCGGGTGTAAATCAGTTGAGCATCGCGCTCCATGGCACGCAGGCGGCGGCGCAGGGCCTCGATCTGGTCGTCCGTGGTCAGACCAAACTCTTCGACCAGTTGCTCACGGGCAGCCGGCGAACCCCGGTCAGCAAGGTGCTGAAGGATCAGTTCGCGACTGGGAATGGGGTTTTCATATTTTTCCGCTTCACGAGCGGCCTCGGGATCGAGGGACTGCCAATCGGCCATTAGAGAGTTTTCACCTTGTCTATATGCGGGTTAGTTTGGCATAGGCGCCATCAAACGGGAAATTTCCGACTCTATAAGGCGCGTCTTGAGACCTTTATCGACGTCCGAAAAGCGTTTTGGACACCGCTGGTAAAAAAAACCATTTTTTTTGCTGACAGGGGTTTACAGTTAAAAAGACGCTCCGTATAGTGCGCGCCATCGACGACGTACTGACGCTGTCGAGATGCCCAGGTGGTGAAATTGGTAGACACGCCAGCTTCAGGTGCTGGTGACCTTACGGTCGTGGAAGTTCGAGTCTTCTCCTGGGCACCAATTTCGAGTTTGAGACTGAAGCAGTTTCAAGACTCACACAGAAACCCGCGAAAGCGGGTTTTTTGCATTCTGCGCCCCGCATTTTTTCTGAAATTGATTTATTAAAATCAAATCAGGGGTTTACAGATCAAAAGGCGCTCCGTATAGTGCGCCACATCAACAGCGGCAACGCTGAAGATGAAGCCCAGATGGTGAAATTGGTAGACACGCCAGCTTCAGGTGCTGGTGACCTTACGGTCGTGGAAGTTCGAGTCTTCTTCTGGGCACCAATTCAAATTCAAGGTTACGATCTTGAATTTCACAAAAACCCGCGAAAGCGGGTTTTTGCGTTTCTGGCCTCCTGAAATTCCAAACCTCCGTACCAGACCCTTACTTCGCTCGCAAGGAGCATTTGAGAAACGATATCGTTTATCATTGTTGCAAGTTTTTGCAATGCGACAGTGAGGAACCCTGCGAATGATGTTTCGAAATACCCTGCGCCGCGGCTTGACCTTCACCCTGCTCGGCCTGGCACTCGCCACTCCCCTCACCCAGGCTGCCGACACGGATTCCCTGACCCTCTACAACGGCCAACACAAGGAAGTCGGCGACGCGATCGCCAAAGCCTTCGAAGCCAAGACCGGCATTCATGTCAATGTGCGCAAGGGCAGCAGCAACCAGCTCGCCAGCCAGATCATCGAGGAAGGCGACCGATCCCCTGTCGACGTCATTTACACCGAAGAATCCCCGCCGCTGAACAACCTCGGCGAACTGGGCCTGCTAGCCAAGGCCGAGGACGCCACCCTGGCCGTCCTGCCGAAAAAGTATGTCGCCGGCAACGGCACCTGGATCGGCGTCACCGCCCGGGTTCGCGTCGTTGCGTTCAACCCGAAGCTGGTCGATGAAAAAGACCTGCCCGAATCGGTACTGGATTTCGCCGATCCGCAGTGGCAAGGCAAGGTCGGTTTCGTGCCCACCAGCGGCGCCTTCCAGGAACAGGCCGTCGCCATCATCAAAAAGCACGGTCGCGAAGCCGCCGAAGAATGGCTGACCGGACTGCGCGCCTTCGGCAAGACCTACAGCAACAATATGGTTGCCCTCAAGGCTGTGGAAAACGGCGAAGTCGCCACTGTACTTGTGAACAACTACTACTGGTTCGCCCTGCAGCGGGAGAAGGGCAAGCTTGACTCCCGACTGCATTACTTCTCTGGCGGAGATGTCGGCGGCCTGATCACCGTCTCCAGCGCAGCCGTGCTGAAGTCCAGCAAGCATCCAAAAGAAGCCCAGCAATTTCTCGCCTACATGGCCAGCGAGGAAGGCCAGCGCGTGATCACTCAGACCACCGCCGAGTATCCGCTGCATAACGGCATGAAATCGGATCGCGGCCTCAAGCCGTTCAGTGAACTGGAAGCACCGGACGTCACGCCCGCCGATCTGGGCAATGCCGAGGAAGCGCTGGAACTGGAACGCGAAGTTGGCCTGAACTGATGAGCGCCTCGTTATCCGCCCCCGCCGCCCGAGGGAGTTACATGCCACGGCGCAAGCGCCCGTCGGTCTGGCTGGTGCTGCCAGTCTTGCTGCTGGTGGTGATGAGCCTGCTGCCGCTGGCCTACGTCGGGCTCAAAGCCTGGCAGGCAGGCTGGAGCGAGGCGCTGCACTTGCTGTGGCGTCCCTACGTGTTCGGCCTGCTGCGCAACACGCTGGCGCTGATGGTCGGCGTAACCTTGACTTGCGCTGTGATCGGCCTGTCGCTGGCCTGGCTGCTGGAGCGCAGCAACCTGCCTGGCCGGCGCCTGTGGGGCGTGATTCTGTGTTTGCCGTTTGCGGTACCGGCTTTCGTCAGCAGCTTTACCTGGGTATCGCTCAGCGCGCAGTTCGAAGGACTGGGCGGGGCGATTCTGGTGATGAGCCTGTCGAAATACCCGCTGATCTTTTTGCCGGTGGCGGCCACCCTGCGCAATCTTGATCCTTCACTTGAAGAATCGGCACGGACGCTGGGACAGAATCGCTGGGGCGTGTTTTTCCGCATCACCCTGCCCTTGCTCTGGCCTTCGCTGCTGGCCGGCTCGTTGTTGATTGCGCTGCATATGCTGGTGGAGTTCGGCGCACTGTCGATCATCGGCCTGCAGACATTCACCACAGCGATTTACCAGCAATTCGAGCTGGAGTTCAGCAATGCCAACGCGGCGATGCTGTCTGCGGTGTTGCTGGCGCTTTGTTTGATGCTGCTGTGGCTGGAATTGCGAGCGCGCGGCAAGGGCCGCCATGTACGCACCGGCCAGGGCGCGGCGCGGCGTGCCGAACAAGTGCAGCTCGGGCCGTGGGCGATTGCCGGTCAGATGTATTGCCTGATGCTGGCGATTGTCGGGAGTGGAATCCCGCTGGGGATGCTGGCTTATTGGCTGGCGGTCGGATCGTCAGCCTCTTTCCCGGTGGCAGCAATCACCGAGGCATTGCTGTCGTCGCTGGCGTTGTCGCTGGGTGGCGCGGGACTCTGTCTGGTGCTGGCGGTGCCGGTCGGGTTGCTGGTGGTGCGCTACAAGGGCCAGCTGGCGATCTGGGCCGAGCGACTGCCCTATCTGCTGCATGCCCTTCCGGGATTGGTGATCGCCCTGACGCTGGTGTATTTCGCCCTGCATTACGTGCCGGCGCTGTACCAGACCTCCGCATTGCTGCTGATCGCTTATGCGCTGCTGTTTCTACCACTGGCTCAAGCCCCGATCCGTACGGCATTGAACAAGGCCGCACCGCAACTGGAGGAGGCCGCCCGCACCCTTGGCGCGTCGTCGTTCACAGCGTTCTGCCGAGTGACCCTGCCGATCATCTTTCCGGCACTCGGTGCAGCGTTTGCGCTGGTGTTTCTCGATGCCATGAAAGAACTGACGGCAACGCTGCTGTTGAGTCCGACCGGGCTCAATACTCTGGCGACCGAGGTATGGGCCCACACAGCGAATGTCGAGTTCGCCGCAGCGGCGCCTTATGCAGCGTTGCTGATCGTGGTATCGGGCTTGCCCGTCTACCTGCTGACCACCCGAATGTATTTGAGCCGATAAAAAAATCGCAGCCGAAGCTGCGATTTTTTTGCCCGCACTATCAGGCCCGGAACTGCCCCAGACTGGCCTTGAGCTGCGCCGCCAGACCATCGAGCACCTTGCCGCTGGCCGTGGTTTCGACCACCGCTTGAGCGGCTTTCTCGGCCTGGGCATGAATCGTCTCGACCCGCCCGCGCACAGCCTGCGCACCCTGCGCCTGATGGGCCGCTGCCTGGGTTGCCAGACCGATCGCCGTATGCACCTGCTCGACCGACGCCTGCACCGATTGCTGCAAACGTGCGCTGTCACGCAATACCAGCAATCCTTCACTGGCCTGACGCCCGGCCTGACCGATTGCCTCGACCGCCTCGCGTGCGCCCTGCTGCAACGCCACAATGTGCGCCTGAATATCGCCAGTGGAGCTTTGGGTCTTGCTGGCCAGCGCCCGTACTTCGTCCGCCACCACCGCGAATCCTCGCCCGGTCTCACCGGCCCGGGCCGCCTCAATGGCGGCGTTGAGCGCCAGCAGGTTAGTCTGCTCGGCGATGCCGTGTATCACGGTCAGCACCACTTCGATCTGCTCACTCTGCTGCGCCAGCCGTTCGATGACTTTGGCACCGGTATCGACCTGCCCCGCCAGCGCCTCGATCAGACTGCCGACCCTGGCTGAAGTGCGGGTGTTCTCTTCGGTGGCCTGACGAATATCGACCACCTGCTTCAGCGCCGCCTGCATCGCATGACTTTCCGACTGCGCTTCATCGGCCATTTGCGACAGCGCCCGCAGACTTTCGGCCACTTCATCGCGCTGCATCCCCGCCGCCGCATCGGCACCGGCGTTGCGCAGGGTCATGGCGCCGATTTCCAGACCGGTACGCTGGGCCACATCCCCGGCTTCGCGCACGATCGGCTGCAGCTTGTCGACAAAGCGATTGACCGCCGAGGCCATGTCGCCGATTTCGTCCTTGCTGTTGATCTGCACACGCTTGGTCAGATCCCCCTCGCCTGCTGCCAGATCATCCATGGCGGCGTTGAGCATCTTCAGGCGATTGACCACGCGGTGGCCGAGCACGATCGCCAGCAATAACAGCACACCGGCGCCGACCAGCGCCAGGCCCATCCCGATGCGCCAACGCAACGTGGCAGCGGCGTCCTGCACTGTACTGGCTGTGTTGGCTTTCATCTCGGCGGCGGTGGACTGCGCCGACTGCAGTCGCGCCCGCATGGCCGTGGCACTGTCGGCCGCCGCACCCTTGAGGCTATCGCCCACCAGTTGATCACTGCTGGCAATGAGCGCCGAGAAGCGCTGATCGAGCGCTGCCAGATCGGTTTCCACCGAAGCTGTCGAAACCCCCATCAGCACTTTGCCGATTTCCACCCCGTTGGGATTGATCGACGCTTCGATGTAATAAACGGAAGGGTCGTTTTTAGCCGCATCCAGCACTTTATCCAGCGCCCGCTCGCCCTGACCCTTTTCGAGCAAGGCCTTGTTGATGGGGTTTTCGCGGTTGAGATAGCGGGTCAGATGCTGGCCGGTAGCGTCGTCATAGACCACGAACAGTACGTTGGGATTGCGCTGGGCCCGGCGGGCGAACTCCGACAGTGTCGGCACATCGCTGTCCCACATGGCTCGAGGCGCCACCGAGGCCAGCAACTGGGCCATGTCGTTGGCCGAGTCCTTCAGGTCTTTCTCCAGCGTCGTACGCAGTTGTGCCTGCTCTTCCTTCAGACGCGAGGACAGCCCCGCAGTCAACCGCTGGCGCGTATTGGTGGACAAGGTATCGAGGCTCGAAGTGACTTCACGTCCGGCCTGCTCCAGCTCACCGGAGAGTTTCTGGCTGTCGGCACCCAGGCGAGTCCCCAGGTCGGCTTCCAGCGCAGTGACCGTGCTCCGCGTCAGGGCGACGGCAACCAGCACCTGCACCAAAAGGGCGATACCAAGAGTAACGAAAACGGGCCGCAACAAACGGCTTTGTAACAGTGAGAGAACGGCCGACACTGTGAATCCCTCTACGTCTGACGCCATTAAATTGATGGCATTCTTGTAGACAGATTCACAGCAAAGGTCATGCCGTCCAACAGGCATAAACGACAAAGGCCCCGATGAAGGGGCCTTTGTGTTTTTACATCAACGACTTATCAAGCGAACGGATGACGCAGAACGATGGTTTCGTTGCGGTCCGGGCCCGTCGAAATAATGTCGATCGGCGCGCCGACCAGCTCTTCGATGCGCTTGATGTAGTTGCGTGCAGCCTGTGGCAGCTCTTCCAGGGTCTTGGCACCCAGGGTCGATTCGCTCCAGCCCGGCATCTGCTCGTACACCGGCTCCAGGCCAATGTAACTGTCAGCATCGGTCGGTGCGTCGATCATGGCGCCATCAGCGTTCTTGTAGCCTACGCAGATGTTGATGGTTTCCAGACCGTCCAGCACGTCCAGCTTGGTCAGGCACAGGCCCGAGATGCTGTTGACGTCGATGGCGCGACGCAGAATGTTGGCATCGAACCAGCCGCAACGACGGGCACGACCGGTGGTCGCGCCGAACTCATGACCACGCTTGGCGAGGAACGCGCCAACATCGTCGAACAGTTCAGTCGGGAACGGACCCGAACCGACGCGCGTGGTATAGGCCTTGGTAATACCGAGGATGTAGTCGATGAACATCGGGCCGACACCCGAACCGGTCGCAATGCCGCCGGCAGTAGTGTTGGAACTGGTCACGTACGGGTAGGTACCGTGGTCGATGTCCAGCAGCGAACCCTGAGCGCCTTCGAACATGATGTCCTTGCCGGCGCGACGCAGGTCGTGCAGCTCGGCGGTGACGTCGAGCATCATCGGCTTGAGCAGTTCGGCGTATTCCATGCACTCGTCCAGTGTCTTCTGGAAGTCGATGGCCGGCTCTTTGTAGTAATTGACCAGTACGAAGTTGTGGTAATCCAGCAACTCGCCCAGCTTGGCGGCGAAACGCTCACGGTGGAACAGGTCGCCGATGCGCAGGCCGCGACGTGCAACCTTGTCTTCGTACGCCGGGCCGATGCCGCGACCGGTGGTGCCGATCTTCATCTCGCCACGGGCCTTTTCACGGGCCTGGTCCAGTGCCACGTGGTAGGACAGAATCAGCGGGCAGGACGGGCTGATGCGCAGGCGCTCGCGCACCGGTACGCCCTTCTCTTCCAGCTTGGTGATTTCCCGCAGCAGGGCGTCAGGTGCAACCACCACGCCGTTGCCGATCAGGCACTGCACGCCTTCGCGCAGCACGCCCGACGGGATCAGGTGCAGGACGGTTTTCTCACCGTCGATCACCAGGGTGTGGCCAGCGTTGTGGCCACCTTGGTAGCGCACTACGGCGGCAGCATGTTCGGTCAGCAGATCAACGATCTTGCCTTTGCCCTCATCACCCCACTGGGTGCCCAGGACTACGACATTCTTACCCATAACACTTGTCCTCATTCGCGCAAACTTGGTGCCGGCGATGGCCGGCAGGAAAACTCAGGAAGCCAGTGGCGATACTTGCCAAAGCCCGTTCTGCTGGATCAATTGCCGGTCGCAGTCCGCATCACGGGCGGCGGCCAAAGGTTGTCCAGGCAATGCCTGAACGACACGCTGACCCTCACTGCGCAACTGGCAAACCTGCTGCCAGAGTGCCGCATCCGTACTGTCAGGCATCCAGATACCGCCAGACGGCAGCTCGACCTCAGCACGCCCCAGGGTCACCAGGGTTTTCAAATCGGTGGAAAAACCGGTTGCCGGACGGGCGCGACCGAAGTCGGCGCCGATGTCGTCATAGCGACCGCCCTGAGCGATGGACTGGCCAACACCCGGCACGAACACCGCGAACACGACTCCGGTGTGATAGTGGTAACCGCGCAGCTCGCCCAGATCGAAGTACAGCGGCAACTCCGGGAAGCGCGCCGACAACCGCTCGGCGATCGCCAGCAGATCCTCCAGCGCCGCCAATACCGGCGCCGGCGCATTGGCCAGACGCTCACGGGCGGCGCTCAGCACTTCACGGCCGCCACACAGGTCGACCAGTGCCCGCAGCATGCCGGACAGATCGGCCGGCAAGCCTTCGGTCAAGGTAATGACCTCGTCGATGGCCTTGCGTTGCAAGGCATCGAACAGTTGCTGCTCGACTTCACCCGACAGGCCGGCCGCCTGCGCCAGACCGCGGTAGATGCCGACATGCCCCAGGTCCATGTGCACATCCGGCACATCGGCCAGTTGCAGCATGGCCAGCATCAGACTGATGACTTCAACGTCGCTGCTCGGGCTGGCATCACCGTACAACTCGGCGCCCAGCTGGATCGGGCTGCGCGAGGACGACAAGGCACGCGGCTGGGCATGCAACACGCTGCCGGCGTAGCACAGACGGCTCGGGCCTTCACGACGCAGGGTGTGTGCATCGATACGCGCCACTTGCGGCGTGATGTCGGCACGGAAACCCATCTGCCGGCCCGACTGCGGGTCGATGACCTTGAAGGTACGCAGATCCAGGTCCTGGCCCGCGCCGGTCAGCAGGGATTCCAGGTACTCGATATGGGGAGTCACGACGAACTCGTAACCCCAGCTCTGGAACAGATCCAACACCTGGCGACGCGCGACTTCAATGCGCGCCGCTTCCGGTGGCAGTACTTCTTCGATGCCATCTGGCAGCAGCCAGCGGTCTACCGTTGCCATTACGCCATTCCCCTTAGATCCGGGCGGCCAGCCCGAGGGCGAGCCTTGAGTGAAGCAGAAAATGACCGGTCCGTTCAAAACGCACGCGCATGAACGACGCGACGAAAGGCCTGTTAGCGGCTTCGTCCATCACTTTCCTCGAATAACTGTCGGGCCATTCAACCCGATCTTCTGCAACAAAAACAGCAATCAAACGTGCAGACGCAAAAAAGCCGGGAATTTCCCGGCTGCCGCATCATACACACGTTTTCCCAAAGGATCACCCCGCCCGAGGTTTTAGCCGCCGGGCGGACTGATTCAGGTCAACGTCGCATCAAGGCCTGGACTTCTCCAGGTACTTGAAGAAGTCGCTGCTCGGATCGAGCACCATGACGTCGGACTTGTTCGCAAAGCTTTCACGGTAGGCACGCAGGCTACGGTAGAACGCGTAGAAATCCTGATCCTGGCCGTAGGCCTTCGAGTAGATAGCAGCGGCCTGGGCATCCCCGTCACCACGAATTTCTTCAGATTCGCGATAGGCCTCGGCCAGCAGCACACGGCGCTGGCGATCGGCGTCGGCACGGATACCTTCGGCCAGCTCGTTACCCTTGGCGCGATGCTCGCGAGCTTCACGCTCACGCTCGGTGCTCATACGCTCGAACACACTGCGGTTCACTTCCTTCGGCAGATCGATGGCCTTGACCCGGACATCGACCACTTCGATACCCAGCTCCTTTTCCGCCATCTTGTTCAGCGAAGCCGTGATGTCAGCCATGAGCGCATCACGCTCACCCGATACCACCTCATGCAGGGTGCGCTTGCCGAACTGGTCACGCAGACCGGACTCCAGACGACGGGAAAGGCGCTCGTCGGCGATCTGCTTGAGGCCGGAAGTCGCGGTGTAGAAGCGCTCGGCATCTTTCACGCGCCACTTGGCGTAGGCATCGACCATCACGGCCTTCTTTTCCAGGGTCAGGAAGCGTTGTGTCGGCGCATCCAGCGTCATCAGACGCGCGTCGAATTTACGCACCTGGTTAACGTAAGGCACTTTCACATGCAGACCTGGCTGAACATCGGCCTGAACCACACGACCGAACTGCAGCAGCACCGCGCGCTCGGTCTGAGCCACGATGTAGAAGCAGTTCCAGCCAACCAGCACCACAACAACGCCAACGATCAGGGCGATCAGCGATTTATTGCTCATCAGCGGGTCTCCCTTGTACGTGTCTGCGGCAGGTCGGTGACATGCGGCACGACATCCGTGTTGTTGCCGGCAGCAGCAGAGCCGGTAACCGGTGCGTTATTGCCAGGACTGTTCTGGATCATCTTGTCCAGCGGCAGGTAAAGCAGGTTGCTCTGGCCGTTCTTGTTGCCGGTCACGAGAACCTTGCTGGTGCTGCTGAAGACTTCCTGCATGGTGTCCAGGTAAAGACGCTGACGAGTGACCTCCGGAGCCTTGCGATACTCGGCCACCAGCTTGGTGAAGCGATCAGCCTCACCCTTGGCGCGCGAGACCGTTTCGTCACGGTAGCCATTGGCGTCTTCCAGGATGCGCTGGGCCTGACCACGAGCTTCCGGTACCACGCCATTGGCGTAGGTTTCAGCCTGGTTGCGCGAACGCTGCTCGTCTTCACGGGCGCGGATCACGTCATCGAAGGCTTCCTGTACTTCACGCGGTGCGGCTGCGCTCTGTACGTTGACCTGGGTAACGGTGATACCGGTGCGATAGGTATCGAGGAAACGTTGCAGACGCTCCTTGATTTCGCTCGCCATCAGCTCACGACCTTCGGTCAGCACCTGGTCCATCGCAGTGGAGCCCACCACGTGGCGCAGTGCACTGTCGGTTGCATGTTGAAGGCTGATTTCCGGCTGATCGACGTTCAGCACGAAGTCCTGCAGGTTGCTGATCTTGTACTGCACGGTCAGCGGCACTTCGACGATGTTCTCGTCTTCGGTCAGCATCTGGCCCTGCTTGGTGTAGGCACGCTCACGCGTGACGTTTTCCATGTACTTCCTGTCGATCGGCGGGAAATAGATATTCAGGCCTGGGCCGACCGTCTCGTAGTACTTGCCGAAGCGCAGCACCACGGCCTGCTCCTGCTCGTCCACTACATATACCGCGCTGTAGAGCCAGACGGCCGCCAGCACGACGAGGCCAATGCCTAGCAGGCCGCCGAAGCCGCCACTCTTGCCCGGACCACCCCCGTCGTCACCCCGTTTCTTTCCACCACCGAACAACCCGTTCAGGCTTTCCTGCAGCTTTCGGAAGGCCTCGTCGAGATCCGGCGGCCCCTTGCGGTCGCCATTGTTGCGACGCTTGCCACCCCAGGGATCCTGATTGTTCGAGTTGCCACCCGGCTCATTCCAAGCCATAGCGCTCTCCATCTGATAAAGCAAAGACGCACCCACGGCGCGCCGACCAATGCTACAGAATGCCTGCCGTTGCGGCACAACCGCTTTTTCAGGCTTTTATTGCAAAGTGTGTTGCTCGATGAACTCCGTCGGCACAACGCCTTCACGGCTGACCAGTCGATTGAGCTCCGAACGTGGCAATCGCACGGCCAGCAAGCTGACACCTTCTTCGTCGTATTCTTCTTTCTGTACCGCGCCCAGCTCGAAGAACTGCGCACGCAGACGCGCAAACCGCTGGGGCAGACGCAAGGTTCCGACAAACAAATCATTACCCAGCAATTCGGCAATGGCTTGCTCAAGCAGCTCCAGACCAGTGCCATCACGCGCCGACAGCCATACCCGTTGAGGCTTGCCGTTCTCGTCGCGCTGGATTTGTGGCTCAACGCCTTCAAGCAAATCGAGTTTGTTATAGACCTCGAGGATCGGCAAGTCCTGGGCCCCAATCTCGCCCAGCACCACCATCACCTGCTCGATCTGCAGCATGCGATCCGGTTCGGCCGCATCGATCACGTGCAACAGCAGGTCGGAATTGCTCGACTCTTCGAGCGTAGACCGAAATGCCTCGACCAGCTTGTGGGGCAAATGACGAATGAAGCCCACGGTATCGGCCAGAACAATCGGCCCCAGGTCGTCCAGTTCCAGACGGCGCAGGGTCGGGTCCAGCGTGGCGAACAACTGGTCGGCCGCGTACACCTCCGATTTCGTCACGTTATTGAACAGCGTGGATTTGCCCGCGTTGGTATAACCCACCAGAGACACGGTAGGGATATCCGCACGGGAACGCCCGCGACGAGACTGTTCACGCTGGCTGCGCACCTTTTCCAGCCTGCCCTTGATCTGGCGCAGACGAACCCGCAACAGGCGTCGGTCGGTTTCCAGCTGGGTTTCACCCGGACCGCGCAGGCCGATACCGCCCCCCTGACGTTCAAGGTGAGTCCAGCCACGGACGAGCCGGGTGCTCATATGGTCAAGTTGGGCCAGTTCTACCTGGAGCTTGCCTTCATGGGTACGGGCGCGCTGGGCGAAAATATCGAGAATCAGTCCGGTACGGTCGATCACGCGGCACTCGAAGACACGTTCGAGGTTGCGCTCCTGACTCGGCGTAAGGACGTGATTGAAGATCACCAGATCGGCTTCTTCGGCGTGTACCAGGTCGCGCAGTTCCTCGACCTTGCCGCTGCCGATCAGGTATTTGGCGGTTGGCCGATGACGCGGCACGTTAAAAAACGCAACGGTCTCGGCGCCTGCCGAATTTGCCAGTTCCTGAAACTCCTGCGGATCTTCGCGCGCCTCAGGGTCCTGTCCATCCAAGTGAACGAGAATGACTCGCTCACCACCACCGTGGCGCTCAAAGAACAAAGGAGACTCCTATCAGGCGTTACCTGGCTCAGCGTCACCGGCTTCAGATTCGGATGCACTTGGCAGACGAATTACACGAACCGGCACGACTGTAGAGATAGCGTGTTTGTAAACCATCTGGCTGACGGTGTTCTTCAGCAGGATGACGAACTGGTCGAACGATTCGATCGTGCCTTGCAGTTTGATACCGTTGACCAGATAGATGGAAACCCCGACTTTCTCTTTACGTAAAGTGTTCAAGTAAGGGTCTTGTAGCGAATGCCCTTTTGACATGTGCCGCACTCCTTTAAGGATTCAATATAAAAAATAGGTAATCAGATGGCTTTTGCCGCCACTCCCCCAAGGATAGACGGCAATTGCAAGGACTCAGCTCAATATGGAGATGGTCCCAAGGTATTTCAAGGTGCGTGGCAGATTGTCGCAATCCAGACTGTCGAGCCAGTGCAAATCGTTCCAGCTGCGCAGCCAGGTAAACTGGCGTTTGGCCAACTGGCGCGTGGCAATAATGCCCCGCTCCTGCATTTCGGCCGCCGTCAGCTTGCCATCCAGGTAATCCCAGACCTGTCGATAGCCTACCGCACGTATAGACGGCAACCCGACATGCAGGTCACTTCTATTACGCAGGGCTACGACCTCGTCGATAAATCCCTGTTCCAGCATATTTGTGAATCTTTGTTTAATGCGCTCATGCAGTACCTGACGATTTGCCGGAGCAATCGCCAAGTTCGCGACAGTATAGGGCAATTGTTGCCGCCCCGATGCCGCTGCATCAGTCGTTTGCAGAGATTGTTTCAAGCGCAGCTCGGTCATGCTCTGACCACTGACCCGAAAGACTTCCAGAGCACGACTCAGGCGCTGTGGATCGTTCGGATGAATACGCGCCGCGGACTCTGGATCGATTGCCGCCAGCTGATTGTGCAGGGCTTGCCAGCCAAGGCGTGCAGCCTCTTCTTCAATCTGTGCGCGAACTTCGGGATCCGCCGCCGGCATATCCGCCAGGCCTTCGACCAACGCCTTGTAATAGAGCATCGTGCCGCCCACCAGCAGTGGAATGTTTCCGCGTGCGGTGATTTCGGCCATCGCCTGCAACGCATCACGGCGGAAATCCGCAGCCGAATAGGATTCGGCCGGGTCAAGAATGTCGATCAGACGATGGGGATATTCAGCCAGCAGTTCTTTGGATGGTTTGGCTGTGCCAATGTCCATGCCGCGATAGACCAGGGCCGAGTCAACGCTGATCAACTCGCAGGGCAGTACCTTGGTCAGCTCGATAGCCAGATCGGTCTTGCCCGCAGCGGTCGGGCCCATCAGGAAAATCGCTGGAGGAAGCTGGCTCATCAACGACCGCGCAGGAACAGTTTGTCCAGATCGTCCAGGCCCAGCTGGGTCCAGGTCGGTCGGCCATGGTTGCATTGACCGCTGCGTTCGGTGTTTTCCATGTCACGCAGCAGACCGTTCATTTCCGGCAGGGCCAGGCGGCGGTTGGCGCGGATCGCGCCGTGGCAGGCCATGGTGCCGAGCAGCTCGTTCAAATGCGCCTGGATCCGGTCGCTGGTGCCATATTCCATCAGGTCCGCCAGCACATCGCCCACCAGACGATTGGCTTCGGCCTGTTTGAGCAGGGCCGGAATCTGCCGGATCGCCAGGGTTTCCGGGCCCAGTCTCTGCAACTCGAAGCCAAGGCGCTGGAACCAGGCAGCGTGCTCTTCAGCGCAATCGGCCTCGCGCTGACTGACCGCCAGCGACTCTGGCACCAGCAGCGGTTGACCGCTCAAACCTTCGCTGGCCATGGCGATCTTCAGGCGCTCGTACATGATCCGCTCGTGAGCGGCATGCATGTCCACCAAAACCAGGCCATGGGCGTTTTCGGAAAGGATATAAATGCCCTTGAGCTGCGCCAGCGCATACCCCAGCGGCGGAATATCTTCCTGGCCGGCCGGCAACGCATTGGCGTTCGCTTCCGGCAGTGGCGCAAAAAACTCGCGATACGCGGCCTGCGCCTCGGCAGCCGGCACAGCAGATTGCGGACGCGGTGTGTATTGGTAAGCACCGCCAGCACTGGCACCCGACGAAGTACTGAACGCCGGTTGCGCTTGCGGTTGCTCCAGCAAGGTGTTGGCGGCCAGGCGCATTTCACCCTGTGGACCGAATTCACCCGCCTCGAGGCCGGTCGGCCGTACGATAGCAGTGGTGACAGAACCGGCAAGCTGATCTTCAGGCCGCACATCGCCCAGCGCACGGTGCAACGTGCCGTAGAGGAAGTCATGCACCATGCGTCCGTCACGGAAACGTACTTCGTGCTTGGTCGGGTGTACGTTGACGTCGACAGCGGCCGGATCGACCTCGAAAAAAAGCGCGAAAGTCGGATGCCGGCCGTTGAACAGCACATCGCGATAAGCCTGACGCACCGCGTGGGCCACCAGCTTGTCGCGCACCGCGCGGCCATTGACGAAGAAATACTGCAAATCCGCCTGACTGCGGTTGAAGGTCGGCAGACCGACCCAACCCCACAGGTGAAGACCGTTGCGCTCGATCTCGATCGGCAAGGCCTGCTCCAGGAAACCCGAACCGCAGATCGCCGCCACGCGCCGGGCGCGGGCTGCATCATCGTGGGCCTCGTGCAGACTGAGAATGGTCTTGCCGTTGTGTCGCAGATGGAACGCCACATCGAAACGCGCCAGCGCCAGACGTTTGATCACTTCCTGCAGGTGATCGAATTCGGTTTTTTCGCTCTTGAGGAATTTGCGTCGCGCCGGGGTGTTGAAGAACAGGTCGCGGACTTCCACCGAGGTGCCGACCGGATGGGCCGCCGGCTGCACGCGGGGCGCCATGTCGCGGCCTTCGGTTTCGACCTGCCAGGCCTGATCGGCGTCGCGGGTACGGGACGTCAGGGTCAGGCGTGCCACGGAGCTGATCGACGCCAGTGCTTCACCCCGAAAGCCCAGGCTCATCACCTGCTCGAGGTCTTCAAGGTTGCGGATCTTGCTGGTGGCGTGACGGGCCAGGGCCAGTGGCAGGTCATCGGCGGAAATCCCGCTGCCATCGTCGCGCACCCGCAGCAGTTTGACGCCGCCCTGCTCGACATCGACATCGATGCGTCTGGCGCCGGAGTCAAGGCTGTTTTCCAGCAGTTCCTTGATCACCGAGGCCGGGCGCTCCACCACCTCGCCGGCAGCGATCTGGTTCGCCAGCCGCGGGCTGAGCAGTTCGATACGGGCAGCGTTCAGAACCTGATTCATTCTTTGGACGCCAGCTCGGTGCCTGGAATGGTCAGGTGCTGACCGACCTTCAGCTCATCGCTGCTGAGGTTGTTGGCACTGCGCAGAGTGGCTGCCGACACCTGATAACGCACGGCAATCATCGCCAGGGTTTCACCTGGACTTACTCGGTGATCACGCGGCCCCTGGGCGATCTTGCCCGAGTCACGCAGCCAGGCAATGTAGGTGCCCGGCGGCGGATTCTGCTGGAAGAACTGGCGCACGCCGCTGCTGATCGAGCGCGCCAGCGCCTGCTGGTGGCTCGACGCTGAAAGCTTCGAGGCTTCGTTGGCATTGGAGATGAAGCCGGTTTCCACCAGAATCGACGGAATGTCCGGGGATTTCAGCACCATGAACCCGGCCTGTTCCACACGCTGCTTGTGCAGTGGCGTGACCCGGCCGATGTTGGTCAGGACTTTCTGGCCGACGTTGAGGCTGGAGGTCAGCGAAGCGGTCATCGACAGGTCGAGCAGAACACCGGCCAGCATCCGGTCCTTGTCGTCGAGGCTGACGTTGCCGGCACCGCCGATCAGGTCGGAACGGTTTTCGCTGTCGGCCAGCCAGCGGGCGGTTTCCGAGGTGGCGCCACGGTCGGACAAGGCAAACACCGAAGCCCCGAACGCCGCCGCCGATGGCGCGGCGTCGGCGTGGATCGAAACGAACAGGTCGGCCCCCTTCTTGCGGGCGATTTCGGTGCGGCCACGCAGCGGGATGAAGTAATCGCCGGTACGGGTCAGTTCGGCGCGGAAGCCTTTCATGCCGTTGACCTGGCGCTGGAGTTCACGGGCGATCTGCAGCACCACGTCCTTTTCGCGCTGGCCGCGTGAACCGGACGCCCCCGGGTCTTCACCGCCGTGACCGGCGTCGATCACAACAATGATGTCGCGTTTGCCGGCAGGGGCCGGAGGCAGTTTGATCGCAGGCTCAGCCGGCGTCACAGGCACCGCGGGAACAGTGGCGACCGTTGGCGTCGGGGCCGGCGTTGGTGGCGGCGAGGCATCGGCCGGGTTGTCGAACAGGTCGACCACCAGACGGTTGCCGTACTGTGCGTTCGGCGCCAGCGAGAAGCTTTTCGGGGTGACGGCTTTCTTCAGGTCGATGACCACCCGCAGATCGGTCGGCGTACGCTGGGCCGAACGCATGGCGGTGATTGGTGTGTTGGCGGTGGAGACTTTCAATGGCGCGCCAAGGGTAGCGCCGTTGATGTCGATCACCAGACGGTCCGGGGCCGTGAGGGTGAAGACGCTGTGCTGCACCGGGCCGGTCAGGTCGAACACCAGACGCGTGTTGTCCGGCGCCCGCCACAGGCGCACGCTGTTGACCTTTGTCTCGGCCACAGCGTTGACGGTTACTGCCATCAACATCAGTCCAGCGGCAGCCACCAACGCGCGAAAGCGCATACCTAACCCCATCATTTATTTGGATTCCAACGCCAAAGCGGCACACCAGGCCTCGCCACGCGAGCCCTGGGACAAAATAGTCAGCGAACGCCCGCTGTCTTGCGGACTAATGGTAATGGTCAGGTCAGGCTTTGGCAAAAAGCCTGCACCTTTATCGGGCCACTCGATCAGGCACAGGGCGTCGTCTTCGAAATAGTCGCGGATGCCGAGAAACTCCAGCTCTTCCGGATCGACCAGACGATACAGATCGAAGTGGAAGGCACGGATGTCACCGATCTCGTAGGGCTCGACCAGGGTGAAGGTCGGACTTTTCACCGCACCGACATGCCCCAACCCGCGAATGATGCCCCGCGACAGCGTGGTCTTGCCCATGCCGAGGTTGCCTTCGAGGAAGATCAGGCCATGCCCCCCGGTCACGCGGGCGATCCGTGCGCCAAAGTCGCTCATCGCCTGTTCATCGGCCAGGTACAGGGTTACTTCAGACACGGTGCATGTTCCTCCAACAACTGACGAATGGCTGGAATCAGATCACTGGCCGCCAGCCCACGGCCGAATTTACCTTGTTGCGACCCGGCGTTGGCATGTAGCCAGACCGCCAGACACGCCGCGTCGAACGGGTCCATGCCCTGGGCCAGCAATGCCCCGACCAGACCGGCCAGCACATCGCCGAGGCCTGCGGTAGCCATTGCCGGATGGCCTTGATGACACAACGCCAGACGACCGTCGGGGTGGGCGATCAGACTGCCTGCCCCCTTGAGCACCACCACTGCCGCGTATTTTTTGCTCAATGCCAGCGCAGCGGCCGGGCGATCCGCCTGCACCTCGGCGGTGCCGAGCCCCAACAGACGTGCGGCTTCCCCCGGATGCGGCGTGATCACACAGCCCTTGGGCAGACTGACGAAACCGGTAGCCAGCAGATTCAACGCGTCGGCATCCCATACCTGCGGCAGCGGCGCATTGGCGGCGGCCGACAGCAGCGCCCTGCCCCAACTCGCCTGCCCGAGCCCCGGGCCGACCACCAACACGGACACCTTTTCCAGCAGCCCCATCAATTGATTGGCCGACGAAGTGCCCAGCGCCATGACTTCCGGCACCCGGCTCAACACTGCCGGGACATGTTCCGGACGGGTCGCCAGCGACACCATTCCGGCCCCGCTGCGCAAAGCGCTTTCGGTACTGAGCAGAATCGCCCCGCCGAAACCGTGATCGCCACCGATCAGCAGAACATGACCGAAACGTCCCTTGTGCGCAGCCGGCTCCCGAGCTGGCAGACGCGGCAGATTACCGGTGTCGAGCCGGCGGGCGGCAACGGCAATGTCACTATAGGTTTCGGTCGGCGCTTGCAGGTCGTTGAACAGCAGCTCGCCAACGTGATCCGCCGCGTCCCCGGTAAACAGGCCAAGCTTGAGACCGATGAAGGTCACGGTCAGGTCAGCCCGCACGGCACTGCCCAGCACATGGCCGGTATCGGCACACAAACCGGAAGGAATATCGACCGCCACCACCGGCAGATTGCTGGCATTGATGGCCGAAATCGAAGAGACGTATGGCTCGCGCACCTCGCCACTGAGACCGGTGCCGAGCAATGCGTCGACAAGAATCCCGCGCAGGTCACTGGAATCGGTCCAGGCAGCAATCGCAACCCCCTTGGCCACCGCTTCGGCGTGCGCCAGCGCCGCATCACCCTGCAGTCGTTGCGGATCACCGACGGCCAGCACCTGCACCGCCCAGCCTGCACGATGGGCCAGCACCGCTACCAGATAACCGTCACCGGCGTTGTTGCCGTGCCCGGCCAGAACGGTCAATTCGTTCGCCGAAGGCCATTGGCGCACCAATGCGCGCCAGGTGGCATGGGCGGCACGTTGCATCAATTCGAAGCCCGGCGTGCCGGCGGCAATCAGCCGCGCGTCGAGAATCCGCACCTGCGCGGCGCGGTACAGTGCGTCGGGTAATGGATCTTTAGTGTGCGGCATGCGTCTTCGGGCTCCGATGTCTGGCAGAATTATACGCACCTCAGCTCCGGTTTCTCTCGTCTCATGTCCGCCATTACCACAGATCTTCCCGCCCTCGCCCAATCCATCAAGGACTGGGGCCGCGAGCTGGGCTTCCAGCAAGTCGGCATCAGCGGTGTGGACCTGGCCGAGCATGAGCGGCACCTGCAACGCTGGCTCGAGGCCGGCTATCACGGCGAAATGGACTACATGGGTGCCCACGGCAGCAAACGCTCGCGCCCCGATGAGCTGGTGCCGGGCACCTTGCGCGTGGTGTCCCTGCGGATGGACTACCTGCCGGGCGACACGCAAATGGCGCAAATGCTGGCGAAACCGGAAAAAGCCTACATCTCCCGTTATGCCCTGGGCCGCGATTATCACAAGTTGATCCGCAAACGCGTACAACAACTGGCGGACAGGATTCAATCGGAAATCGGACCATTCGGCTTCCGCGCTTTCGTCGACAGCGCACCGGTGCTGGAAAAAGCCATCGCCGAACAGGCCGGGCTGGGCTGGATCGGCAAAAACACCCTGGTGCTGAACCGCAAGGCCGGCAGTTATTTCTTTCTCGGCGAACTGTTCGTCGACCTGCCGCTGCCGGTGGATGAACCCCACAGCACCGAACACTGCGGGCGCTGCACCGCGTGCCTCGACATCTGCCCGACCAACGCGTTCGTCGCTCCGTATGTGCTGGATGCGCGACGTTGCATTTCCTACCTGACCATCGAACTGAAGAACGCCATCCCCGAAGACCTGCGACCGCTGATCGGCAACCGGGTGTTCGGCTGCGACGACTGCCAGATCTGCTGCCCGTGGAACCGCTTCGCCAGCCCGTCCGGCGAAAGCGACTTCAAGCCACGGCACAATCTGGATAACGCCGAACTGGCCGAGCTGTTTTTGTGGGATGAAGAAAAGTTCTTGAGCAGCACCGAGGGCTCGCCTCTGCGCCGGGCCGGTTACGAGCGCTGGCTGCGCAATCTGGCCGTGGGGCTGGGGAATGCGCCTTCGACGATTCCAGTGCTGGAAGCGTTGAAGGCGCGACGGGAACATCCGTCAGAGCTGGTGCGTGAACATGTCGAATGGGCACTCAGGCAGCATTCGGAGCGCGCCCTCCAGAGCCACGAATAGCCCGACAAACCAGTGTGACCGACTACCAGGCCGGATCATGACTGCCCACCTGTTTGATGATGACGTGACGGGTGTCATTGTTGGTCAGGAAAAATACCCGGTCCGCTTGCGAGAGGCGAGTATGGGCATGCTCATAGCCCGTATACGGTTTGGCCGGCGCGTAATTGGGATAAGGATCGAATTTACTGCCGGGGTAACTTTTGGCAGCTTCATACGGCGACTTATTGTTGATCGCGATGTCATCTCTGAACTCGGCGTATTTGGCCCTCGCTGCGTTCCCCGGCTTGCCGTTGGGCAGGTAATCGTGGGCCGCGTAATCTTCTGAAAGCGTCCAGCGTGCAGGTGGCGCAGGTGGTTCGCCGTTCGCTCTGCCAGCACCTTTGACCTTCTTGCCGGGTTTGTGAAATTCGATAGCCGGTTCATCGGCAAGCCCCTTGAAGTTCTTGCCCAGCATCCGCCCGCCCCGCGTGACGATTTGCCGGGCAGCCAGCCATCCGGCGCCCGCCGAAGCCACGCCCAGTCCAAGACTCACCCATCCAAGTATTGATGCGGCTTCGGACTCCGGCGCCCACTCATTGGCCAGCTCACTGGCAATCCCCGTCACCCCCGAAGCGACACCCAGCCCCATGGCAAGCAGCGCCAGCGGGGTAGTCGCGCCAAGGGTCACAATACTCGCGACGATCCCGATCCCGGCGAGCGCGATCCCCAGAACCGACTGCCACGAAAAATGCCCCGTCGGGTCGACACGATTGACCGGGTCGCCCAGGCAATACGCATAGGCATTCATCCCGCCCGCTCCGAAAGGACTCAGGTTGTCGGGTGACAGAAAGCGCATCAGAGTCGGGCTGTAGGCCCGATAGCCGTTGCCCAGCAGGTACAGACCGGTAACGGGATCGAGCTGCTCGCCATTGAAACCTGCCAGGCTGAAAAGACCGCCTTCGGCGTCCCGATGCCCATAGGGGCTATAAGCGACATTCGTAAGCTGACCACTTTGAAATTGCGTCAGCACACTTTGCTGCTGATCCGTGCCGAACATTTGCACGCCGGTAACGGGACCGTTTTCATGCAGCCCCAGCATCAGACCTTCGTGGCGCACGACACTGCGTGAATCGCTGCCGCGCACTTCGCTGCTGACGTGTCCATCACGATAGTAGCGCCGAGTCTGCACGCTGCCCGGCTGCGACAGCGCCATCAGGCGGTCGAAAGCATCGTAGTGATACTCCCGCAGCACTTGCCCTTGAGCATTGCTCACCGCCGTCAGACGTCCCAACGCGTCATACGTCAGTGCACGCCCCTGATCGTCCCTGATCATTCGACCGTTGGCGTCGTATTGCAGAGTGACCGGTTGCGGGTAATCAGCGTGGGAGTGACTGACGTGCGTGAGCTGGGTGAAATCAATGTCGCTATAGCTGAAAGTCGTCAGATTGACGCCCTGGGGGAAGCGGGTTTGCAGTGTGAGAATGTTGTCCAGCGCATCGTAGGTGAATGTCTGCTCGACGATTTCCTTGCCGTAGGGATCCCGTGGCCGTTGCGACCCTTCGCAGGCATAGCGGCTCAGTCGCCCGCGCATGTCATAGGTGAAACGTTCGTCACGCAGGATTTGAGCACCGCGCTTCAAGACTTTCTGCGCCAGCTTGCCGGAGAGGGTGTAGCTCGACGTCAGCGTCTGGCTCTCCAATCCTTCGACTTCAAACCGACGCAGGGTCTCACGCCCGATATCGTCATAGGCCAGATGCGTCCTCATCCGCCGGGCAGTCGCGCTATCCCGGGCATCAATCAGCTTCAGCAAACCTGCGGCGTTGTAGGTGTATTCGGCCCGCAGGGAACCCTGCGTAAAAGCGGTCTTGCGCCCCCAATCGTCGTATTCGCTCTTGTGTTCGTTGCCGAGACCGTCGGTGAAAACCAGCGGCCGGCCACCGAGTGACCAGGTGTGGGACGTTGTATGTCGATGCAAACCAAATTCTGTTGCTTCCGATTTCAGGCGCCCCGACGGGTAATACTCAAAGCGTTGCGCGTGCCCCTGCTCAATACCGGATTCAGGCTTGGCATGTACGACATCGAAGGTGAAGTGCGTGAGCAGACCATCGACCTTGCGCCCGATCAGCCTGTTCAGCCCCTGCGACCAGATGAACTCGAGCTTTTTGCCATCCGCCCCCGTCTGCCACAGGGCCCGGGAGGAGCCTGACGCATAAGCCGTCGTGGAGGTGCGCCCGCCGACCGTACTTTCGGTCAGGCGATCCAGGCCGTCGTAGACCTGCCGGCCCAACTCCAGATCGTCGACCTTGATTCTCACCGGCAATGTGTCTTCAGCGTGGCCGGCATACTCGGTGTCGACCGTGTGCCCGTCCGGCAGGACACTGCGAACCAGGCGGTCAAAAACGTCGTATCGATAGAGGGTCTGGTTGCCGTCGGGATCGGTCTGGCTGCAGGTCCTGCCATAGCCGTCATGTTGAAAAACAGATTTACCCAGGCTCACGTCATCCAGGCTCCGCCACTCGATACTCTGCGGTTTGCCAAAAGCGTTGAAGACGGTCACGGTCTTGCCCATACCCTCCCGCCAGCGCCGCTCCTGCAGCGAGACCGGATCGAACTCGCGGTGCTCTACACGACCGTCGGCATAATGTGTCTGCCTGACCTGCCCCCAACTGTCGTAGACCAGTCGAGTGCTGGCCGGACGGGCCACACCGTCCCACCAGTCAGTCCGAATCTGCTGCACCAGTTGACCGGCCTTGTCATGAAGGGCGGAGTACACCGCACGCATCATGCCTGCTTTCGATGCCTCGCCATTTGCGTGATCGCAATCAAGCTCCTCGACACCAATCACACGTCCCAGTCCGTCGTAACTGACCTGCTGCCTGCCCCCCGCCGGATCCGTGACGGTCATCGTCGCTGGCAATCTGTTGCCGGGTGATCGATAGGCCCAGACCGTCGAAGCCGCATGGACAGTGTCCGCGGACAACGTCTTGCGCAGACACCGGCCAATAGCGTCGTACTTGTAGTCGATTCGCGCACCGTCCACATCGGTTTCGGACATTATCAGGCCGCTGAGTGTCGAGAGGACTTGCACGGTGGTTTGCGAGGTATCGTCAAACCCATGAAAGGTGGTTGTCAGATGAACGCGATCCCCCTCCAGCCGCCAGGAAAAAGCCGAGCGTGTGACGTGTCCGTTCCGGGTGGTGCGCCGCTCCTGCAAGGCACCATGTCTGAACGGATCAACGGGCGCGTCGACGTAGCTGTGCTCGACTTTCGAGCAAAGGGCCTCGCTGTCGCCCACCTGTTCGAAAAAACTCTCTTCGATGGGCACAACGCCGGCCAATGGCGAACCGTGCAAGGGAGGGTGCAAGGCATAGCGAAAACGGGTCTTGGTCGAAGCCCCGTCACCGGAGGCAGGGATGACCGTCCTTTGCTTCTCGAACCGGACAAAACCGAACGGGTCCGCCGGGCAACCCGGCGATCCAAGCGCCGGATAGAACTCGGACAACGTTGTTACACCGTCAGGCCTTACATGCCTGAGCAGATTGCCCACGGAATCGAACTCGGTGATCGTCGTCTCCTCACGTTGTTTTTTGCCGAGCCGGTTTTCGTACCTCGAGGTCTGTTTGCGCGGCAAACGAAACTGCGCGGGTTGCTCATTGAACGGTTTTCCTGCTGCCAGGTGATACTCGATGAACTGCGAAGTCAGCGCCTCCCCACACGTCGTCACCTGCGAAACCAGCAAATGGAATTTGTTGTACGTGCGCTTGATATGGCTGTGGACCTTACCGTCGACCAACAAGCGCTCCTCAGAGACGTATTGATAACTCCACGGTGCCGAATAGAGCGGATCCCCTTCGTCGCCTGGCTCCACGTTCAAACCGTGTCCAAGAAAATTGCGAGCGGAGAATGTGTAGGTCCTGCTCACTTTCGGCTGACCGTGTCCTGGATAAATGTCATAGGCAAGGACATGGGGCAGCGTCCGCGTTTCAGTGGATTGAGCGGCGGGCAACAGGTGCCCCTGTTCCATGTAGCGGATGATTTCGACTGCACCCAGTGGTGTCACCACCCGCTTCAGATAACCGACTTCATCGATAAGCGCATATTCGAAATTCCAGCCTCCCCCCTCGGGCAGGCCGATCGTCACAACCCGATCATCACTGTCGAGCCCCATCGTGAAGTCGGCACGGGATGATGTAGCCGGATTCTGACTCAGCGTAACCAGAGCGCCCTTGCGAGATATTTTCAGCAGCGTCTGCGTGTCATCTCTGACTTCGGTCAGCTGCGGATACTGATTGACCACTTTGTATGCCAACGTAATGGCCGCACCATTGCCCGCGACAATCCGCGTCGGGACTGCAATCGGACTGCCACCCTGTACAGTCAGCTCTTCCCGATGCCCGTCCTTGTAACGAACATCAAAACGTCCCGGAGCGATTTTCACGACCTTGACACTTTCCAGTTTCATCTCTCTGAACTGGAGACCCGCCGCCGTTTCAACGGCCCTGTAACGCTCGCCGCTGGACAAGGTCATCATCTTGCTGTGTGTGTCATAACGGGTCGCCGCCAGCGACCAGCCCACTCCGTAGCCGGTGTTTCGGATATCAAGCGGGTTGAAACTCAGGACGACGCCGAACGACGGCCCGTTGAGACCTGCAGAATGCACATCCCCCAACGACAATGAACAGGTGTAGAGGCCGGTTCGTGGATCGACACCACCCGTTACGAACCCGCCAAAGTTGAAGGCATTGGAATGCACGGAGCCCGGAGAATTGTTCTCCATAAACAACTTCCTCATTAAAAAGAAAAACAACCCAAGAGCCGAAAATGGACATTTGCGGCATCAAAAAAGACAACGACAGATACGCGATAAAATTTGCGAAGAAAAACTCAAGCCAACTTGAATGAACGATCGTCCGGAGACGGCTTTATACGAATCCAGTGTGAAGTTCCAAACACGTCATACACTGTCAGCTCAAAATCCTGATCCCGAACCGGCTGGCGTTGATAGTCGGGAGAAAGATAACTCAACACTGTCAATGTTCCCGGTTGTTGATTCACTGATGTTCCGATATATCCCTTGGGACCTTGAATGGTTACACGGGCACCATAGACCGGCGCGATATAGCCGCAATAGGTTCTTCCGCCCTGATGCGCGTCATCAATGTTGCCGGAAGCAAAAAACAGCGTGGCATCCTCGTCATTCTTTTGCACCTGGGTGCTGGTCCAGTCCAGAAGATGAATCGAGCGCTGGCCTGCGTAAAGCCCGAGGCTGTATCGATGAATCGAATCGAATCGGTCAACGACCCTCTCGTTGATCTTCTCGAGGGAAAAGTGGCTCGACGGGTAGTGGACCGGTGCAATTGCTTCCAGTGTCACGCTGCTGTCGCCTCCGCTCGATTGCCCGTTGCATCGGACGACTTCATCACCAAAGGTAATCTCGGCGGCAATTTGCAGCGACCCGGGCCGGGAGCTCGTGACCCAGAATTCGTATACCTGGAGTGGATCTTCAGGCGCGGAAATCCGGTTGTGCGGGGCAGGCACCAGCGCAGTGGCACGAGCAATGCCACCCTCCATGTCATGGGCATATCGATTTTCCCGGGTTTCGACATTCCAGTCGCCCGTCAAAGGCCGGGCGCCGTTATAGGAGATCAGGCGGAGAGTCTCCATGGCCGGATGACCATGCAAAGACACCTCATTGGCCTGCCAGTCGCCCCCCGAAACCAATACCAGCACCCGCACTTGCATCCGGCCGTTGGCATACAGTTGTTTATGTCGAAGTGTAGGTGCCGAATCAAATTTTACTTCGAGACGTTGAATACTGGTAACTTCATCAAACATTTGAACACTCCATTTATAAATATATGCCCTCATCTCTTATAACAACCAAGGGACAACCAGATATTAAACAGGACCCCCATCCTGCAACAGCACCAATACCTGACAGCATGTAAACAGAGAAAATTCAAACACCCACCTGAAAATCGAAAGCGAAACATTCAAAATCAAGTACAAAAGACAAAAAACCCACCCCCTTCAAAGTCCAGAGAAAGACAAAGAAGAAGGCGGGCTAAAACTTAACACCCATGCTTGATTACAAAAAACAAAAATTGCAGATGCCGGTACGGCATCACTCAGACATCGGACTCCATCCCGCTGTCGGAACTATCACTTGACTCAGAAGATTCATCGGCATCGGCCTCTTCCATGTGTATCTGCACTCTACGATCCAGGCTCGCGCTTTCCAGATAGCGGGTGATTCGCTGTCGCGCCGTTTCGCCGAGCGGGTTATCTGTCAAGTCCAGGTATAGATTCTGCGTATCCGGAATTTCGGACAATTCGTCGCCGACAACGACAATATCGTTTCCCCGCAAATCCGCACGCGTCAGCGCCGGCAAACGCTCCAACCCGTCAGGAAGCTCGGTCAGACTGCAGTTTCGCAGCATCAACTCACGCAGCCCGCGCATGAATCCAACAGAAGGGGCAATGTGCAGAGGGTTGTCTCTGAGGTCCAGCAGCGTGAGGGTTTCAATCCGCGAAAGGCCCTCGGCACTGTTCCGGGTAAGTCGCAACGAACATCCGTTCAATGTCAGGTGCAGCAAGTCCCGCATCTGAAAGATTGCCGGAGAAAAATCCTCCATCCGCAGGGCTTCAATGATCAGGTAGCGGACATTGGGAAAACCCTCGAGAAAGCGCCCCAGTGTCGCATCGACGTTACGCCCGCTCAGCACCAGTTCTGTCACCCGTTCGAACCGCGCGGACAAGTGCGGCAACGCCCCCGAAAAATCAATGAACGTCGAGAAGCTGTTATCGGCGAGATCCCGGCCCGGTATCGATTCGCCTCGCCAGACTGCCTGCAGATCCCGACTGAATTTCTCGCGACTTTGTTGCTGGGCAACGAGAAGTTCGGAAGACATCCCCGCTTGGTCATCGCGAGTGACGGATGCATGTGCCAGCCACTGTTCCAGCTCTTCACGCAGCGTCACGGACTCATGCTCCAGTCGCCGCAGTATGTTGAGAGGATCGACCTGCAAACGCTCAGCGATGAAGCTCGTCACTTCGCCGTCCGGCAGATCGGGATATAGCGCTCGCACCCTGCGCTCGATGGATGATTGCGATATCAGGGGAGTCGAGGTCGATTCGAATGCAAGACTCTCAACCTCGGCGTCGTCCGCTCCCGTGCCCTTTCTCACTCTGCTGTTATCTTTCGGCTGCCAGTATCGACTGCGTTCGTCGCGTACCAGAACCGGCCCGGAAGGAGCAATTTCGCGCGGCAGAGCTGCTCGCCAGTCACCCGAAGCGGGATCCCTGGCGATCTGGACAAAATGCCCGTCAGCCAACTCGATGTACCGGCGTTGCTTGAATATTCTGATCCCTTGCTCATCAGCGCCGGGCAGCGGCACGGTAGCGTTGATCCAGAAATCGGACAAATCCGTAAGCGTCCGCTCGGTTACCGGCGCCATCGGCGCGGATTCGGATACCACCATGCCGGACTCGACAACCGACGACGAAACCCTGGTTCCACTTTCCGGGTCGCCAGGTTCAGGTCTTGCTAACGGCGAGGCAGGTCGACGTGATCCCCGCGGCAGGACGACATCCACTCGAGGTGGCGTGTCACATCCCGGTGTCCGGGCAGCGGGGGTTGAGGAGTTTGGGCCGGAGCCCTTTGTCGGTTTGCCGATCATGAAGTCTCATCCTTGAGCCGTTTTGGGCCAGCCCCCTTGCGGGCGCTGGCGAGTTATAGTGTCAATGCATGCAGGCCAACAAAGAACACTGACATGACACCTTACCGATTCGTCCTTTTACAAAGTGCATATGTAATTACTTCCACATGCAACTTCATCCGCGCTCAAGAACAAAGATGCACTCCGTGAAGTCAATTCGAATGGCCAGCTTGTGCTCCGTTCCATATTGGTCAATGGCGGAAAAATAAAACACCTCGTCCGCACGATATTCAGCATGATTGTATGCAAACTCGGAAAGCGCCTGCACAAACGTCAACTCACCATGACGATCATTGACCCGCACCCTATATTCCTTGCTTGCATTCGAAGAATCCAAGGCAGAATCCCGGAATATATAATTCACCAGACTGTTGTCATTCACGGGCAAGCTCACGGCAATATCGGTCTTGTCCGGTCTTGCCAGAACCCCTGTCAAATAATTGGTATTCTGTGCCCTCACCCAGTTCCCGTAGGCAAACACCACGTCATCCGAACCTTTCGACGAAAACCAGTCCACCAACTTGATCTGCTGGCCCTGGTAATTCAGTCCGAGATAGTAGTTCCAGATCCGGTTGCCAGGCTCTTCATTCCCGCGCCGCACCCGTTGCAAATGAAATTGCTCGAGTGAGCAGCTGACCGGTAGCTGCGCATCCAGCGTGACGCTGCTGTCCTGGCGACCGATAACACCGGTGCCATTGCTTCGAATGACATTTCCGTGCAGCGAGATGCGCGCCGCAATCTGCGTGGTGCCAACGCCCGATGACGATACCCAGAACGTACGTACATGTGGATGGCCGGTGCTTTGCGACTGTTCATTCGGCTGTTGCGCAACACTTTTGGAGGCGGGTGCCTCGAGCGTGAACCGCCCCTGTTCGGCGCTGGCGCTCCAGCCATTTCTCAATGTTTCGCCGGTGTTGTAGTGGATCAGCTCAACCGTATCCAATACATCCGCGGAAACAGGAGCAGGGTCGCCGTTTTCATCGTAACCGGACACCAGCACTTGAACTTTCACCTGCATCCGTCCGTTGCCGTACAAAACCTTGCTCCGCAAGGATGCACCCGAATCAAACTTGACTTTCAATTCGACACTGTCGGGAACAACCGAACTTTTGTTATCCGTCGCCAGCACATTAGCGTCATTCATACTTTCACTCCCTTGACTGATATCACCTCCGAACTTCATGAACGGAGTCGATTACTGATATCACGCCATCGCGGGAGTCACTAAAAGTGAAATGTAAGAAGCTGTAGCCGCCCGATCAATTTTCGTCGTTATAGATGAACTTCGGCATTTCCCAATGAAACCGGATTGCCAGCAGACGCAAGAGGAAACCGCCAAACAGCGTGATCAGAATTGCCTGTTCACTGGGCACGTCAAGATATAAACACAACATATAACACCACGCCGCAGCGAAGGAGACACTGGCGTAGAGTTCACGACGGAAGATCAATGGAATGTCGTTGCAGAAGATGTCGCGCAGGATGCCGCCGAACACACCGGTGATCACGCCGCTGACCGAAGCCACCAGCATGCCGTGGCCCATTTCCAGAGCCGTCATGCAGCCGATCAGGGTAAATGCCACCAGACCGACCGCGTCGAGTACCAGAAACAGCGAACGCAGATGACGCATCCAGCGCGCGGTGAACACGGTAATCATTGCCGCGACTGTGGTCAGCACCAGATATTCCGGGTGCTTGACCCAGGTCAGCGGGTAGTGGCCGAGCAGTACATCGCGCACCGAACCACCGCCCAGCGCCGTGACGCAGGCGATCAGCACCACACCGAACCAATCCATGCCACGCCGGCCCGCAGAGAGGGCACCGGTCATGGCTTCGGCAGTAATGGCGACGAGGTAGAGCATCAGCAACATGGTGGCGATCCTGGCGGGAAGGCGCGCAGTCTAGCCATTTCAGGGCTGCACCAGAAGAGGGCTTTGCTGAACGTCCTTGATGAGGAAGGCGACAGCAAGCCCCCTCATCACAAAGGCCGCCGATCTCAGAACTTGATGAAATGCTTGCGGTAGTGCTGCAATTCGGCAATGGACTCACGGATGTCATCCAGCGCCAGATGGGTGCTGCCCTTCTTGAAGCTGTCACGCACGTCCGGTGCCCAGCGCGCCGCCAGCTCCTTGAGCGTGGAGACATCGAGGTTGCGGTAGTGGAAGTAGCTTTCCAGCGACTTCATGTGGGTATAGAGGAAGCGACGATCCTGGCAGATGCTGTTGCCACAGATCGGCGACTTGCCCTTCGGCACCCACTTTTCGAGGAAGGCAATGGTTTCGGCTTCAGCCTCGGCCATGCTTACGCGGCTTTCACGCACGCGCTGGGTCAGGCCGGAGTTGCCGTGAGTGCGAGTGTTCCACTCGTCCATGCGGGCGAGCACTTCGTCGCTGTGGTGGATGGCGATCACCGGGCCCTCGGCCAGGGTGTTCAGGTCACTGTCGGTGACGATGGTGGCCATTTCAATGATCACGTCGTTTTCCGGATCCAGACCGGTCATCTCCAGGTCGATCCAGATCAGGTTCTGTGGGTTCTGCATATTTCGACTCCTAGGCAATGCCGCGCAGTTTAGCCTAGGCCGATGCCCGGGCGTGCTAAACTCGCGGCCGTTTTACCTAATCGCTGCATTCTTCAGACGGAACACCCATGGCCAAACGCCAACTCAATCGCCGCCAGAACTGGCGCATCGAAAAGATTCAGGGCGAGCGCGCCGCCCGCGCCGCCAAACGCGAGTCCTCGGCGGTCGAGGCGCTCGAAGGCGGCGACCTGGGCCCGGAACAACACGGCCTGGTGATCGCCCACTTCGGTGTGCAGGTCGAGGTCGAGGCCGTTGATGGTGAACTGGCCGGCCAGGTTTTCCGCTGCTATCTGCGGGCCAACCTGCCCGCGCTGGTGACCGGCGACCGAGTGGTCTGGCGTGCCGGCAACCAGGGCATCGGCGTGATTGTCGCGCAACTGCCGCGCACCACCGAACTGTGCCGCCCGGACAGCCGTGGCCAGCTCAAACCGGTGGCCGCCAACGTCGACATGATCGTCATCGTCTTCGCCCCGTTGCCCGAGCCCCACGCCAACCTGATCGACCGTTATCTGGTCGCGGCCGAACACGCCGGCATCCGCCCGCTGCTGCTGCTGAACAAATTCGACCTGATCGACGAACAGAACGCCCCGGCGCTGAACGCGTTGCTGGCGGTGTACCGTACGCTGGGTTATCCGGTGCTGGAAGTGTCGGCACATCACGGCAACGGCATGGAACAGCTGCAGAAGCAGCTCGACGGGCGCATCAGCGTGTTCGTCGGCCAGTCCGGTGTCGGCAAGTCATCGCTGGTCAACAGCCTGCTGCCGGATGTCGAAACCCGTGTCGGTCCGTTGTCCGAATGGTCCGGTCAGGGTCAACACACGACGACCACCGCACGGCTGTTCCACTTCCCGGGCGGCGGTGAACTGATCGACTCCCCGGGTATCCGCGAATTCGGCCTGGGCCACGTCAGTCGCGCTGATGTCGAGGCAGGGTTCATCGAGTTCGACGACCTGCTCGGCACCTGCCGCTTCCGTGACTGCAAGCACGATCGCGAACCGGGCTGTGCCTTGCTCAAGGCCCTTGAAGAGGGACGCATCCAGCAACAGCGGATGAACAGCTACCGCTCGATCATCGCCAGCCTGCCCGAAAACGGGTACTAGACAACCGGAGACAAAAAGCCGCGATCATCTCGCGGCTTTTTTGCAGGTCACTGTTTCGGCGCAGGAGCCGGTGCAGTCGCCGGTGCAGTCGCCGGTGCAGCAGGCGCCGGCGCTGGCGCAGCGCTGCCCGGCTCGGCCGGTTTCGGCAGCGGGTCGTCGAACAGGTTCAACCGTTCGCGCAACTCGTGCGCCGGTACCGGTTGCTGATCCGCCGGCAAGGCATTCGGGTCGACCGGTTTGGACGCATCCGCACCGTTCTGCCCCTGAGCCGGTTTCGCCGGCTCGGCGCCTTGCGAACCTTCGATGGCCGCCTGGGCTTTCTTGGTCAGCACCACAATGTCGATACGACGGTTGACCGGGTTGAACGGATTCTCCTTGTCGAACAGTGCCGACGAGGCGTAACCCACCACCCGTGCCACTTGCCCGTCCGGATAGCTGCCCGCCACCAGCGCACGCCGGGCGGCGTTGGCACGGTTGGCCGAGAGCTCCCAGTTACCGAAGTCGCCGGTGCCGGTGTACGGCTTGGCGTCGGTATGGCCGCTGATGCTGATCTTGTTCGGCACCGCCTTGATGGTGTCGGCCATGGCCAGCAGGATGTCTTCAAAGTACGGCTTCAGGCGTGCGGAACCGGAGTCGAACATCGGCCGGTTCTCGGCGTCCATGATCTGGATGCGCAAGCCGTTCGGCGTGATTTCGAACAGGATCTGATCCTTGAACTTCTGCAGTTGCGGGTTCTCGTCGACCTTGTTCTGCAGTTCCTGCAGCAACAGTTCCAAACGTTCCTTCTCGACCTGTTCGGCCATGCCTTCGACCTGATCGGTGTCGACCGTGACCTTGTCCGGTTGCGGCTGAGACTTCACTTCAGGGTTGAGGGTGTTCTCCGGCGCCAGGGTCGGCGTGCCACCCAGATCGATGATGTACGGCGTGCCGCTTTCCGAGAAGCCGACCGGGTCCTTGAAGTAACCGGCGATGGCGATCTTCTGCTCCGGTGTCGCGGTGGACAGCAGCCACAACACCAGAAAGAACGCCATCATCGCCGTCGCGAAGTCGGCGAAGGCGATCTTCCACGCCCCGCCGTGGTGCCCGCCACCGTAGCGCTTGACGCGCTTGATGATTATCGGCTGGTTATTTTCCATGACTTAGCGACCGCGAACCGCTTGTTCCAGCTCGGCGAAGCTGGGGCGGTGAGCCGGGTACAGAACCTTGCGCCCGAACTCAACGGCCAGCGACGGCGGCATGCCGGAAGCCGAAGCCACCAGCGAAGCCTTGATGGCCTCATAGACGTTGAGCTCTTCCTTGGCATCGTGGGCCAGGGAATGCGCCAGCGGGCCGAAGAAACCGTAGGCCGCCAGAATACCGAAGAAGGTACCGACCAGTGCCGCACCCACGTGCAGACCGATGGATTTCTGGTCGCCGTCGCCCAGCGATGCCATGGTCACCACGATACCCAGTACCGCCGCGACGATACCGAAACCGGGCATGCCGTCGGCGATGCCGTTGACCGCGTGGGAAGGGTGCTCCAGTTCTTCCTTGAGGCTGTACAGCTCCATGTCGAACAGGCCTTCAAGTTCGTGCGGCGCCATGTTGCCGGACGACATGATGCGCAGGTAATCGCAGATGAACGCGGTCATGCGTTCGTCCTTCAGCACCGCCGGGTATTTGGCGAAGATCGGACTCGCAGCGGCATCTTCGATGTCGCCTTCGATGGCCATCATGCCTTCGCGGCGGCTCTTGTTTAGGATTTCGTAGATCAGGCCGAGCACTTCCAGATAGAAAGTGTGGCTGAAACGCGAGCTGAACATGCCGAGGGCTTTCTTGAGCACGTGCATCGTCATGTAGCCGGGGTTGGCCTGGAGGAACGCTCCGAGTGCCGCACCACCGATGATCATCACCTCGAAAGGCTGGATCAGGGCGGCAATCTTGCCGTGGGAGAGCACGTATCCGCCGAGCACGCTCGCGAATACGACGATGATGCCGATAATTTTAGCCATAGATAGAAAGTACTTGTTTAAGTCGGGTTCAAGGTCATATTCGGAAGTTAAAAAATCTCTTCTTCTACTTATCGGCAAAACTGCGCCAGACTATAGCCAGTTCAGGCGAAAAGCCAATTTAGCCCGTGCCGGGCGCGTCTACAGCAGATCAAGATCCCGTCCAGACATGGCTAATGAAACGAACGTCCCACACGCAATACCGACCACACTCGATGGCTGGGTGAAGCTGCTCGACGGCGTGCGCCTGCCGGTGCCGCAAGAGGCTCACGACAAGGTCTGCCGTGCGATCCGCGACAATCGCAGCTCGTTGCGCGACATTGCCGACCTGATGCAGGACAGCCCGGCGCTGGCCCTGAGCATCATTCGCGAAGCCAACCGCCATACCCAGGGCAGCCTGACCGCACCGGCGGAAAACCTTGAAGTGGCGATCAACCGCCTGGGCCTGGCCCGCACCGAGGAACTGCTGGCACGCCTGCCCGCCAAACCCCAGGCGCAAATCCCCCAGGCCCTGCGCCAGTTGCAGATGATCAGCCAGCACGCCACGCAACAGGCCAACGGTTTTTTCGCCAGTCGCCTGGCGCGCCTGTGGCAGGACATTCACTGGGGCAGCCTGCTGTTTCTGTCGCCGCTTTGGCCGTTGGCGCTGACTTACCCGAAACTGCTCGAAGAATGGGAACTGCGGGTGATCCACAAGGGCGAATCTGCCCGCGACGTGGAAAAACAATTGTTCGGCGTGCGCCTGCTGAAGATCGGTCAGGCACTGGTCGACATCTGGCGTCTGCCGATCTGGGTGCAGCAGGGTTATCGCCTGCTGCTCACCGAACAGCGCGAGCTGGTCAAGGTCTTGCGCATCGCCCGCGACGTCGATCACCCGCTGCGCCAGCAAAATCGCCTGGATGACGACCCGACCCTGCGCAACTGGCTCAATCAGCCGGCCAACACCGTGCTGCTGGCCAACGGTCTGGCGCTGTCGGCGCAACAGGCCTGGGACAGTCCGCACAGTGAACGCTGGCAGTACCTGACCAGCCTCTATCTGCAGATTTCCCTGGATGAAGTGCAACAACAGCTGCACCAGCAAGCTGCCAACAGCGCACGCCGGCATTCGATGCCGGATCTGTGGCATCCGGCGGTTTCGCTGCTTTGGCCGTCGGGCACTCATCGTCTGCCTGCCGGCCTGTTGCCTGCCGCAGCACCCAATGCCGAAGACCTCGCCAAATGGCGCCGGCAATGCGCCGAGCTGCTGGCCGAGCCGAGCCGTTTCACCAATGCCATGCACCTGACCATCGCCGCCCGCGACGCGTTGGTGGCCAGCGGCATGCGCCGGGTGATGATCCTGATGGCCGATCGCACTCAGTCGAGTCTGCGGGTGCAGCAGATTGCCGGTTTGCCGAAGGAAGCCGCTGCGCTCAATTTCGTCGTCAGCCAGAGCACGGTACTGCAACGTTTGCTCGCGCAGCAGGCACAGGTGCGAATCACCCCGGACAACAACGCCCAGTTTTCCGCTCTGCTGCCGCCGTCCCTGCGCACACTGTTCCGGGGCGAACACCTGTTTCTGCGCTCGCTGGTCCATAACGGCCGGGTGATCATGATCGTGGTGGCCGACCAGGGCGGCGGGCCGTTCGCCGACATCACCGTGCAAGCCTTCGGCAAAACCGCGCAGTGCATCGAGAAAGCCCTGCACAGCTTTAGCCAGCGCGGCCAATGACAGCTACAATCCTTCCCCTTTGTGCTCTGGAGACCTCACATGTCTGACTTCTCTGGCCTGGCGCTGGTGATCGAGCCGAGCGACCTGCTCCCGCGCCTCGACGCCCGCAACCTGATTCTGGTGGATCTGACCAGTGCCGCCCGCTATGCCGAGGGTCACATTCCCGGCGCACGCTTTGTCGACCCGAAGCGCACCCAGCTGGGCCAGGCACCGGCTCCGGGCCTGTTGCCGACAAAAGAAAAACTCGAAGAGCTGTTCGGCGAACTGGGCCATAACAAGGACGCGGTCTACGTGGTCTATGACGACGAGGGCGGTGGCTGGGCCGGGCGCTTCATCTGGCTGCTCGATGTCATCGGCCACGACAAGTATCACTACCTCGACGGCGGCCTGCCGGCGTGGCTGGCGGAAGGTTCGCCGATGTCGATCCAGGTCCCGCCTGCGGTCGGCGGCCCGGTGTCCCTGACCCTGCACGATGAACCAACGGCCACCCGCGAATACCTGCAAAGCCGTCTCGGCGCCGCCGACCTAGCGATCTGGGACGCTCGCGGACCGCTGGAATACTCCGGCGAGAAAGTGCTGGCAGCCAAGGGCGGTCACATCCCCGGCGCGGTCAATTTCGAATGGACAGCCGGCATGGATCAGACGCGTCAGTTGCGCATTCGTACCGACATGCCGCAGATCCTGGAAAACCTCGGGATCACCAAGGACAAAGAAATCATCACTCACTGCCAGACCCATCACCGGTCCGGTTTCACTTATCTGGTGGCCAAGGCCCTCGGTTATCCGCGGGTCAAGGGTTACGCCGGTTCCTGGGGCGAATGGGGCAACCACCCCGACACCCCTGTCGAGCTTTAAGGATTTTCAAGGACAGTCATGAAAGAGCGTTTGTTTATCATCAGTCAGTACCTGCTGCCTCACCACTTGCTGTCGCGCCTGGCCGGCTGCATTGCCGAGTGCCGCGTGCGCTGGTTCAAGAATGCCTTCACCATCTGGTTCGCCAAGCGTTATCAGGTGGACATGTCCCAGGCACTGGTTGAGGACGTGACCGCTTACGAGCACTTCAACGCCTTCTTCACCCGCGCACTGAAAGACGGCGCACGCCCTCTGGATCAGACACCGGGCGCGATCCTAAGCCCGGCCGACGGTGCGATCAGCCAGCTCGGCCCGATCGAACACGGTCGCATCTTCCAGGCCAAGGGCCACAGCTTCAGCGTGCTCGAACTGCTGGGTGGCGACGCCGCCAATGCCGCGCCGTTCATGGGTGGCGAGTTCGCGACCGTTTACCTGTCGCCGAAGGATTACCACCGCGTACACATGCCGCTGGCCGGCACCCTGCGCGAAATGGTCTACATCCCGGGCCGGATCTTCTCGGTCAACCAGACCACGGCGGAAAACGTTCCGGAACTGTTCGCCCGCAACGAGCGCGTAGCGTGCATCTTCGACACCGAGCGCGGGCCGATGGCCGTGGTGCTGGTGGGGGCGATGATCGTGGCCTCAATCGAAACCGTGTGGGCCGGTCTGGTTACGCCACCGAAGCGCGAGCTGAAAACCTTCCGCTACGACGAAGCCGCCCGTGCGCCGATTCATCTGGAAAAAGGCGCCGAACTGGGGCGCTTCAAGTTGGGTTCCACCGCGATCGTGCTGTTCGGGCCGGATCAGGTGAAATGGGTCGAGGAACTGAAAGCCGGCTCGCCGGTACAGATGGGTCAGGCCCTGGCACTGTCGAACGCCTGAACCTGCTGATCCGCCCCTGCGCACGTCTGCGAAGGGGCGGACACGACCTGAACGGCGCCGTTACTCTATCTGCCCGCGGAAGCCGATCGGCCCTTCGTTGGCGTAGGTATTGGTGCCACTGAGGTTTTTCCCGCCGTCACTCGAGGTGACATTCAGCGCGATAACATTCTGGTTATCCCGACCGCCGATCACCCATTTGCCACCCGGATGCCAAGGGGCATCGTTACCGCCCCACTGGTTCTCGACGTTGTACTGGTTCTGGCCAGTGCGCTGAGCCTTGAAGCCAATAGGGCCTTCGCCGGCATAGGTCATGGTGCCGGTAAAGGTTTTGCCACCGTCGCCTGACTTGATATCGATGGCGACGACTTTCTGGTTGTCCCGCGCGCCCAGTACCCAGGTTCCACCCGGATGCCAGGGTGCCGAACTACCGCCCCACTGGTTTGCAACTGCGTATTTAGACATGAACCTCATCTCCTTGAAGTTGTTCAGAGACCTGCCCGACGTAAGCGGCAAGCCGTGCAACCGTGCGTTTCCGATCGCACGCCAAAGAGCCTAGTAGCGCCTGAGGAAATGGCATCAGGCCAGCAGACCAACGGTAAAAAAGACTGACAAACGCCTGCGAAACAGACCACAACTGCTAGAGTCTTTGGCATTGCCCTATTCGCCGCCGGAGCTGGTCACGGCATGAGTGAGACTCGACAACCACCTCAACTGAGCGCCCCGACGCCCACTCAATTGCGCCTGTCTTTCTGCGACGCGACCCCGCGCGACCTCAAGCGCTGGATTGCCGGCCTGCCCAAGGCCAACATCGGCGAAACCGCACGCCAGCTCTATCAGGGACTGGGCGAACTCAATCAATTGCTGACGCGCAGCGGCAACCGCCTGCAACTGCTGGAGCTGCTGCGGCCCGAGGTGTATTTCGTCTGTCAGCACCTTGAACGGCACTTTCTGCATCAGGCGATCATGCTCGACGAGCGCTCACGCAAGATCAGCAATCTGTGCCAGGCCCTGCAAGGCCATCTGGCCATCGGTTACAAACAGATCGTTTTGCGTATCACCCCCAAATACACAAAGGACCGTGCAGCCCTGTTGAGCGAGGCCCTGCAACGCGCCGTCCATGCGCTGAAAGGGCAACTGGTGCGCGCCACGCAGCTCTACAGCCCGGCGCCGGAGCAACTGTGGTTTGAGCTGCACCAGTTGTTTCGCTGCGCCTGTGACTTGCAGCTGCAGCATCGTCGGATACGTGATGAACTGGCCAGCCTCACCGGTGAACTGAGCGTCGAACAGACCTATATCGCCGCGCTGCTGTTGGGCAGCGCTCGCTGCAATCAACTGCGGCAGAACCCGATCGCTCAACTCGCACAGGTCATCGAGCCTTGGAGCGCATGGCTGAAACTGCATCCCGGCCATTCGGGCGAAGGGTTGTTTGCCATTTCCCCGGAGATTGACGCCGGCCCGCGTTATCGCAGCAAGTTTCGCAGCGAACAACAGCCCGGTCTGCTTGGCTTCGATCCACAACCACTGGTGAAAGCCATCGAAGCTCACCTGCTGCATCAGGACACTTCGACGCCACTGCCCGTGCCCACCGGCTTGACCCTCGATACCTTGCAACATCTGTACGCCACTTGGGGCGAGGCAGCCGAGCGCAACTTTCAGCGCACCGTCGGCCAGGGCACCCTGACCGTGTGTGTCGGCATGAGCGCCCTGCACTTCTATCTGGGTGGCGAGCGCACGTTCAGCGAACTGCTCAAGCATCCTGGCTCACGCGCCGCGAATTTCAGCCGGACAGTGGCTCAAGGCGAGAAGGACAGCTGGAGCCAGGCCTTCGACGCTGCTCCCCAGAGCAAGGCCGACGAACTTCTGCCCTATGAGGAAATCCGTTACGAACCGCTGGCCGATGACGAAAACGACGCCGACAGCCCGCCGCACTATCCGACTTATGCCCTGCCGGTCATCAACCACAGCCCCGGCGGTTATTGCCTGGCATGGCCCAAAGAGGTGCCTGCCGAACTGCAGACCGGGGAAATGGTCGGTATTCAGGACACCACCCATCAGGGCTGGAGCATTGCTGTAGTGCGCTGGATTCGCCAGGTACGCGGGGCCGGGACACAGATGGGCATCGAATTGGTAGCGCCACACGCCCGGCCCTGCGGGTTGCAACTGGTGCGTTCGCGGGACGAACACAGCCACTACCTGCGTGGTCTGCTGCTGCCGGAAATCAGTGCAATCGATCTGCCTGCGACCTTATTGGCGCCACGTCTGCCGTTTCAGGAAGGCAGCAAAGTGCTGATCAACACCCTGGGCGAAGAGCACCGCGCCGGGCTGGATCGGCGGGTGGCAAGCACACACAGTTTCAATCAGTTTGCCTATCGCTCGCTGGAAGCCGCGCAGGATGGCGGGAGCGAAGAAGATTTCGACTCGTTGTGGAAATCGCTTTGAGCCAGGATCGCAACCGAGGGCTGCGATCCTGTGCACGGGTCAGAGCTGCCCGTCGCGATCCCGGAAGCCCAGCAGGTACAGCACGCCATCCAGCCCGAGGGTGGAGATCGCTTGCTTGGCGGACTGCTTGACCAGTGGCTTGGCGCGGAACGCCACGCCCAGCCCGGCAATCGCCAGCATCGGCAGGTCGTTGGCGCCGTCGCCCACGGCGATGGTCTGCTCCAGACGCAAACCTTCTTTTTCAGCCAGCTGTTTCAGCAGATCGGCCTTGCGCTGGGCATCGACGATCGGCTCGATCGCCACGCCCGTGCACTTGCCGTCGACCACTTCCAGTTCGTTGGCGAACACGTAGTCGATGCCAAGTTTCGCCTGCAGTTGCTTGGCGAAGTACGTGAAGCCGCCGGACAGGATCGCGGTCTTGTAGCCCAGACGCTTGAGTTCGGCGAACAGGATTTCGGCACCTTCGGTCAGGCGCAGGGAGGCGCCGATCGAGTCCAGCACACTCACATCCAGGCCCTTGAGCAGTGCCAGGCGCTCCTTGAAGCTGGCACGGAAATCCAGCTCGCCGGCCATCGCCCGCTCGGTGATCGCCGAAACCTGGTCGCCCACACCGGCGGCCTTGGCCAACTCGTCGATGACTTCGGCTTCGATCAGGGTCGAATCCATGTCGAACACCGCCAGACGACGGTTGCGACGGAACAGCGAGTCTTCCTGGAAGGCGATATCGACGTCCAGCTCCTGGGCCACGCTGAGAAATTCGGCGCGCAAGGCCTGTGGATCTGCGGCTTCGCCACGCACGGAGAACTCGATGCAGCCCTTGCCTTTGTCGGCCGGCGTGTCCAGCGGCATGCGACCCGACAGACGGTCGATATGGTCGATGTTCAGACCATATTTGGCGGTGATCGAACTGACGGCCTGCAACTGGCCGGCGGTGACCTTGCGGGTCAGCAGCGTGACGATATGGCGTTTCTTGCCTTGATTGCCCACCCATTGCTGGTAATCCTCTTCGGACACCGGGGTGAAACGCACCTGCTGGTCGAGCTCGTAGCCCTTGAACAGGATGTCCTTGAGCACCGACTTGCCTTGCTCGGTTTCGGGAATCTCCACGAGGATGCCGAACGACAGCATGTCGTGGATCACCGCCTGACCGATGTCGAGGATATTCACACCACCCTGTGCCAGGACACCGGTAATGGCCGCAGTCAGACCCGGACGGTCGGCTCCGGTGATGTTAATCAGGACGATTTCGCGCAACGCGCACCCCCGCAACTGGAAAAAAACCGCATTCTACCCACTTTCAGTGACCATCGGGCACCGCCAGCGCTTTGCCGGTCTAGGGCCTGTCGCTATACTGCGCGTCAACTTCACGGACAAAAGAGCCGAGCTCAGTGAACCGGCCCACGCCAGTTAAAACCGATAACTTCTTCCTGCTGATCTTCCGTGCACTGCGCCACCGCCGTGTACCGATTGCATTGCGCATTGCCAGCCATAACGTGATCCTGGTCGCTCTGGCCCTGGTGATCTATGCCTGTGTGATGGGCTTGCAGTTCAAGCAGGCCATGCACGAGCAGGCGGATGCCCTGGGCGAAAGCCTGACCACGCAGACCGCTACTTCTGCCACCGAGCTGCTGGTGTCCAACGACATCCTCAGCCTCAATGTGCTGCTCAACAACCTGACCAAGAACAAGCTGGTGGCCCACGCCGCCATCTACAGCGTGGACAACCGCATCCTCGCCGAATCCGGTCAGCGGCCCAAACACGGCCTGCTGGGCGAAGCCGAGGGCATGTACGAGAGCAAAATCACCTTCCAGGACGTGACTGCCGGGCAACTGCGTATCAGCCTGGACATGGACCAGTTCCAGCAGCCGATGACCATCAGCCTGCAGAGCATGGGCATTCTGAGTGCGATCCTGCTGGCACTGTCGCTGGCCCTGAGCCTGCGCCTCGGCCGGCATATCTCCACACCGCTGCTGCAGCTGCGCGTATGGCTGCGCCGGATCGACGAATTTACCCCGGGCACCGAGCGTCAGGACGAAATCGGCGACCTTGCCCGTCAACTGCACGCCAGCTACGCCCCGGAACCGGCCCCCAAACCTGAACCGGAACCCGAGTTCGAGGATGACGACATCGAGCCGGAATTCGAAGTGCGCAACCTGCGCGACCCGAGTTTCGACGAGAGCCGTCCGATGGCTGCGCAAAAGCCTGCGCCGCGCCATGTGGTCAGTACCGTTGAAGACGATGATGACGAAGATCCGTTTGCCGATCTGCGTGACGAATCGTTGAACGAAACCGCACAACCGGCGGTACGCCGGCCGACTCCGAGCGTGCCGCAGCACACGGCGGTACTGGCGGTGCAGCTGGGTTCGCAAGAGCAATTGCGCCGTCTGCCACGGGCACGCCTGGAAGAGCTGCAGGAGCGCTATCGCGATTGCCTGGAGCAGGCCGCTTCGCTGTATCAGGGTGAAATCGAAACCCTGAACGACGGCAGCACGCTGATGCTGTTCCACACCGAAGACAGCGGCGACGATTACCTGACCAACGCCATCTGCTGCGGCGAGCTCCTGCGGGCTCTGGGTCATCAGTTGCAGATCGAAGTCGCCGACAGTGGCATCACCCTGCAATTGCAATTGGGCCTGACCCTGGGCGACGAGCTGTTCGGCCTGAGCCAGATCGACTTGCTGCTGACCGACTCCGCCCAGGACGCCCTGGCCCTGTCGCAGCACAGCCGCAACCTGTTGCTGGTGGAACGCAAGATCGGCGACGACGCGCTGATCCGCCAGCGGGCGCGGATCCGGCCGATTGCCAGCCCTGAGGGGGCTTGCTGTGTTGAGCGTCTGATGGAGCCCTATCCATCGATGCTCGAGCGACAACTGGCGCGGATGCATGAGCGCCGGGCCTGAGGCCTTGATGTGAAGAAGCCCGCAGACGAGTGATTGTCTGCGGGCTTTTTTGTGCGTGGCGTTTTCGTGATTGCGCCTGACCTTGAAGAGCCCCTCACCCTACCCTCCGGGCGGTCCGACGTTTCGGGAGGGCAGGGGTGAGGGTAGCTTTTGATCTTCTAATCCCAGACACAAAAAAGCCCGCGCAAGGCGGGCTCTATCCTGACTCGTTCCAGCCTTAGAAGCGGAACACTTCCATATCCGTACGAATCGGCGAAGCCATCGGGATCTTCGGTTGCTTCTCGGCTTCCACCGCCGGCGCTGCCGGTTTCGATGCCGGCTTGCGTGGTGCTTCGGCAACCGGTGGCTGATTGGCCAACGGCTTGAGCGCGACCGACAGTTGCTCGGCCAGACGCTGCAGCAGAATGCCTTGCGCCTGAACCTGGGAAGCCGTACTGCCACTGTGCAGCTCTTGCAAGTGGACAATGCGGTTGTCACGCACCTGGCCACGACGGTCAAGCAGTCGCCACTGCGCATCGAGAATCGCAGGCTGTTTTGCGCCGGAGTCCAGGCGAGTGATGGTCAACAACACCTGAACATCCGGAGTGAACCCGGTGGTTGCCGGTGCCAGTACCACCCGCTGGCTGTCCAGACGACCGGCGACCTGACGCAACAGCAGTTGATCGATATCCGACGACAGGCTGCCGGCCCAGCGACCATCGACCGCTGCCTGCAGGCTGCCGTCGGGCTGGCGCTGCAACAGGGTTTCACGTTGCAGGTAGTCGGCAACGATTACAGGGCCCAGCAAAACCGCCATGCCCGCGCTTTGCGCAGGCTGAGCCGGACTTCCGCTGTCCAGCTGATACAGCGACACCGGCTGGTGTACGCTGCAACCCGCCAGGCCAAGCACGCCGGCGAGCAGGAAAATAAGGGGGCGCAGAGAAGTCATCATCCCGTCCAGGTGGTCGCCGCAGGCTGACCACAGTGAAAATACTCAATAAATATGAAGATCGCTCGGCCACGCCGGCGTTTGGAAAGGCCATATCATCCGTGAATATGCGCTCCGACTCCAGCGCCAAAGCGCCGATCTACGGGTTAAATCGTAGATCGGGCGCTCTAGAGAGGCGTTCTCACTTGTTTTCTCCTGCATGAGGTTAGTGCGAACGCCCGTTGGTCGCTTAATTGAGATTTTCGACGAGCAGCGCGTCCACCCGCTGGAAGCCCCGCGGCAACTTGTTGCCACGACGACCACGCTCGCCCTTGTAGTGTTCGAGGTCATCGGCTTTCAGCGACAAGGTGCGTTTTCCGGCCTGCAGCACCAGCGTGGCGCCTTCAGGAAGAACGGCGATGTCCGTGACATATTCTTCGCGACTGGCCACACGCTCACCGGAGATGCCGATGATCTTGTTGCCTTTGCCCTTTCCTAATTGTGGCAGATCGCTGATTTTGAAGATCAGCAGGCGACCCTCGGTCGTTACCGAAGCCAGCCAGTTCTGATCACGGTCGGGCACCGGACGCGGGGCAATGACCCTGGCGTTGTTCGGCAGGCTCAACAATGCCTTGCCGGCCTTGTTCTTGGCCTGCAGGTCTTCACCCTTGACCACGAAACCGTAACCGGCGTCGGATGCAATCACGTACAACGCATCGTCCTCGGGCATCAGTACGCATTCGAAGGTGGCGCCAGGCGGTGGTGTCAGACGACCGGTCAGCGGCTCGCCCTGGCCCCGCGCAGAAGGCAGCGTATGCGCGGCCACCGAATAACTGCGACCCGTAGAATCGATGACCACGGCGGACTGGTTGGAACGTCCCGCCGCCGAAGTCTTGAAGCCGTCGCCAGCCTTGTACGACAGGCCGGTGGCGTCGATCTCGTGGCCCTTGGCCGAACGAATCCAGCCTTTTTCCGACAACACGACGGTGACTTTCTCGTTAGGCAGCAGATCGTGTTCGGTCAGCGCCTTGGCTTCTGCGCGCTCGACGATTGGCGAGCGACGGTCATCGCCGTAGGTTTCAGCGTCCTTGAGCAGTTCGCTGCGAACCAGTTTTTTCAGTTTGGCTTCGCTGCTCAGCAGCGCTTGCAGTTTGGCCTGCTCCTTGAGCAGTTCGTCCTGTTCGTCGCGCAGCTTCATCTCTTCCAGTCGCGCCAACTGACGCAGACGGGTGTCCAGGATGTAGTCGGCCTGGATTTCGCTCAGAGCAAAGCGCTCGATCAACTTGGCTTTCGGTTGATCCTCGGTACGGATGATGTGGATCACCTCATCCAGATTGAGATAAGCGATCAGCAAACCGTCCAACAGGTGCAGGCGACGCTCGACCTTGTCGAGACGGAATTGCAGGCGGCGACGCACGGTCAGCACGCGGAACTCCAGCCACTCCACCAGCAAGGCACGGAGGTTTTTCAGCTGCGGCTTGCCATCCAGACCGATGATGTTGACGTTGACCCGGTAGGTCGACTCCAGCTCGGTGCTGGCGAACAGGTGCTGCATCAGCGCTTCGTGATCAACGCGGCTGTTGACCGGAATGATCACGATGCGGCACGGGTTCTCGTGGTCGGATTCGTCACGCAGGTCGGCGATCTGCGGCGCCTTCGATGGCTTGGCCTGCATCAGCGCGGCGATCTGCTCCAGCACCTTGGCCCCGGAGACCTGATGCGGCAGTGCGGTGATGATGATGTCACCGTCCTCGACGTGGTAGACGGCGCGCATGCGCACCGAGCCCTTGCCGGTTTCGTACATTTTCAGCAGGTCGGCGCGCGGGGTGATGATTTCCGCTTCGGTCGGGTAATCCGGGCCCTGGATGTGTTCGCAGAGCTGTTCGACCGTGGCTTTCGGCTCATCGAGCAGGCGCACGCACGCCGTGGCGACTTCGCGCAGGTTGTGCGGCGGCACGTCGGTGGCCATGCCCACGGCAATACCGGTGGTGCCGTTGAGCAGGATGTTCGGCAACCGGGCCGGCAACACCAGCGGCTCCTGAAGAGTACCGTCGAAGTTCGGGCCCCAGTCCGCCGTGCCCTGGCCCAGCTCGCTGAGCAGCACTTCGGAATAACGCGACAACCGTGCCTCGGTGTAACGCATGGCGGCAAAGGATTTCGGATCGTCCGGCGCACCCCAGTTACCCTGGCCGTCCACCAGCGTGTAGCGATAGCTGAACGGCTGGGCCATCAGCACCATCGCTTCATAGCATGCCGAGTCGCCGTGGGGGTGGAATTTGCCGAGCACGTCGCCGACGGTGCGCGCCGACTTCTTGTGCTTGGAATCGGCGTCCAGCCCCAGCTCGCTCATGGCGTAGACGATACGCCGCTGTACCGGTTTCAGGCCGTCGCCGATATGCGGCAGGGCACGGTCCATGATCACGTACATGGAGTAGTTGAGGTAGGCATTTTCGGTGAAGTCAGCCAGCGACCGGCGTTCTACACCGTCCAGGCTGAGATCAAGGGAGTCGCTCATGCGGGCCTCATCGGTTCGTTGTCTGGCGCAGCAGCATGGTGCCACCGCGCTGGGTAAATTCAAGTTTGTTCAGGGCGCTCATGCCGAGCAGCACCTGATCGCCATGCAGACCGGGTGCCACCAGTGCGCGGACGTCCCGCAGCACGATGTCGCCCAGTTGCAGGCGGTCGATACGGGTGCGATAGCCCTGGCTCAGGCCGTTGGCCGTGCTCAGGGTCACACCGAAACCTTCTTCCAGTCGAAGGTCTTTAGCCACCTCGGCCGGAATTGCCACGTCGGTCGCGCCGGTGTCGAGCATGAACTCCACCGGCCGGCCATTGATCAGTCCGCTGGCGACGAAATGTCCCTGGGCGTTACCCGCCAGTTTCACTTCGATCACGCCGCCCACCTGCTGCGAATTGACCACCACATTGGGATTGCGCTGGCGGTCTTCCCACTGGCCGAAAAACCGTGTGGCCAGAAACAGGGCCGCGCACCAGGCCAGAATCATCAACACCCGACCGGCGTGCTTGCCCGGTGGCTGCTGACTCAAGGTCTGGCACTCCAGCCACCCTCGGGAGCGGCGAAACGCCAGACGATCGGGCGGACTTCACCATCGGCACGGGGGCCGAAATTATTGTCGACGCCAACCCATGCGCCATCGGCATCGATGACCAATGCCTCTTCCAGTCCGAAATTCTGTGCGTAACGACGATTGCTCTGCAGCAGCTCGGCCGCGTACGACCAGCAAAGCTCGACCTTGGCCGTTTGCGGATCGCGGCGGCAAATCTGGTAAGCGTTGCGTTCCAGAGTGAACAGTTTGCCGTTGAACAGGGACAGGTCGGAAAAGTCCCGATTGACCGGTCTGGCCTTGGGAAACTGCGGTGGCTGCATTTCCATTCCGCCTTCAGTCAGGAGCACGCAGCGGCCATCGCAGTCCCACACCGTTTGCTGGCGTTTGATCATCAGCAAGCCACGGTTTTGCCGTTCGGCGGCCAGCCACATCTGATCCCCCGCCGGGTTGATCGCCAGGCCCTCGAAGATCGCATTGAACTGCAGCAGCATGCCGCTGGCCCGCGCCTCGCGGACCATCATCGGCGAGATTTTCAGCCACGATGACGGCCCCTGCGGCGGCACTTGCAATACGGCGGCGTGGCCTTCGCTGACAACGTAGCGATTGCCGGCACTGTCGCAGGTGATCCCTTCGAAATCCAGGTCACCGCCGCGAACGAACGACGCCGCCCAGGTCCGCGATTTGATGCCCCACGGCAAACCGCTGTCGGGCACCGGCGGCGGATCGATGCGCACGGCCGTGGCCTGCCAGACCGGGTTGCGGGTGTCGAGGCGATAGATCTGATCGTCGTCCCGGTCCGAAACCGTCCACAGTTCGTTGCCGCACGAGGCCAGCCCCGAGAGGTTGCCGCCACGCATGCCTTCGACCGGATGCTCGGAGAGCACGCGCAGTTCCTGCACGGGCTCCGCCGATACGGTCATCGAGCCCAGCAGCAACGCACCCGCCAGGACCGGGCCGAAGCGCATCAGACCAGGACCTCGGCCAGGTTGCCCTTGGACTCGAGCCAGGATTTGCGGTCACCGGCGCGTTTCTTGGCCAGCAGCATGTCCATGATCTCCGAGGTCTGAGTGAAGTCTTCGCCAAGGGTCAACTGCACCAGACGCCGGGTGTTGGGGTCCATGGTGGTTTCACGCAGCTGCGGCGGGTTCATTTCACCCAGGCCCTTGAATCGGGTGACCTGTGGCTTGCCGCGTTTCTTCTCGGCCACCAGACGGTCGAGAATCCCGTCACGCTCGGCTTCGTCGAGGGCGTAGTAGATTTCCTTGCCCAGGTCGATGCGGTACAGCGGTGGCATCGCCACGTAGACGTGACCGGCCTCCACCAGCGGACGGAAATGCTGGACGAACAAGGCACACAGCAAGGTGGCGATGTGCAGGCCGTCGGAGTCGGCGTCGGCGAGGATGCAGATCTTGCCGTAGCGCAACTGGCTCATGTCCTCGGCACCCGGATCGACACCGATGGCCACCGCGATGTTGTGCACTTCCTGGCTCGCCAGCACTTCACTGCCGTCGACTTCCCAGGTATTGAGGATCTTGCCGCGCAACGGCAGGATCGCCTGGAACTCCTTGTCCCGCGCCTGCTTGGCCGAACCGCCGGCGGAATCACCTTCCACCAGAAACAGCTCGGAACGCATCGGATCCTGCCCGGCACAGTCCGCCAGTTTGCCCGGCAGCGCCGGCCCCTGGGTGATGCGTTTGCGCTCGACTTTCTTGCTCGCTTTCAGACGCCGGCCAGCGTTGCTGATCGCCAGCTCCGCCAGCGCCAGACCGGTTTCCGGGTTGGCGTTGAGCCACAGGCTGAACGCGTCCTTGACCACACCTGAGACAAACGCCGCCGCCTCGCGGGACGACAGACGTTCCTTGGTCTGACCGGAGAATTGCGGCTCCTGCATTTTCATCGACAGAACGAAGGCGATGCGTTCCCAGACGTCCTCCGGCGCCAGTTTGACGCCACGCGGCAGCAGGCTGCGAAATTCGCAGAACTCGCGCATCGCGTCGAGCAGCCCCTGACGCAGACCATTGACGTGGGTACCGCCCTGCTCCGTCGGAATCAGGTTGACGTAGCTTTCGGTGACCGAGGTGCCACCTTCAGGCAGCCACAGCAGGGCCCACTCGACCGCTTCCTTGGCGCCGGCCAGGTTGCCGCAGAACGGCGCGTCCGGCAGGCGTTCGAATTCGCTGACCGCGTCGACCAGATAGGAGCGCAGGCCATCTTCGTAATGCCACTCGACCTTTTCACCGGTGCCTTTGTCTTCGAAGCTGATCAACAGACCCGGGCACAGCACGGCCTTGGCCTTGAGCACGTGCTTGAGACGGCTGATGGAGAATTTCGGTGAATCGAAGTATTTCGGGTCAGGCGCAAAGTGCACGCTGGTGCCGGTGTTGCGCTTGCCGACGGTGCCGATCACTTGCAGGTCGGTGGCCTTGAAGCCGTCGGCGAAGGTCATTTCATATTCGTTGCCGTCACGCTTGACCCGCACCCGCACCTGGGTAGACAAGGCGTTGACCACGGAAATGCCCACCCCGTGCAGACCGCCGGAGAACTGGTAGTTCTTGTTGGAAAACTTGCCGCCCGCATGGAGCTTGGTGAGGATCAGTTCAACGCCCGACACACCTTCTTCCGGGTGAATGTCGACCGGCATGCCGCGCCCGTCGTCGCAGACTTCCAGCGAGTGATCAGCGTGAAGGATGACCTGGATCGACTTGGCGTGGCCGGCCAGGGCTTCGTCGACGCTGTTGTCGATGACTTCCTGGGCAAGGTGGTTCGGCCGACTGGTGTCGGTGTACATGCCGGGGCGCTTGCGCACCGGGTCGAGGCCCGAGAGGACTTCGATGGCGTCGGCGTTATAGGAGCTAGCGCTGGGAGTGGCCATAAGGTCTCGTCGTCAGTGATTCAATGAAAATGGGGCAAGGCTTCACAGTGTGTTGAAGTCGATTGCCTGATAGGTATCGGCGCCAATCCCGGCAAAGCTGAGCAATGCCGGCAATTGTGTAACAAATCCCTGGAAACTGTGGTCGCCACCGGCCTGAATGCGCAAGGCACAGGCGCGGTAATACTGCTGGGCATGGCGATAATCCAGCGTTTCATCCCCGGTCTGCAACCATACCTGATAACGCTGCGGCTCCTGCGGCGCCGGCACTTCCAGCTCGGCCAGGGCCGTCACATGGTCGTGGGTCAACTCCCAGGTTTCGTCGGTGTACAGGTTTTTCTGGGTGCCCAGGTATCCGTCGAACATCCGGTGCGGACTGACGGCCGGGTTGACCAGCAGGGCTTTCAGGCCATGGCGCTCGGCCAGGTGAGTCGCATAGTAGCCGCCGAGCGAGCTTCCCACCAGCAACGGCCGGCCCAGTTCGGCGATTGCCTGCTCCAGCTGACCGATGGCTTCCCGGGGGTGGTGGTGCAATGCCGGGACACGCAGTCGATCGCTCAGACCCAGCCGCTCCATCACCTCGACCAGCTGACAGGCCTTCTTCGAAGCCGGTGCGCTGTTGAAACCGTGGATATAGAGGATTGAACCGGACATTTGAGCTCCCTGGATGTCGGCTAAAGAAAGCGGAGTTTACAGGGAGTCGAGGGTCGTTGGGCCAGCACCCGGGGAAATCAGCGCTGTGCCCCGGAATCAGTAACCGTTGGAGCCGTAATCGACCGTGAACCGGAAATCGGTGACACGCTCCACACCCGTCTCGATCCGCCCGTCCGGCAGCAGTCGCAACCAGCGATAGCCCGGCGCCTGTTCGCCGACCTTGAAGTCCTCGCTGCCTGGCTCGAACTGAATGCAGGTCGATGGCGAGGCGATCAGCCGCACGCCGTTGCGCTCGCGATCGATCTCCTGATGCACATGCCCCCAGAGCACGGCGCGAGCTTGCGGGAAACGGTCGAGCACGTCGAAAAAGGCTTCCGGATTGCGCAAGCCGATCGGCTCCATCCAGGCGCAATCGATCGACACCGGATGATGGTGGAAACACACCAGATGATGCCGCTCCGGCGCCTCGCTCAGGGCGCGGGCCAGCAACTGCAGTTGGTCATCCTGCAAGTACCCCGGCACCGAACCCGGCACAGCCGAATCGAGCAGGGTCACGCGCCAGTTGCCGATGTCCACTATCGGTTCCAGCAGCGCACTCTGCACCGCGGCCATTTGCATGATCTGCGGTTCATCGTGATTGCCGGGGATCCAGCGGGTCGGTGCCTGGATCTGCGCAGTCAACTGGCGAAAATGCTGATAGGACTCCAGTGTGCCGTCCTGGGACAGATCGCCCGTGGCGATCATCAGATCGATTCGCGGCTGTTGCTCAAGCACCAGCTCAATGACCTTCTGCAGGCTCTCGCGAGTCTTCATGCCCAGCAGTGCACCGTCCGCCTCGGCGAACAGATGACTGTCGGACAGTTGCACCAGCATCGCCGCATCGGCGGTGGTCAGAGTCGATACGCTCGGCAAGGCGTTCTCCCAGGGCTGAATCGCCGGATCGGACAGGTTCGCAATTATGCTGGGGGATGCCCCCGGGAAGAAACCGCCGAACCGGACGCAGTTCACAACTTGCCGCAGTTATCGAAGCGATCGGCGCTAGCGAACGGCGGCGTACTCGTGACCGCAGGCCAGGCAATGGCTCAGCCATTCGCCGAGGAACAGATTGAGCTGGGATTTTTCATCCGGCTGGTGCATGGCCGCGTTCGGGTAAGGATAGATGCCGCGAAAGCGCCGCGCATGTTCGGCACTGATCACTTCGGCCATCCGCGCATCGTGGTAGACCTGCACTTCCAGCTGCGGCACCGGCAGCCACGGCAGGCTGTGCTCCTGCCGCACTTGCAGGGTCGTGGTGTACGGGCAGGTCTGCAACACTTCGATGGCCAGCACGCCGAGCATCTGATCGCCCTGGGTCACGGCGATGCGCCGCGCTTCAGGATGGCGGCGCATGTCCGGCAACAGTCGCATCAGGCGCGCGTAGTTGGCCTCGCAGGCGGCCTGCAGGCCCGCAAGGTCGACACGATAGCGATCGCGCAGTTTGTTTACGACCATAGCCCCCTCACTTCGGCGCGATTGAGCGCCAGCCACTGCAAGGCGATGATGCCCGGCGCATTGGCAATCCGACCGTCGCGTACGGCCTGCAGGGCATCTTCGAAGGCCCAGACCGTGACACGGATATCTTCCGCTTCTTCCTCCAGCCCATGCAGGCCGCCCACGCCTTCGGTGCTGCAACGCCCCAGAAACAGATGCACGAACTCGTTGCTGCCCCCTGGCGACGGGAAATACTGCATCATCGGCCACAACGCCTTGATGTCGAGCCCAGCTTCCTCCTGCGCTTCACGGCGAGCAACTTCTTCCGGCACTTCTTCCTTGTCGATCAGACCGGCGACCAGCTCCACCAGCCACGGGTTGGCGGTCTTGCCCATGGCGCCGACGCGAAACTGCTCGATCAGCACCACCTCGTCGCGTTGCGCGTCGTAAGGCAGCAGGCATACGGCGTCATGGCGCACGAACACTTCACGATTGATCTCGCGGCTCATGCCGCCGGCGAACAGTTCGTGGCGCAAATGCACACGGTCGAGCTTGTAGAAGCCCTTGTAACATTGCTCGCGCCGCACGATGTCGATGGCGGCTGGAGTGGCTTTGGCAAGATCGGTCATGGGCATCCTCGTTTACTGCAGATCCAATACGAGGTTCCTTTTTTGGGACGGGCCACCTCGACTTCGCGCCATCCTAACGCGCCCGCGACGTTTGATGCAGCCCCTTTACCGTCAGCGGGATGGACGGTGGAGGCGAAACCCACTCTAATTAGCTTAGTGGCGAACTGACCGCTTCGTTGAGAGTCGAAGCGGTAACTTTTTGCCTTCCCCTGCTTCAGAAAGGACGCCCATGTCGCTTTTCAAAATCGCCTCCGTGGCGGCCATCGCCCTGACCCTGGGCGCCTGCGCCAGCCTGTTCCAGCCCAACTACCGCACGCCGCTGGAAACCACCCGCGACGCTTCGGAAACCCTGAAACCCGGTTGTTCCAACCCTGACTGCCCGCTGGTGAATATTGATACCCTGCACTTCCCGGCCGAACCTGCGCTGGACGGCATCATCGAAAAACGCCTGCTGCAATTTACCCGCACCGAGCCGAACGCACCGGTGGCGCCGACTCTGGCGGCTTACCGCGAGCAATTCCTGCGCACCGCCGGGCCGCGCAACAGCAGCTATTTGCAGGCGAAAGTACGCGAGCAGCATGACGGTCTGGTGATTATCGAAGTCTCGAGCTACCTCGACACCGGTGGCGCGCACGGCACGCCGGGCCGTGGTTTCATCAACTATTCGCGCCAGCAGCACAAGGTGCTGAGCCTCTCGGACATGTTGGTGCCAGGCCAGGAAGACGCCTTCTGGAAAGCTGCGCAAGTGGCGCATAACAGCTGGCTGATCAGCACCAAACTTGATCAGGAACCGGAGTACGTGAAGAACTGGCCGTTCGTCAAAACCCCGCATGTGGCACTGACCTATGGCGGCGTGATCCTCAAGTACGACGTGACCACCATCGCGCCTTATGCGCTGGGCCACGTCGAACTGAAGATCCCTTATCCGCGCCTGAACGGCATCATCAAACCCGAGCTGTTTCCCGGCCGTAACTGAAAGCCCGGCCCAGCACCAGTTGCAGCAGCCCTGCCAGGACCAGCGCCGGCAGGGTTGCGCCGACATCCGGATAGAGATTGGCCAGCAGGTGGTAAGTGCTGATGCCACCCAGCCAGGCCAACAGCGCCGGCCAGCGCAATGCGGCCGATGCCACCTGAGCGCTGCGCTTGCGCAGGATGAAGTGATCCACCAGCACCACGCCGAACAGCGGCGCGAACACCGAGCCGATCAGCAGCAGGAAATTCTGGTATTGCGCCAACGGCGCGAGCAGCGCGATCAAGGTGCAGATCACACCGATGACCAGCGCCAGATGCTCGACCTTCAAACGCAGCAGAATCCCGCTGGACACCGCCGCCGAGTGAATATCGGCAAAGGCGTTTTCCGACTCGTCCAGCAGAATCAGCAACAGTGGAATCCCAAGGCCGGCACCGGCCAGCGCCAACAACAGCGCGTTGACTTCACCGCTCGGCGCGAACGCCAGCGTATAGGCGACGCCCAGGCTCATCAGCCAGAAATTGCCGATGAAGAATCCGATGGCCGTGCCGCCGAATACGTTCTTCGCCCGCTTGCCGAAACGCGAGTAGTCAGCGATCAGCGGCAGCCACGACAGCGGCATGGCGATAGCAATGTCGAAGCCCACGGCGAACGGCATCGAACCATCCCCGGCCTGTGCCCACAAGGCAGCCAGATCGGCCTTGGCGAACAGGTTCCAGGTCAGCCAGATGCAGGCGGCGAGAATCAGCCAGATTCCCCATTTGCGCAGGATCTTGCGCACGAATGTCAGCGGACCGCTGACGGCGAGCAACGTCGCCAGCGCACCGAAGCACAACGTCCACAACATCGGGCTCGCCCACAGCGAACCTTCGCTGAACGCTCGGGTGCCGAGCAGGCTGGCGGCGTCGCGCATGACGATGATTTCGAACGAACCCCAACCGATCAGTTGCAACAGATTGAGCAGCGCCGGCAGGCTCGCTCCCTTGCTGCCGAGGCTGAGTTTCAGTGCTGCCATGGACGACAGACCGGTGTCGCTGCCGATCACGCCGACGGCGGCCAGCAACAGGACGCCGACCAGAGTGCCGAGGAAGATCGCCAGCAGCGATCCCGACAGGCCCAGCCCCGGCGCCAGCAGCGCACCGGTCTGCAAGACCATCAGGCCGATGCCGAGGGAAAACCACAGGGAAAACAGATCGCGACCGCCGAACACACGCTTTTCGGCGGGCACGGCGAGATCGGGGGAATAGGTACCGGGTTGAATGCTCAAGGGTGTTATCTCAGAGGGACATTTGTTGTTTTTTTGATCGCCATCGCGGGCAAGCCCGCTCCCACAGTGTTTTGAGCTGCTCACAGGATTGGTGTTCAGCGATGATTCTGTGGGAGCGGGCTTGCTCCGGGCGGCGTTCCGACGATGACGGCGGCGCGAGCGCCGCCGGACTCAGGTCCGATCAAACCTTCCTGTACAGCTGACTGCCTTCCTTCTTGAACCGCTCGGCCTGTTCCGCCAGGCCCTGGGCGACGTCCACGTCGACCGCGTCGATCCGCTGGTTGGCCGCGTATTCGCGGACTTCCTGGGTGATCTTCATCGAGCAGAATTTCGGCCCGCACATCGAACAGAAATGCGCGACCTTCGCCGAGTCCTTCGGCAGGGTTTCATCGTGATACGAACGGGCGGTGTCCGGGTCCAGGCCGAGGTTGAACTGGTCTTCCCAACGGAACTCGAACCGCGCCTTGCTCAAGGCGTTGTCGCGGATCTGCGCGCCGGGGTGGCCCTTGGCAAGGTCGGCGGCGTGCGCGGCGATCTTGTAGGTGATGATCCCGGTCTTCACGTCATCCTTGTTCGGCAGGCCCAGGTGTTCCTTCGGCGTCACGTAGCAGAGCATCGCGCAACCGAACCAGCCGATCATCGCCGCACCGATGCCGGAGGTGATGTGGTCATAACCCGGTGCAATGTCGGTAGTCAGCGGGCCGAGGGTGTAGAACGGCGCCTCGTCGCAGCACTCCAGCTGCTTGTCCATGTTCTCCTTGATCAGTTGCATCGGCACGTGACCCGGACCTTCGATCATGCATTGCACATCGTGCTTCCAGGCGATCTTGGTCAGCTCGCCCAGGGTTTCCAGTTCGCCGAACTGCGCTTCGTCGTTGGCGTCGGCAATCGAGCCCGGACGCAGGCCGTCGCCCAGCGAGAAGCTGACGTCGTAGGCCTTCATGATTTCGCAGATTTCCTCGAAGTGGGTGTAGAGGAAGTTTTCCTTGTGATGCGCCAGGCACCACTTGGCCATGATCGAACCGCCACGGGACACGATGCCGGTCACGCGCTTGGCGGTCAGCGGCACGTAGCGCAGCAACACGCCGGCGTGGATGGTGAAGTAGTCGACACCCTGCTCGGCCTGTTCGATCAGCGTGTCGCGAAACAGCTCCCAGGTCAGGTCCTCGGCCACGCCATTGACCTTTTCCAGCGCCTGATAGATCGGCACGGTGCCGATCGGAACCGGCGAGTTGCGGATGATCCACTCGCGGGTTTCGTGAATGTGCTTGCCGGTGGACAAGTCCATGACAGTGTCCGAACCCCAGCGGATGCCCCAAGTCAGTTTCGCCACTTCTTCTTCGATGGACGAACCCAATGCACTGTTGCCGATGTTGCCGTTGATCTTCACCAGGAAGTTGCGGCCGATGATCATCGGTTCCAGTTCGACGTGGTTGATGTTGGCCGGGATGATCGCGCGGCCACGGGCGATTTCCTCGCGCACGAACTCAGGGGTGATTTCCTTCGGAATGCTCGCGCCGAAGCTGTGGCCGGCGTGCTGCTGGTTCAGCAGACCGGCAGCGCGGGCCTCTTGCAGTTTCATGTTTTCGCGGATGGCGACGTATTCCATCTCGGCGGTGATGATGCCTTTGCGCGCATAGTGCATCTGGCTGACGTTGGCCCCGGCCTTGGCCCGGCGCGGGTTGTTGACGTGGGCGAAGCGCAGCTTGGTCAGCTCCGGATCGGCCAGGCGCTCCTGACCGAACTTCGAGCTCAGGCCCGACAGACGCTCGGTATCGCCACGGTCGTCGATCCACGCCGAACGCACGTCCCCCAGGCCTTTGCGGACATCGATCACCACGTTCGGATCGGTGTACGGGCCCGAGGTGTCATAGACGGTGACCGGCGCGTTGATTTCGCCGCCGAAGTCGGTCGGAGTCACATCGAGGGTGATTTCGCGCATCGGCACGCGGATGTCCGGGCGGGAGCCCTGAACGTAGACTTTCTGCGAACGGTTGAACGGTTGAACCGACTGCTCGTCGACCTTGGCCGAGTCACTCAGGTTGATCGCGTTTTTAGATTTTGTAGTCATCACGGGCTCTCCAGACAGCATCCAGGCAGTGGATTGTCGGAGCAGAACCTGAAAGGCACGGACGCACCAGGACTGGTGCTGTGCATCGTCGTCGAGCGTTCGATTGTCGAACAATTTCCCGGACGAAGCACAAGAGGACTCGCCGGGTGACGAGAAATCTTGTTCCCTACGCAGGCGCTAACCTGATCAGGTTCAACGGGATCCGAAATTATTCGATCTCAGCCTCATAGCAAGGCACCCCGACAAGAACCCGGCCAGTCTAGACACAACCGGCAAAGAACGCCAACACCGCGGCAAACACCATGATGAATGGCGCAATTGCGGGCGCCGACAGGATTGTGAGCGCCTCAATGCACAACTACACTCGCTTTGCCCTGCTGCGCCCTGGCGCCAAGCCTTGACGATGCAGTGCCCGCGCCCTACCTTTGGCGCCCGGATTATTTCCATAATATTCATGCTAGGGATCGCCTCATGCTGCGCAAACTCTCACTGGCTGTTGCCGTGTCTTGTGCGTCCAACGCAATGGTCTGGGCAGCGGAAGCGCCGTTGTCGACCCGGACCGATCTGGTCAGCGTCTATCAGGAAGCGGTCGACAACAACGCCGATCTGGCCGCCGCCCGCGCCCAGTACGGTGCCCAGAAAGAAGTCGTGCCACAGGCCCGCGCCGGGCTGCTGCCGAACCTCTCCGGCGGTGCCGAAACCGCCGCCGTGCGCACCTCGATCGACCAGCCATCGGCCATTGCCAACCGCAGCGCACATTCCTATCAGGCGACGCTGGCGCAGCCTTTGTTCCGCGCCGATCGCTGGTTCCAGTACCAGGCCGCCAAGGACGTCAACGAGCAGGCCGCGCTGCAACTGTCGGCCACCGAACAGAACCTGATCCTGCAATCGGCCGAAAGCTACTTCAACGTCCTGCGCAGCCAGGACAACCTGGCCTCGACCAAGGCTGAAGAAGCCGCGTTCAAGCGCCAGCTCGACCAGTCCAACGAGCGCTTCGACGTGGGCCTGTCGGACAAGACCGACGTGCTGCAGTCGCAGGCCAGTTACGACACCGCACGCGCCAACCGGATCGTCGCGCAGCGTCAGGTCGAAGATGCGTTCGAAGCGCTGATCACCCTGACCAACCGTCAGTACAACTCGATCCAGGGCATCGTCCACACCCTGCCGATCCTGCCGCCGGCGCCGAACGACGCCAAGGCCTGGGTCGACACCGCCGCCAGACAGAACCTCAATCTGCTGGCCAGCAACTATGCGGTGAGCTCCGCCGAACAGACCTTGAAACAGCGCAAGGCCGGTCACCTGCCGACCCTCGACGCCGTGGCCAAATACGAAAAAGGCGACAACGACGCCCTCGGTTTCTCCAACCCGAACGCTTTCGGCACGCCTTATCACGGCAACGTCGAGCAGAGCACCGTGGGCCTGCAACTGAACATCCCGATCTACAGCGGTGGGCTGACCAGCTCCCAGGTGCGCCAGTCCTATGCACAACTGGATCAGAGCGAGCAGCAACGTGAAAGCCTGCGCCGGCAGATCGTGGAAAACACCCGCAACCTGCACCGCGCGGTGAATACCGACGTCGAACAGGTGCAGGCGCGCCGCCAGTCGATCATCTCCAACCAGAGCGCGGTGGAAGCCACGGAAATCGGTTATCAGGTGGGGACGCGCAACATCGTCGACGTGCTCGACGCCCAGCGTCAGCTCTACACCTCGGTGCGCAACTACAACAACACCCGCTACGACTACATTCTCGATAACCTGCGCCTGAAGCAGGCGGCGGGGACGTTGAACCCGGGTGACCTGCAGGACCTGACCCGTTATCTGAAAGCCGACTACAACCCGGACAAGGACTTCCTGCCGCCGGATCTGGCCAAGGCCGCCGAAGAGCAGCTCAAGGCCCGGCCTTGAACAAAAAACGCAGCCCTGAGGCTGCGTTTTTTATGGGCGGTCGATCAACCTTCCCAGGCCATCGAGCAAGCGCTGCAACGCGCCCTGATTGCGGCGCATCACGTTCAGCCCGGCTTCCGCCATGCGCTGTGCATCGCGGGGCAATTCGAACAGTTGCTGCACTTGCGTCGCCAGACCTTCGGCGTCATCCACCTCGGCCAAGGCCCCGGCGCTGCGCAGTTGCGCGGCGATGTCGAGGAAGTTGAACAGGTGCGGGCCGCTGATCACCGGTTTCGCCAGCGCCGCCGGTTCCAGCAGGTTGTGACCACCGTTAGGCACCAGGCTGCCGCCAACGAACGCGCTGTCGGCCAGGGCGTAGAGAAACAGCAATTCGCCCATGGTGTCGCCCAGCAGCACCGAGGTGGCGGCATAGACATTTGCGCCAGTCGAACGACGCACCGTGGCGAAACCTTCGCGCTGGCACAGCTCGAACACCGAGTTGAAGCGCTCCGGATGGCGCGGCACCAGAATCAGCAGCGCATCGGGATGGTTGGCCAGCAAACGGCGATGGGCATTGAGCACCACCTCGTCTTCGCCTTCATGGGTGCTGGCGGCAATCCACACCGGACGCTCCAGCGCCTGCCATTGGCCGCGCAGTTCAGCGGCGCGTTGCAACAGCTGCGGGTCGATGGTCAGGTCGAACTTGATCGAGCCGGTGACTTCGACTGTCTCCGGGCGTGCGCCCAAATCGCGGAAGCGCTGGGCTTCGGCTTCGGTCTGCACGGCGAACAGGTTCATTTCGGCGAGCATCGGCGCGGTCAGTTTGCGGAACCGGCCATAGCCTTTGGCCGAACGCTCGGACAAGCGTCCGTTGGCCAGTGCCACCGGGATCCCGCGCTTGGCACACTGATGAATGTGATTGGGCCACAGTTCGGTTTCCATGATCACGGCAAGCCTGGGCTGCACGCGATCGAGAAAACGCGACGCCGCGCAGGGCAAATCGTACGGCAGGTAGCAATGCTGGATACGCGACTCATTGGCGAACATCGCCTGAATGCGTTCCGAGCCGGTCGGCGTCATGCAGGTCACGGTGATCGGCAGTTGTGGATAACGTTGCAGCAGCGCGCGGATCATCGGCGCGGCCGCGATGCTTTCGCCCACCGACACGGCGTGTACCCAGATGCCGCCCGGTTGCAGGGGCGGCATCCCGCAGGAGAAGCGTTCGCCAATGCGTTTGGCATACGCCGGCGCCTTGCGCGAACGCAGCCAAAGCCGAATCGCCACCAATGGCAGCCCCAGGTAAAACAGCGCGGTGTACAGAGTTCTATTCATGGCGGCGGAGTTTATCGACTTTTGCCGCCGATCGCCCGCAGGTGTATGGCAAATCGCTCCGCCAGCCAACGCGCCGCTGGCCCCAGCGGTTCGTCACGACGCCAGACCAGTTCCACCACCAGCGCCGGTGGCGTCCATTCGCTGTCCAGTTCCACCATCAGGCCCTGATACGCCGAGTACTGCACCACATGACGGGGCAGCCAGGCCCAGCCGAGGTCGCGCACCAGCCATTCGGCCATGACGTAGAAACTGTCGGCGCGCCAGACCTGCGGACTGGCCGGTTCGTTGCCGGGGTAGACGCTGGTCTGGGTCGACATCAGCAGTTGGCGATGTTGCGCCAGATGCTGACAAGTGACGTAAGACTGCACGGCCAACGGATGATTGACGCCACAGACCGTGACCATTTCCACACGGCCCAACACCCGGCGCTCCAGCGCTTCGGGGATTTCATCGTGATAGAACAGCAACCCGAGATCAGCCCGGCGCTCCACCAGTTTGCGCGACACTTCGCCCTGGGCGGCGCTGGTCAGTTGCACCTCCAGGCTCGGAAACTGCTCGGCCAGCGCACCGAAGCTTTCAACCAGCGCCTGATAAGGCATCGCTTCATCCTGAGCGACCCGCAACTGCGCCTCCTGGCCGCGCACCATGGCCATGGCCCGGCCGTTCAGGCGCTCGCATTGACGCAGCACTTCACGCGCCTCCTCAAGCAAGGCTTCGCCCGCTTCGGTCAGAGTCGGCTGACGCCCGCTGCTGCGCACGAACAGGCTGACGCCGAGGTCGTCCTCCAGCATCGCGATGGCGCTGCTGATCGCCGATTGCGCCTTGTGTTGCCGGCGCGCCACGGCGGAGAACGAACGCTGTTCGGCCACCGCCACAAACAGGCGCAATTGATCCAGATTCCACTGCATATCCATCAGGCAACCCATCTCCAGAACAGATAGGTAATGACTTTACCCCATCTGGGCACTCACTAGAATGCCGCCTCAGAAAGCAACGCTTCACACGAGGATTTGAACATGAACGCTTACGTCTATCTGGCTATTGCCATTTGCGCCGAAGTGATCGCCACCGTTTCGATGAAAGCCGTCAAAGGCTTCAGCACGCCATTGCCTCTGGTGCTGGTCATCGTCGGCTACGCCATCGCCTTCTGGATGCTGACGCTGGTGGTACGCAGCGTGCCGGTGGGCGTGGCGTATGCAGTGTGGGCCGGCATGGGCATCGTGATGGTCAGCGTTGCAGCGCTGTTCCTTTACGGGCAGAAGCTGGATATTCCGGCGATGCTCGGGATGGGCTTGATTGTGCTCGGTGTGGTGGTCATCCAGCTCTTCTCGAAAACCGCTGGCCATTGACCTGTATTACACAGATCCCGGTGGGAGCGAGCCTGCTCGCGAAAGCGTAGTGTCAGATATGTCACCGGCAACTGACACGCCCTCTTCGCGAGCAGGCTCGCTCCCGCATCTGGATTTGCATCAGCCTTGTTGATCATCGACAAATCCCCTTATCCCCGAGTCTGTATACTGCGCCCTCGTCTTGAACACTGAGGTCGTTGCATGCCATCTCCCATTTCCACCGACGTGCTGATTGTCGGCGCTGGTATCGCCGGCCTCTGGCTGAACGCGCGCCTGCGCCGCCAGGGTTTCTCGACCGTGCTGGTGGAAAGCGCCAGCCTTGGCGGCGGGCAGAGTGTGAAATCCCAGGGCATCATCCACGGTGGCGCCAAGTACGCATTGCACGGCGCGCTGACCGGCGCCTCGGAAGCCATCGCCGACATGCCGCGTCGCTGGCGCGAAGCTTTGGCAGGCGATGGTGAACTCGACCTTTCCGGCGTGCGTCTGCTGTCCGAAGCCCATTACCTGTGGTCGCCGGGTACGCTGGCCGGCAACCTCACCAGTTTCTTCGCCAGTAAAGCCGTGCGCGGACGGGTCGATCAGGTCAAGGGCGACCAGTTGCCGCCGGCCCTGCAAGACAAACGCTTCAAGGGCAAGGTCTACCGCCTCGCCGAACTGGTGGTCGATGTACCCAGCGTGATTCAGCGCCTGGCCGACCTCGCCGGTGACGGGCTGCTCGCCGGCCAGAACATCGAGCCTTTGCTGGAAAGCGGCGTGCTGGTCGGCCTGAAGGTCGACGGTCGCGAAATCCACGCCCAGCGCATCGTCCTCAGCGCCGGTGCCGGTACCGCAGCGCTGCTGGAAACCCTCGGTCTGACCCAGCCGGCCATGCAGCGCCGACCGCTGCACATGGTCATCGCCAAGGGCCCGGGCCTGAAACCGCTGTACGCCCATTGCCTGGGTGGCGGCACCAAACCGCGAATCACCGTGACCACGCACCCGGCCGCCGATGGCCAGTGGGTCTGGTACATGGGTGGCGACATTGCCGAGTCCGAAGGCGTGGCCCGTGAGCCGGCCGAACAGATCGCCACTGCACAAAAGGAAATCGCCCAGTTGTTGCCCTGGATCGACCTGAGCAACGTGCAATGGGCGACCCTGCGTGTCGACCGCGCCGAACCGCTACAAACCGGCCTGACTCGCCCGGACAATGCGTTCCTTGCCGAAGAAGGTCGCCTGCTGGTCGGCTGGCCGACCAAACTGGCCCTGGCCCCGGACTTCGCTGACCGGGTGATCGCTTCACTGGAGCGCGACGGCATCCAGCCGGGCCATCCGGCGCCGTTGCCGGAATTGCCGAAACCACCAATGGGCGTACCTGCATGGGAGCAACTGCTGCCATGAGCCTGCCGACCCTGCACGACCTGCATCGCCCGCTGGGCAGTACCGGCCTGCTGGTTTCGCCACTGGGCCTGGGCACCGTCAAACTCGGCCGCGACCAGGGCGTGAAATACCCCAGCGGCTTCCAGATCCCCGATGACGACGCCGCGCGCATGCTGCTCAAACAGGCGCGGGAACTGGGCATCAACCTGATCGACACCGCACCGGCCTATGGTCGCAGCGAAGAGCGTCTCGGCCCGCTGCTGCGCGGCGAGCGCAAGGACTGGGTCATCGTCAGCAAGGTCGGTGAAGAGTTTACCGATGGCCAGTCAACCCACGACTTCAGCGCCGCCCACACCCGGATGTCGGTCGAGCGCAGCCTGAAGCGATTGGAAACCGATTTCATCGATCTTGTGCTGGTGCACTCGGATGGCAACGACATGGCCATTCTCGACGGCAGCGAAGTCTACGCAACCCTCGCGGCACTGAAGGCCGAGGGCAAGATTCGCGGCTTCGGTTTCTCCGGCAAGACTGTCGAAGGTGGCCTCAAGGCACTGGAGCAAGGCGATTGCGCGATGGTCACCTACAATCTGAACGAACAAAGCGAGAAGGCAGTCATTGACTATGCTGCTGACCACGGCAAAGCCATTCTGGTGAAGAAGGCCCTGGCCAGCGGTCACGTCTGCCTGAGTCCCGGGGTGGATCCGGTGCGCGCCAGTTTCGAGTTGCTGTTCGCCGGGCCTGGCGTGGCCAGTGCCATTGTCGGGACGATCAATCCGCTGCACCTCGCCCACAACGTTGCGACCGTTGCCCGGGTCCTTCGTGGTCACTGACGCCGCCCCGCGGCCTTAAGCAGGAGCCGACATGCCGCGTACGCTCATCAGAAAGAACCCGAGCAACTTCAAGACGCTGCCGCTGTTCGTCGAAGCGACACCCGAAGGCCTGACCTACCAGAGCGTGGGCATGCCGCTGAATTTTGCCCAGACCCTGCAGCGACGCAAACCGGTCAGCGTGGCCGACGCCGAGCGCTTTGCGCTGGAACTGGCCAACCTCGGCGTTTCGGTACGCCTGACCCTGCACTGGCAGAACCGCGATTACTGGGTGCTGGTGCGCCAGCGCCGACAGGATCGCGGCGACGTGGTGCTCAAACTGATTTCCGGCTACGTGCCGGCGCACGAACTGAATATCCCGCTGCACACGGCGATCCAGGAGATCGCCGAGGAGTGCCTGCTGGAAACCCCGGAAGGCTGGCTCGGCGGGCGCTTCAACGATACCTGGCTGCCGGCGCCCTATGCCTCGGCGCTGCACTATCGCGAGGCCTTGCCCTTTCGCCTGACGCCGCTGTCCGGTTCGGCGCGGCCGGTGCGCTGCGCCAACCTGCAACTGGTCGAACGGCCACGGGCGTACGTGCACCTGCCGACCGCGTCCCTGCAATTGATCTACGACCTGCGGCTCGATGTGCCGAAGGAAGCCAAGAACCTGAGCCTGTTCCATGTCGACGAACGACTGGAAGGCGATCAACTGGTCGCCCGGCTCGACCGCAAACGCCCCGACCTGTACCTGATGCCGTTGCAGGACGGCGAGCCACTGCCCGAGCTGTATACGCTGAAGAAAGGTCAGCTATCCCCGGCAGGCACTCGCGGCCTGTATCTGGCAGAGAGTTTCGCCCGGCAGGACGGCTGGCTGGTGCGCGATGAGCGGATTCGCTGGAAGGACTGGCTGCGGCAACAGGGTCTGACACCGCCGCTCAAGGACACGGGGCTGGCGCGGTTGCGCGGCAAGGCGAAACAACTGCTGAAGAAGATCGTGCCGCGCAAGGCGGGCTGAAAGCCAAGCGGTAGACCTGTGTGGCGAGGGAGCTTGCTCCCGCCGGGTTGCGAAGGAGCCCCGATTCGTTCAATGCGCGCCGTTGGCCAGGCACATTTTCCGTTTTGCGAGCGCTTCACATTTAAGCGGGAGCAAGCTCCCTCGCCACAATTGGCTTGAATCAATTACCGCGGATTTTTTCCACAATCGCCGTGGTCGAGCTGTTTTCCACCAGCCCCAGCACCTTCACGGTGCCGCCATAGGCCTTGACGATATCGGCGCCGACAACCTGGTCGATGCCATAGTCACCGCCCTTCACCAGCACGTCCGGCTTGACTTCGCGCAGCAGGTTTTCCGGGGTACCTTCAGGGAAGCTGATCACCCAGTCCACCGCACCCAGTCCGGCGAGTACCGCCATGCGCCGGTCGACGCTGTTGATTGGTCGGCCCGGGCCTTTCAGGCGACTGACGGAAGCGTCGTCGTTGATCGCGACGATCAGGCGATCACCTTGCGCTCGCGCCTGCTCGAGGTAGGTCACATGGCCTGCGTGCAGAATGTCGAAGCAGCCGTTGGTGAACACGATTTTCTCGTTGTGCGCCCGGGCATCGGCAACTGCCAGCAGCAGTTGCTCCAGACCCAGCACACCGCGCTCGGAACCTTCCTCGCGCTGAATTGCACGGCGCAGCTCCGGGGCGCTGATCGCCGCCGTACCCAGCTTGCCGACCACAATGCCCGCCGCCAGGTTGGCCAGTGCCACCGCGTGATGCAACTCTTCGCCTGCTGCAATCGCCGCCGCCAGGGTGGAAATCACCGTGTCACCGGCACCGGTCACATCGAACACTTCACGGGCCCGAGCCGGCAGGTGCAGCGCCGGATGATCCGGACGCAGCAGGGTCATGCCGTGCTCGCCACGGGTAACCAGCAGCGCGCCGAGTTCGAGGTCGTGCATCAGTTTCGCGCCCTTGCTCACCAGTTCGTGTTCGTCGGCGCAACCACCGACGATGGCTTCGAACTCGCTGAGGTTCGGGGTGATCAGGCTTGCGCCCCGGTAGATCGAGAAATCCTTGCCCTTCGGGTCGGCCAGCACCGGAATGCCTTTGGCCCGGGCAGCCTGGATCAGCGCCTGATGGTTTTTCAAGGCGCCTTTGCCGTAGTCGGAAAGCACCAGCACCTTGATGCCTTCCAGCAGGTCGTCGACCTGGGAAGCGAGCGCGAGCGCGTCGGTGGCGAACGGTTCTTCGAAATCGATACGCAGCAATTGCTGGTGCCGGCTCATGACCCGCAGCTTGACGATGGTCGGCTGGTGCGCAATGCGCTGGAACAAGGCGCGCACGCCCGCCCCCTTGAGGCTGTTGCTCAGGCTGTCGGCGGCTTCGTCGTCACCGGTCACACCGACCAGCGACGCCGGCGCACCCAGCGCAGCAATGTTCAGGGCAACGTTGGCGGCACCGCCCGGGCGGTCTTCGATTTGCTCGACTTTGACAACCGGTACCGGCGCCTCAGGGGAAATCCGTGAGGTACCACCATGCCAGTAACGGTCGAGCATGACATCGCCGACCACCAAGACAGGGGCTTGATCGAATCGCGGCATGGACAACTTCATGGAGCAACCCACATACAAAATGAACAGGGGCGCGATATTAACACAGGGTGGGCGAAGGCTTGTGCGGCGGCTGCAACTGGATGAAACGAGGGGCTTTTCTGCTCATTTGTTGAGCAACAAGGCAGCCAGTCGATGGCAGGCGTCGGCCAGTTCGACCTCGTCCGTGTCAATCCGGCACTCGGCCGCCAGCGGAGCTTCATACGGGCTGTCGATCCCGGTGAAATCCTTGATCCGCCCTTCCCGCGCCACCCGGTACAACCCCTTCGGATCGCGTCGGGAGCAGACTTCCAGAGACGTGCTGACATGCACTTCGATGAAATCCCCCTCGGCAAACAGTCCGCGCGCCGTGTCCCGCTCCGCACGAAACGGTGAGATGGCGGCCACGATCACGATCAATCCGGCATCCGTCATCAACCTCGCCACTTCGGCGGTACGCCGGATATTCTCGCGCCGGCAGGCTTCGCTCATGCCCAGGTCCCGGCACAGACCGCTGCGCAGATTGTCGCCATCGAGCAGAAAGGTGTGCAGTCCAAACTGATGCAGGTACAGCTCCAGCGCATTGGCCAGAGTCGACTTTCCGGCGCCGGACAGCCCGGTCAGCCACAGGCAGCGGGGGTGCTGCGCCTTCTGCGCGGCGCGCACCCGGGCGGGAAGAGCCAGCGCATAGGGGCGGATCGCCGGCGGCGGCAGTACTGACAGAGCCTCACTCATAACCGAGCATCTCGTAATCTCGCACATAGACTCGCCGTACCAGGCGCCGGGTGCGTTGCGTACAGAAGTCACGCGCCGGCTGCGGGCGGCGCTGCCTGGAACCATTGACGTGTTGCAGCCGGCTTGCCAGCCCGAGACGCTCGCACACCAGTTGAAAATCCCGCGCCAGATACTCCTGATACCCGATGAAGTCCAGGGCGAGCCGCCCCAGCGAATCAGTGAGAAAGTCGGTTTGCGCGGCGAAGTGCAATTGCCGCCCGATCGTGTCGGCATGCAGCCAGCGCGCAACGAAGTCGTCGAAGTCGCGGTAATGCCTGACCAACTGCTGCGCGGCGTGATCGCGCCCGCTCAGTTCGTTGCCGTGCAGGAAGGCATAGGCCGAATAGGCACGCTCCAACGGATCTCGCACGAAGGCAAATTTGAAGGCGGCGGCAAACTCCGCAGGAAACTGCTCTTCATACCAGTACAACGGCAGATGACCGGGACGCCAGCCATCGAACATCGCCTCGCACACACTGCTGCCGGCGCACTTGGGAACATGAATGAACAGACAGGACCGCCGGTCGAAGGCTTCGGGAAAGCGCAGGTTCGCCGACATGGATTTGTTTACCGCCTGTCGATCGACCACGGACAGGCGCCCCAGCAGAAAAGCTCGCTGCGGTTTGGGCAGCAGCTTCCACAGATAGCGTTGCAGCATGAAAGTACCCGCGCGACGGGGATGGCCCCTTCGATGGAAGTCAGAATTCTTCCGGGAACCTTAGCAAGCGCGGTGTCGGGTTTTATGCAGGTTTGGTCAAGAAGGGTAAGCCATTTGATACAAAGCATCGGGTGCATGGCGCACCCGATGACTTCATGGCCGGATCAGGCGATGTCTTCGGCCGGGGCATCGAGGCCCATGGCATTCAGGCGCGCGTAGTAGCCATTCTGGGCCAACAGTTCATCATGAGTGCCACGCTCGACGATCTGTCCCTGATCCATGACCAGAATCAGGTCGGCCTTCTCGATGGTCGACAGACGGTGGGCAATCACCAGTGTGGTACGACCTTTCATCACCTGGTCCAGGGCTGCCTGGATGTGGCGCTCGGATTCGGTATCGAGGGCGGAAGTGGCCTCGTCGAGAATCAATACCGGCGCGTTCTTGAGCAAGGCACGCGCGATCGCCAGACGCTGACGCTGGCCACCGGACAGCAGCACACCGTTCTCGCCCACCTGGGTATCGAGCCCCTGCGGCAACTGCGCGATGAAGTCCATGGCAAAGGCATCACGCGCGGCTTTTTCGATGTCTTCACGCGGCGCCCCGGCCAGATCGCCGTAGGCGATGTTGTTGGCCACGGTGTCGCTGAACAGCGTGACATGCTGGGTGACCTGGGCGATGTGGCGACGCAGGTTCAGCAATTTGTACTGTTCGATCTCCACACCGTCGATCAGGATTTCGCCCTTGTCGTGGTGATAGAAACGCGGGATCAGGTTGGCCAGCGTCGACTTGCCGCTGCCGGAGCGACCGACCAGCGCGACCATCTGCCCTGGCTCCACCGAGAAGCTGATGTTGTCGAGCACCTGACGCTCGGTGCCGGGGTAGGTGAAGCTGAGGTTGCGCACCTCCAGACGACCGGTGACCGAGTCGCGCTCGACCGTGCCGGTATCGACTTCCGGCTCGACGTCGAGCTGCTCGAAAATGCTTTCGGCACCCGCAACCCCCTTCTGGATGGTCGAGCTGACTTCGGACAACTGACGGATTGGCTTGGGCAGCAGGCCCGCCAGAGTAATGTACGCCACCATGTCGCCCGCCGAGGCATCACCGCGCAGGAACAGCACCAGGAACATCAATACCGCCATGGCGGTGTAGATCACCAGTTGCAGCATCGGCGTGTAGATCGCGCCGGTGCGTGTCATGCGCAGTTGTTTGTCGGTGTTGCTCTGGCTGGCATTGAAGAAGCGTTTTTCTTCGTAGGCCTCGCCGCCGAAACTGCGCACCACGCGGTAGCCCTGGATGGTTTCCGATGCAACGTGGGTCACATCGCCCATGGCCAGCTGGATTTTCTTGCTCTGCTTGCGGAATTTCTTGCTCGCGGTACGCACCATCAAGGCGATGAGCGGCAGGATCGCCACCATCACCAGTGTCAGTTTCCAGTTCATGAACAGCAGCGAGGCGAACAGGAAGATTACTGTCATGCCTTCACGGATTACGACCTTGATCGCATCTGTTGCCGCCCCCGTGACCATGGTGACGTTGAAGGTGATGCGTGAAATCAGATGACCGGAGTTATGCTTGTCGAAATAGCGGTTCGGCAGCACCAGCAGATTGTTGAACAGTTGCACCCGCAGATCATGCACCAGCCCCAGGGAAACCTTGGCCAGGAAATAGTTGCCCAGATAGGAGCCGAAGCCCTGCCATGCCGCGATCAGGATGATCAGCAACGGTACGGCCTGCAGCAGTTGCAGGTCACGCAGGTAAGGGACGGTGGGGAACAGTGCGGCCTCCGGGTTGGACAGCCCGTCGACGAAATACTTGAGAATGTAACCGAGCATCGGCTGGGTCGATGCGAAAATCAGGAATCCGACGATGCTGATCAGGAACAGACTGATATACGGCCGGACGTAGCCGAGCAGTCGGAAGTAGATTTTCAAGCTCGAAGGGCTTGCGGCGGGACTGGAATCGGTCATATCACAGGAAAGTCGATAAAAAGGACGCTGACTTTAGCACAGCTTCCTCAGGGTTCTGGCAATCGCACAAAGGCTGTTATTGTTATGCGTCTTTTTTCAGTGTCGAACTGCCATCAACGAAATGGCCGATCAATTTCAGGAATGAATCTCACAGCATGCAACTTCGCGGCTTCAGCAGTACGTCCAGTCGAATCTTCGACTTCATCAGCCTGTGGATACTTCCAGCCGGCTATTTCCTGCTTCTGTGCGCATTGTTCTTTCTGCCTGGCCGCAGCCTGCATCACAAGCTGTTCTATGGCCTGTTCAGCATCCCGGCACTGATCGCCCTTTGCCTGCGACCGCAGGCGTTCAAGGAACTGTTGCGCGAACCGATGATCGTCGCACTGCTTGTGTTCATCGCCTGGGCGATGCTCAGCCTGAACTGGGGGCCGGTCGACGGCGAATCGTTCGGCGGCATGTTCAAGCCACCGCTGCACACACTGTTGCTGTTCGTCGGTTGCTATCTGCTCGTGCGTTACCGCAGTGAGATTCTTGCGCCAATACTGTTCGTCGCCGCCCTGGTCGCGCTGGTCGCCACCACCTGGTTCCTGATCCGCTTTTTCCAGCATTACCAACCCGGGTTGCGTCTGGTCGGCGGCGGGGCGTTCGACAATCCACTGCTCAGCTCCCACCTGTTCGGCTTCTTCTGTGCCTACTGGATGAGCATCAGCATGTCCTGCAAGCATGGTCGTCTGCTCTGGCTCAGCCTGCCGGCGATGCTGATCATGTTTGCCGCCGTGATCGCCACCGGCTCGAGAACCCCTCTGGTCGCACTGACCATGGCTGCCCTGTGGCTGAGCTTCATTTGCTGGAACCGTCGCTCGCTGTTGATGCTCGGCGCGCTGGGAGTCGTCGGCGCCACGGTCGTCAGTCTTTTTTCCAGAATGATCACCGAACGCGGTGACTCCTACCGTTTCGAAATCTGGCAGATCGCCTTGCAGAAAATTGCCGATCATCCGTGGATCGGTCATGGCTTCAACGCCGATCTGGCGATCGATCCAGGCGTTGGCTACAACTTTCAGGAACCCCACAGCTTTGCCCTGGGCGTCCTGTATTACGTCGGGGTTCTGGGTTTGCTGCCCTGGCTGTTTCTCCAGGCGTGGGGTTTGCTGAGCAGCTGGCGTCAACGGGTTCAGCCGCTGCTGATCATCGCGTCCACCTGGCTGGTCTTCGGCATCGGTGCCGGATTGACCGAAGGCGGAGGCATTATCTCGCGCCCGAAAGAGCACTGGTTCCTGCTGTGGATTCCACTGGCGCTGATCGCTGCACTGAGCATCAATCAGCGAGCCCGGCGCCTGTTGACCGTACCGGTGCAGAAACTGTCGGCCAGCGGTCTGCAACCCTTGGCGGTCAATGCCCAGGTGATCGAAGAAGACGGCCTCGGCCCCAAGGTCCTGCGCCTGACCGACGGCAGCTTCCTCAAGCTGTTCCGCCGCCGTCGCTGGTACACCTCCGGTCACTTCAACCCGTACTCCGAACGTTTTGCCGTCAACAGCGAACAATTGCGCCGCATGGGCATTCCGACCCCTCAGGTACTGAACCTGTATCGTCTCGACGACGGCAGCAGCGCGGTGCATTACGCCCCGTTGCCGGGACACACCTTGCGCCAGGTACTTCAGGGCATCACCGCACCGGCCGTGCGGCAGGCTCTGGTTGAGCGCTTCGGAAAATTCATGGCGCGCCTGCATGAACAAGGTGTGTATTTCCGTTCGCTGCATCTGGGCAACGTACTGGTGCTGGAGGACGGTGAGTTCGGCTTGATCGACCTGGCGGATCTGCGCATCTACCCGTCCCCTTTGAGCCTTTCCTTGCGTCAACGTAACCTGCGCCACATGCAGCGCTACACAGTAGACAAGCGCTGGCTGTTCGAGGACCACTTCGATGCCCTGCTCCAGGGGTATTCGACGACGGCTTCCCAGGCGGCTGTCGATAATCTGTACAGGCAAGTGCAACAGGGAGGTCGCCCTGCCCGGGCCCACTGACCATGATGGATACCAATCCTGTGTTCGCCGCGGTCGCGTATCTGCTCGCCATCGCGACTTCGCTAATGTTCCTGCGCCTGGTTCCCAAGGCCGCCCTGCACCTGCAGCACAATGGTGAAAACCGCTACGGCACCATTGACGGCTTGCGTGGCTACCTGGCCTTCGGCGTTTTCATACACCACGCGATCATTACCTGGTTCTACCTGCACACCGGCGTGATCGACTTTCCGCCGAGCAACTTCTATTCGCAACTGGGTCAGGCCAGTGTCGCGCTGTTTTTCATGATCACCGGTTTCCTGTTCTGGAGCCGCCTGCTCAAACAGGGGCGCCAGCATGACTGGCTGGCGTTTGCGGTATCACGGGTGTTTCGGCTTTATCCCCTTTACCTGCCACTGATGCTGATCGTGTTTGTCACCGTGTTCAATCTGCAGGACTGGGAACTGAAGGATTCTCCCGTAGAACTGGTCGGGCAGGTATTGGGCTGGCTGACTTTCGACCGGCCGGATATCAATCAATACCACCAGAGCGGCATGTTGATCTCCAACGTGACCTGGACGCTGGCCTACGAGGTGTTCTTCTACCTGGCACTGCCACTGCTGGGAATGGTGTTCATCTACCGCGGGCCCTGGCTGCAGGTCGTTCTGTGTCTGATCGGAGTCTATGCCCTGTACCAGGTCGTCGGCTGGGAGCATTCACTGAAGAAGCATTTTCTGGCGAGTTTTCTTGGCGGCATCGCGGCGGCCTATTGGGTACGACGTCCGCACCTGGTTGCATGGGGGCAGACCCACGCCGCCACGGCGGTTGCCCTGCTGGCCCTGATTCTGGCGATGACCCTGTTCAAGCGCGCCTTCAGCCTGATGCCGCTTCTGCTGCTGGGCATGTTTTTTGTCGTCGTGGCATCGGGCAACCCGCTTTGGGGTGCCCTGCGTCTGCGCAGCGTCCGCTGGCTGGGAGAGATCAGTTACAGCACCTACCTGCTGCACGGCTATGTACTCTGGATCATGGTGCAGCAACTGCCGCACCTGATGTCCTTCAACCCGCAGAACCCGGTCTTCTATCTGTTGCTGATGGTCGTCTGCAGTTGCCTGCTGATCGTCATCGCCAGCCTGACATTTCTGTACATCGAGAAGCCTGGTATCGAAGCCGGCAGAACCTTTCTGCACTGGTTACGCCAGAAACAGCGTCCCAAAAAACTGGCCGAGGAAGCGGCCCGGGAACGTTGAGTGGTCAGGAGGGCCGGCGGCGGGCGTAGCTGAGAAATCCATCGATGTCGTCACTGCACAGCGTTTGCGCCAGGCTGTGCAGTTCGGCTTCCGGCCAGTCCCACCAGGCACTCTGCAATAGTTGCTGACGCTGTTCTTCGGGAAAGCGCCAGCGCAGGAATTTCGCGGGATTGCCCCCCATGACCGCATAAGGTTCGACATCCCGAGTGACCAGCGCGCCGGCCGCGATGATCGCGCCACTGCCGATCGTGACGCCTGACAGGATGGTGCAGTTGGAACACAGCCAGACATCGTTGCCGATCGTCACATCCCCGTGAGTGCCGCTGTAATCGCGGATGTGAGCTGCCTGCGGCAGCATCGCCGGGAACGGGAAGGTGGTCACCCAGTCCGCCCGATGATGCCCGCCGAGAAAGATCTGCACGCCTTCGGCAATCGAACAGTAGGCACCGATCTTCAGCGTCGAGCCTTCCTTCCAGTCATGAACGATCGGCAGGCCATAGCTGCCCCGGCCAAAGCTGTAATCAGGATAAGTCTGGGCGAACCGTGCAGCGCCGCGCTCGATCTTCGGCAACTTGCGAATCGCCCGTTTGGCGCGTCGCTCACGCCAGCGCTGAAGCCAGCCCATGGTTCAGTCCTTTTCCAGCGGTGAAAACAGCAGTCGGCCCAGACCGCGCCAGGTTTTCTTGTTCCAGGCCTTGAACGGAATCTGCGCCAGCAGTTCCCGAGCCAGTTTGCGATTGCGGTTGGCGGTCTTCAGGAACATCGAATTGAGCGATTTGTAGCGTACCTCGTCGTACAGCGGATGATCGCTGAACAGCGCGTAGGTACGCAGGATGTTTTCGATCATGAAGCGGTGGTTCTTGTAGGAGTTGGTGGCGTGCTTGCGATAGCGCGCCATCACTACGTTCAGACCGTCGATGAAATACCCGGCGCGGGTGATTTTCAGCTCGATGTACAGGTCTTCCAGACGAATCGTCGGATCGAATCCGCCTACCTTGTCCAGGGCCTCACGGCGGATCATCAGCGTGGGCGCCGGCGGGTAGGGTTTGCGCTCCAGGAACATGTCATCGAAGTCCAGACGCCGGAACGGCACGTCCCGGCGCTGACGCTTTTCCGGGTAAAGGTTGCCGTCGGCGTCCATCAATTCGATGTTGCCGGCGCAGATGCCGACTTCCGGTTTGCCGTCCATGTAGGCGACCTGGGTCGCGATACGATCCGGGTACATGATGTCGTCGGAACCGAACGGCACGATCAGACTGCCCCTGGCCCGTGCGATCGCGCCGTTGAGCGTGTTGGTCAGGCCCTGGTTCTGCTGCACGCGGAAATCGAATCCGTACTGTTCCTGCAAGGCCTTGATGCGCTCGACACTGTCATCCTTCGACCCGTCGTCGACCACCAGCAGCTCAATGTTCTTGTAGCTCTGGTTGATGACGCTGAGGATGCTTTCCTCGATGTACGGTCCGTGGTTGTAGGACGCGATGATGACGGTGACGAGGGGCTGGGCTTCGCTCATGGCTTTTTCGTCACTCATGGCTGCTCCTTGCGGGCCTGCTCAAGGCCGGAGTCGATCAGGTTAAGGTATTCCTGGCGGAAGACCTCGATATCGTGCTGTTCCTGCAAATAGCGGTAGGCCTGTTCGCCCTTGGCCTTGAGCTCGTCATCCGACAGCCCGAGGTAGGTATCCAGCGCGGCGACCAGGCTCGATACATCCTTGGGAGTGATCGCCAGGCCACCGGCACCTTCGATCAGCGGCAACATGGCCGGGACGTTCGACGCGATCACCGGCAAGTGCCCGCTCATGCCTTCCAGCAGGGCCAGGCCCAGACCTTCGGCCAGCGACGGCATGGTCCAGATATCGAACGCGCGCACGTATTGCAGGGCGTTTTCCTTGAAGCCCAGCAAGTGCGCCCGACCGCTCAGACCCAGTTGTTCGATCTCGGCCGCCAACGGCGCCTGCAGGCGTCCGGCACCGATGATTGCCAGTTGGGTGTTCGGGTATTTGTCTTTCAGTTGGGCGAAAGCCTGCAAAAGATAGGTATGCCCCTTGACCGATACCAGCCGCCCCAGCGCACCGATCAGGCGCACATTCGGGTCGATGCCCAGCAGCTCGCGGGCACGCTCGCGGCTGTGCTGCAGGCCTTCGGCCTGTTCGATGTCGATGGCGTTGGTGATCGCGTACGTATTCTCGTCGGTAAAACCGCAATCGCTGTCCAGCAGGTACTGTTTGACCGCCGGCGACACGCCGACGAAACGCCAGTGGCGGTCGATCAGGCGTTGAGTCTGACGACGACGGTAGAAGCGGTCGTATTCGCCGAAACCGTGGGAAATACCGATGCACAACGGCACTTTCAACCAGCGGTTGAGCGTCAGCATCATGTTCACCGGTTTGAAGCGGTTGCAGATCACCACGTCGAACTTTTCCCGCCGGCAGAACTTGTACAGCTGCCACATCGCCCGCAAGCGCATACCTTTGAGGGACTTGTCGGAAAACTCGAAATACACCGAACGGTCGGCCCGGCTGACCGCTTCACCCGGCCCGGGTTTGCCACGCAGAAAAGCCGCCGTCACCTCATAACGATCCGTCGGCAGGGCCTTGACGATCTGTTCGGCGAGGTCGGCGAAATCATGGGATTTGACGTTGTAGTCGGGCTGCAGCTGCAGAACCTTGGCACGTTGACTCATGACTCTCCCCGTTGCGCACCCGTCGCGCCTGTTTCACTTTGCTTCAGCGCCCAGAACAACTCCTGGCGCCTGACCGCTTTGCGGAAAAATTCGTTCTCGCCGTAGACCGACGGCCTGCGCCCGGCCAACAGCCGTTGAATCAGCCGGCGCAGACGCCGCTTGAACGGTGCCGGCGGCTGCAGGTCATGCATCATGCCCAGCGCCATGGCCTTGTCCCGTTGCAGCTCGATCGACAGCGGCAGGCACAACGGCTGCATCGCGACTGTCGCATCGAATGTCGGTGGCAAGGCAATGCCCTGCCCGCTGTCGCCCATCGGCCAGCGGTCGTTGTCGTGAAGGTGGTTGGCGTAACCGAGCAGCGTCGGTTGCCAGTCCAGACCGCGCAGGACTTCCAGAACGGCTTCCTGGGCGCAGATATGGTCGGGATGCGGATCCAGCGTCGGGTGTGGCAACACGATCACGTCCGGGCGCGCACGATTCAGGACCTCACGCAGGTCGGCCAGCAGATTGTTCCAGGTCGGTGCGCCGTCGGCATCGCCGGGCAACGTAAACGGATTCAGCCGGCGGAACAGGCGCGTATCGCTCAGATCGGCTTCCCGCGAGCCCACCGGTCGATTCGGCGCAGCCTGCATCGCCGCCAGTTGCAGACAGAAGTAACCGAGCTGCACGCAGTGGTCCTGCGGCACGCCGGCCCAGCGCGGCACGGCGAGGCTGTCCCAGGCCCGCAAACGGCCCTTGAGGCGCGCCGCCTCGGCCTTGTTCATGCCCATTTGTTGATAATGTTCGGCTTCGATCTCGCCGGCGGTCAGGGTCACGATCCAGGCTTCTTTGGCCTGGCTGTACAGACCGTAGGCGGCCAGTTCGGCATCGTCGGCGTGAGGCGCGATGACCATCACCCGCTGCTGGCGGTAGTCCGGTTGTTCGAGCGCCCACAGCATCGGCTCACCGGACACCCGGCAAAAGCGCCCGCGCAGACGCAACTGGCCTTGCGACAAGGCTTGCGCCTGACCGCTGAGGTTCAGATAACGCAGACCGTTGACACCACGTTCGAACGTCTGCGCATCAGGATTGGCACCACCGGCCAACTCGACCCGAGGATCGAAGAAGCGTCCCAAAAAGCTGCTTTTGACCTTCACGGCGAGGATCAGCGTGGCATCGTCCACCAGCATCACGCCCTCGTCGAGGCGCAATTGCTCACCGTCCAGATGCACTTTTGGCTGCGGTGTGAACGGCGGAAAACTGTATTGGTAATCGTCCTTCGGCGAATAGAACAAATGATCGGCAAACCACGCTTCATGAGCGATCCAGCCAACCACCGCCAGCACCGGCGGCAGCCACCAGGCCACCACCACGCCAAGTGCGATCAACACGATCAGCGCGATCAACAGGCCGATTCGTTTATTGCGCCGGTGACGCTTGAGCAGTTGCTGTTTGCGGCTCATGGGCTGACTCATACGGTGAAGACCGGCACAGGATTGCACCAGCGATCCTTGTATTCACGGTCGGCACGACCGAAGGAAAAGCGCAGCGGCTTGTTCAGGGCTCGCGCATGCTCCCAGGCACTTTGCGTATTGAGGAAACTCAGCACGCTGCCGGGACTGAATTCGCGGGTTTCAGGGTCGACACCACCGTTGATGTACTCGACGCTGATCCACTCCGGAGCTTCGACGCGGTATACCAGTTGAATGGCAATCGGCGCATCGTTGAGGAAGATCACCGAACCGATCAACAGCTCGCGCAACAGCTCGATGACTTCGGCCATGCGTGCCGCACCCGTGGCCGGAAAACCCCAGCGGCGCTGGAACAGATCGCAGTAGATCGCGGCCAGTTCGGCACTGGAGAACTCATCGACCGACCGCACCACGCCGCCCGCCTCTTCCAGCAGGCGCAGTTCGCGGCGCTGGTTGTAGCGAAACTTCTTCGACAGTTCTTCCGGGGTACGGGCCATGGCCAGTTGTTCGGTCTGCAACTTGAGGCCGCTGAAGCGACTTTCGTTGAGCGCCGACAGGTAGCGCCCGCGATGACGCAGCGGGGCCCGGGCATCGGCGGCGGCCGGCAGGATCAGCTCGGCGTTGCCGAGGTCGAACAGGCCTTTCTTGCCACTGCGCTTGAGCACGTCCTTGGACAAGGCCAGATCGCGGCCCCAGGTCGGGATCGCCGCCTTGACTTCGCCTTGCTGCTCCCAGGCCAGATAACGCACCGGAATGCCGGCCAGATCGGCCAGCCGTTCGACGACCATGGGATGAGTCGCGACGCTGCCGCCAAATCGCTGCCAGGCCTGTGCATAAGTTGAGGCGTCAACGGGCGACCAGCCACGCTCGCGCCAGCCTTGAAATCGGTTGAGCATCAGCCCCTCGGTGCCAGATCGGTAACTTGCGGCAAATGCCAGAAGGTGTCGCGTACGGCGCGGTCGGAGAAGCGCTCGCGCAGGCGGTCGAACATCAGCTCGGCGCATTGACGACGTTGCTGCTCGTCCATGCCGGCCAGATGTTTCAAGCCCTGGGCCAGATGTTCGGCATCGCCCAGCGGGAACAGAATCCCGACGCCTTCGACCACTTCCTTTGCCCCGCCGCACGCGGTCGCCAGCAACGGCACGCCGGCAGCCATGGCCTCCAGCAGCACCATGCCGAACGGTTCATGATCGGAGCTCAGGGCAAACACATCGAATGCACGGAAATAATTGCGCGCGTCCGGCACCTGACCGAGAAAGAGCACGCGATCACCGACACCCAGTTCGCGAGCCAGCGCCTTGAGTTCATCTTCAAGACGACCCTTGCCGAGAATCACCAGTTGGCTGTTGGCCGGCAGACCGGGCAGCGCCGCGGCAAAACCGTGCAGCAGCGTGGCCTGATCCTTGTCCGGGTGCAGACGACCGACGTTGCCGACGATGAATGCATCGGCGGAAAGCCCCAGGGTCTCGCGGGCTTCACGGGCGGACACCTGACTCATCTGCAACGCTGAAACATCGATGCGGTTATAGAGGGTCTGGATGCGGGTCGCCGGCCATTTCGGCAGGCAGCGGCGCATGTCGTCGCGCACCGCATCGGACACGCCGAGCAGGCTCAGTCGCTTGCGGAAAATATGCGCGAACAGTTTGCGCGAACCACGTTTGTAATCGCCAAACGCGTGATGCACGCCAATCACCGGCAGCGAAGTGCCGAGCAAGGCGATGTAGATCGGCTTGAAGCGATGGGCGATGCAGAAACTGAAATTGCGTGAAGCGGCGATCTTGCGCAGATCGCCGATGGCGCCCAGCTTCAGGCCACGAATGGCCTTGGAGCTGTATTCCATGAACAACACTTCGTCGGAGGCGCAGGCTGCGGCCACCTCGCTATCGGCCGCTCCGGTCAGAAAGACCGTGGTGACCCGATAACCGGTGCCCGCGAACAGGCTGGCGTACTGCCGCGCGCAGTCCAGGAACGGCCCGTCATAGCCGTGGCAGAACTGCAGCACATGGCGTTCAGCCGAGCGTGTCATAAGCGTTTGCGCCTTCTTTGACCACCAGGATGTCTTCCATGATCAGGTACTGCAGATCCGAGCCGAAGAACATGTTCAGGGCGTCGGTCGGCGAGCAGATCATCGGCTCGCCACGGCGGTTGAGCGAGGTGTTCAGGGACACGCCGTTGCCGGTCAGTACTTCCAGCGCCTTCATCATGTCGTAGTAGCGCGGGTTGTATTCGCGCTTGAGCACCTGGGCCCGGGACGTGCCGTCTTCGTGGACGACTTCCGGCACGCGGGTCTTCCACTCCTCCGCCACTTCAAAGGTGAAGGTCATGAACGGCGCCGGGTGATCGATCTTGATCATCTGTGGCGCCACGGTGTCGAGCATCGACGGGCAGAAAGGCCTCCAGCGCTCGCGGAACTTGATCTGATGGTTGATGCGGTCAGCCACGCCGGTCACGCTCGGGCAACCGATGATCGAACGACCACCCAGTGCACGCGGACCGAATTCCATACGGCCCTGGAACCAGGCCACCGGGTTGCCGTCGACCATGATCTTGGCGATCTGCTCAGGCATGTTGTCGAGCTTGCGCCAGGTCGGCTTGTTCTCGTGACGGGCGCACGCGGCGATCACGTCTTCGTTGCTGTACGACGGGCCGAGGTAGACGTGCTCCATCTTCTCGACCGGTACGCCACGGGCGTTGGACACATAGGCCGCTGCGCCGACTGCGGTGCCGGCATCGCCGGAGGCAGGCTGTACGAACAGCTCCTTGACGTCGTCACGGGCGATGATTTTCTGGTTGAGCTTGACGTTCAACGCACAGCCACCGGCATAGGCCAGTTTGCCGGTTTCCTTGAGCACGTCGCCCAGATAGTAGTCGATCATCTGCAGCGCGATTTTTTCGAACAGCGCCTGAATGCTGGCGGCGTAGTGGATGTAAGGCTCGTCGGCGATGTCGCCTTCGCGCTTCGGACCCAGCCATTCGATCAGCTTCGGCGAGAAGTAGTAACCCTTGCCCTTTTCTTTGTAGCGACGCAGGCCGATCACGTTGGCGTAGTCGGTGTTGATCACCAGCTCGCCGTTCTCGAAGGAAGCCAGACGGGAGAAGTCGTACTTGCTGGCGTCGCCGTACGGCGCCATGCCCATGACCTTGAACTCACCGTCCAGCATGTCGAAACCGAGGAACTCGGTGATCGCACCGTAGAGGCCGCCGAGGGAGTCCGGATCGAAGAATTCCTTGATCTTGTGGATCTTGCCGTTTTCGCCATAACCGAAGAAGGTCGTGGCGTACTCGCCCTTGCCGTCGATGCCGAGGATCGCGGTTTTCTCTTTGAAACCCGAGCAGTGGTAGGCGCTGGAAGCGTGGGCCAGGTGGTGTTCGACCGGCTCGATCTTGATTTTCTTCGGATCGAAGCCCAGTTGCTCCAGGCACCAGACAATCTTGTTGCGATAGCGCTTGTAGCGACGGTTGCCCATCAGGATCGCGTCGAGTGCGCGGTCCGGGGCGTACCAGTAACGCTTGGCGTACTGCCAGCGGGCCTTGCCGAAAATGCTGATCGGGGCGAACGGAATCGCCACCACGTCAACGTCGGACGGCTTGATGCCGGCCTGTTCCAGGCAGAACTTCGCCGATTCGTAAGGCATGCGGTTCTTTGCATGTTTATCGCGTACGAAGCGCTCTTCCTCAGCCGCCGCCACCAGCTTGCCGTCGATGTACAGGGCCGCGGAAGGATCATGGCTAAGGGCGCCGGACAGGCCAAGAATCGTCAATGCCACAGGGGTCTAGCCTCTTTAGTCTGCATTCAGGCGCGATGCGCCTTGAAAAATGATGTGCCCTCGCACTGGGCGAGAGACAGCTAAAGGGCGGGATTATAGCTTAAAAGCGCCGACAAACCTCTAGCGGAACTGGCCGGCCGGTGCGTTGACACTCGAGTAGCATCGACATAGACTCCAGCACAAATGGACTGGGAGATCCCGGTCGGCGCTAATGCCTCGGTGAGATCATCGGGGCTTTTCGCTTTCTGGGGATGGGAAAATCTTCAAACCCCAATTCTCGAAACCCTCTCCAACCTTGCTCCTCCCTCCGCTGCAATAGAACTTGCGCTTGAGCACGTCAAAAGCACGGTTTCCCTGATCCGCCCTCAAAACGCTCATGCCAATGGGTCTCGCAACAAGATCGGCTAGCTGCAGGCCGGTGGAGTTCACCTGCTTGGTTGCAAAAACGATGTCAAACGGCAGTTGAATGCCCCATCGATTCGCCCCGCCACACATCCTGCGAAACTCCAACTCAAGCTCGTTATCCTCTCGCCCTCCTCGGCGCTCGAAAATCACATACGTCAGTGCCTCTTGTTGATTCTTCTCCTGCAAAAACTCATAGAGCGTTTCCAGACAAAAGCCGAGAGCGAGGTGATAAGGATTGTGTCCCGTGCCCTGCTTCTCGCGAAGGGAAGCCTTGTCCACGACGCAACTGATCAGAACGAAGTTGCTGGCTTCAATGATGCAAGTCAGCTCCTCAAGAAAAGCATTCTTGTGCTCTCTCGACATGAAGAGGCCAGAAAACGCTCCTTTTTCTTTACGAATTTCGAGTTCATGCAGACCGATCAGATCGTGTCCCATATGGGCAAACTTGAATTTCTGCAGTGCCGGAATGACCTTCTCGCAATAATGCCTCTTATGAAAGGCACAAAACGCAAGCACGAAGACTGGATAGTTGGGATCCAGTGTCTGCATCCCATGATCACCGCTCTCATCGACATAAACGATGACGTCGCTGTATTCAGTGGTTGTGGGCAAAGTAATTACCCACGACCTGGCCGCCAATAAACACTGATATTCCCGTCTGCCGCCTGACGATAGATCGTGTACGGCAGAAAAGCCGTGTCAAATACCCCGGACAGAGTCATGTCGAGCAGAACGGCCGGCACCAGAATGCCGGTGGGATCGGGCGGCGCGTGTAGCAGGCAGAAGTCATGGGCCAGCCCGCTGTAGATGCGCGGAATCGACAGGCAGTAGGTCTTTTGTTTGCGCAAGCTGCGCGTGGCGTCTTCGTCGTCCTGAAACACGGTGACGGCGGTGCCGCAGCCGGTCAGGGCCAGTGAAAATGCACCGATGGTGATAGCCGTTTTGATGGTCAAGGTTTGCCCTCCGGGAACGTCGGGGCAAACTAGCATCGGAGCTTTATGGGAGGCAGTTCATGGTTTCTGACCAGGCCGTAGGACAAATCACAAGGATCTGTCGCCACATGCCCTACCCAATTTCTATTGCAGAAATGTCTTACTCGATTGAGACAGCAATCACGCAGCGCTCGATGCATCCTTTGGCAAACGCTGATCAATCACCTGATACAGCGCACTGCTCTGCGGCCAGTTACGCATGAACCTTGCGCGATCCCGGGCATAGGCCGGAGCGAAGCTGCTGGCCGAGCCGTGCTGGCACATCGAGTCCAGATCGATCAGCGCCCAGCGATCCTGGTGCCAGAACAGGTTATGTCCCTTGAAATCGCCATGACTGATGCGCTCTGCAATCAAGCGTGCAAACAGTTGATCGAGCGCCTGCAACTCGGCTTCCGGCGCTTCGCCGCTTTCAACATACGGCGCAAAACGCTCGATGATGTCCGGCCCGGCCAGGTACTCGGTGACCAGATACGCCTTGCTGCGCAGCCAGAAAAACCGGGTTTCCAGCACCGCCAGCGGTTTGGGAGTAGCGATGCCGAGGAACGCCAGGCGATTGCCTTCGCGCCAGGAGTGCCACGCGCGGCTCGGGCGCCAGAAGCGTTTGAGCCAATGGGCAAAATTCTTGATGTTGTAGCGTTTGATCACCAGCGGACGCCCGGCAACCTGGACCTTGCCGACACTCGCCGCGCCGCCGGTCTTGTACAGATGACCCTGATCGAGCAAGGCATCGGCCTGCTCCAGCACCGGCAGCAGGGTGGACTCTTCCTCACGGCGAATCGAGCGCAAACCAAATGCGCCGCGCTTGACGCTGAACAGCGTGCATTCACGACCGACCTTGATCAGGAAATCCTTTAAACGCCAGGCCCGCACTTTGTCGATCTGCTTTTGCAGGGCTTCCAGTGGCAGCGCGTGCTCGCTGTTGCTCAGCAGGTAATACACCAGCAGTTCTTCGGTGAACGGCTCCAGGGATTTGGGCAACTGGGCGAAAAAAACGCCCAGATTCTCCAGCACTTTCTGCCGGGACAACGGCTGGCCGGCAGTTTCTGCACGGATGCCGGCGCCATCGATCAGGTACAACTGACCGCCGTGGCGCAGCAGGTTGTCCAGGTGCAGGTCTTCCTGCCACAGGCCTTTGCCGTGCAGCTGGCCGATGGCGCCGAGCGCTTCGGCCAGCACTGCCGACTGTTCGTCCGCCAAGACCTGCAAGGATTCAACCTTGCCCCAGGCATCGCCCAGGCTTTCAGCGCCTTCGAGGAACTCGAACAGCAGCCAGCCGCCCTCGCCGTCCTTCAGGCCATCGGCCAGCAGCAACGGCGTGGTCATGCCTTGGGCGGCAAGCAGTTTCACGCCTTCCAGTTCACGCTGAAAATGTCGGGCCGCCTTGCTGCCGACCAGCAGCTTGGCCAGCACCGGGCGCCCCCGCCACACGCCGGCACCCACATAACGCTGCCCCGGCAACACCCTTAACAGGCTGAGCAATTGCAGATCAGCGGCACCGGCAGCATCCGCCAGGGAAACCGTCAAAGGCAGGCTCGGCGTACGTCCGGCGTTTTTCAGGTCGGACAGTTGCATCAGCGGGTCTCCTTGCGACTGCGCCGCGCGGTCAGCCGCGAGACCCAGCTATCGACCAGCGAGCTGTCGACCGACTGATCGAGGTACGCGGCCAGCAACTCGCGCAACTGAGCCTCGCTCCACTCCGGCGCACGACGCAGCAGCGGCTCAAGATCCTTGACCCGATCGCGCTGACCGAACAGCAAGGGCCGGGTCTTTTCCAGATCGATCAGTTGCGCCCGATAACCGGCGCCTTCGGCACGCAGGAAAATATGCTTCGGATAAAAGCAGCCATGCACCTGGCGCACGCCGTGCAGATGCCGCGCCAGTTGACCGCAGGCCTTGAGAATCGCCGACTGCTGCGATGCATCAAGGTCCGACCAGCGCTGCAACAGCGAATCCAGATCATCCCAACCGTCGAGGGCCCGGGTCAGCAGAATCGCGCGCACCTCGCCATTGACCTTGCGCTGACCGAAAAACGCCGCCTGCAATGCAGGAATGCCGAGGGCGCCATAGCGGCTGATGTTGCGAAACTCCCGGGCAAAGGTCGGCTCGCCGAACGGTGCATGCAATGTGCGAGTCAGGTAATTGCTCTGGCGCTTGAGGTAATAGCCGCGACCTTCGAGCTCAAGGCGGAACACGCTGCTCCAGCCGCCGCCGTCGGTGTTCGGCTCATCCACTGCGTCGAGCTGCTTGGCCCACAGCGCATCGAACGTGCCGAGACCGTGACGCTCCAGCAGCGAGCGGTCTTCAGCGGCGAGAAAATCAGTCATTCGCGTCCCTCGAAAAATCTCACCACGTGACGAATCCGTTTCTTGTCGGCGGCATTGAGCCGGTCACGCTGACGGTATTGCAGGTAGAAGCGCAGGCGCTGGGTATTCGACAGGTGATATTTGGCCACCTTGTCGAGACAGGCCAGATCCTTGGTGATCCGGTACTTGAGCCAGAAACCGCGCCAGAAATCGCCGTTCGGGCAGTCGATGAGAAACAGCTGTGCCTGATCGTCGATCAGCAGGTTGCGCCACTTCAGATCGTTATGGGTGAAGCGATGATCGTGCATCGTACGGGTGTAGACCGCCAGTTGCCGGCTGATGCCATCGACCCAGCCGTGATTCTTCAACTTGGGGTCATTACGCTCGGCCAGCGCCGAGAGGTCCTCGGTACGCGGCAGCTCACGGGTGATCATCGCCCCGCGATCATAGGCCATGCCTTTGCGCTCCAGGCCCCAGGCCACCACTTCGGCGGTGGGAATGCCCCATTTGGCGAAGCGCTTGAGGTTCTGCCACTCCATCTTTACCCGCGGCTTGCCGAGGTAACGGCGCAACCCCTTGCCGGCGCCGGAATAGCGCTTGACGTAGTAATTGACGCCATTGCGCTGCACTCGGATGACTTCGGACAGCGGATCGCGGGTCAGGCGCTCGCCCTGAAGCGCGAATACCGCTTCAAGACTGCCAAAATCCGCTGCGAGGTCGCTGTACCCGGGCTCAAGATTCCAACCCGCCATCAGAGCGCATCCCCGTATCGCTGCTTGCGCTCATAGAGCTTGTTGGCCTTGCCTTCGAGCCATCTGAGCAACGGCGCCTCTTCAGCCAGGATCCGGCGCAGCGGTTGCTGGAAGTAGCCCTTGAGAAAGCGCAGCTTGTCGCGACGGGTCAGACCGATGTCCAGCGCGGAAAAATACAGCGCCGCCAGGTCCTTGTTGCGCCAGCGCCGGGTGATCGCCGGGCGGGTCTGGGCGCGGTGCAGATCGATGACCGAGAGCTTGAAATCTTCCGCAGTCACCGGTTTATCGGTGTGCAGCAGGAAGTGGCAGATATAGCAGTCACGGTGATTGACCCCCGCGCGATGCATCATGCCGGTCATGCGCGCAACCTCGGCGATCAGCGCACGCTTGAGCTTCGGTTGTGGCGGCTGCCTGACCCAGTCGATGCTGAAGTCTTCGAGACTGATGGTCGGAGCCAGTTCTTCGGTCACGATGAACGAATGCTGCTCTGCCGGGTTGCTGCCCTTCTCGCCGTATGCAACGGCGGTCATGGTCGGCACGCCGACTTCCTGCAATCGCTGGATGGCTTTCCATTCCTGGCCCGCACCGAGTACCGGCAGTTTGGCGGTCAGCAGATTCTTGAAGATTTCGCCCCAGCCGATGCCACGGTGGATCTTGACGAAAAACCCGTTGCCGTCGACTTCCGTGCGCAGCGTCCGCCGAGCTTCCAGCTCGCGGTAGACCTCGCCCTTGAGCGCCTCGACTTCGGCGAACGGGTCGCGTCCGGTCCAGAGGCTCTTGAACGGTTCAGCCAGCATCAACTTCATTTATGCGTGCTCCGCCAGAATCACATCGGCCGCGTGCTGCGGCATGCTGTAGAGGTCGGCCGTCTCGGCAAAGGCCAGACCGTTGCGGCTCCAGGCCGCCCGTGCAGCGTCGTCGTTCAACATGTCGGTCAGGTATTGCGTCAGCTGCGCCTGGTCGAACGGTTCGTCCAGCACGCGCCCGGCATCGGCCTCGGCAATGTAATGGGCGTAACCGCAAACCGCGCTGACCAGCACCGGCAATCCGGCGACCAGCGCTTCGAGCAGCACCGTACCGGTGTTTTCGTTGTAGGCCGGGTGGATCAACAGATCGGCACCGAGCAGGAAACGCGGGATATCGCTGCGTCCCTTGAGGAACGTCACGTTGTCGCCCAGACCCAATGTTGCACTCTGCATCTGGAACAATTTGGGGTCATCCTGGCCGATTACAAACAGCCGGGTACGTTTCTTCAGCTCGGCCGGCAGCGCAGCCAGGGCTTTCAGGCTGCGATCGACGCCCTTGGTCTTGAACCCGGAGCCGATCTGCACCAGCAGCAGCTCGTCGTCCCTGAGGTTGAATTCGGCGCGGAAACCGGCGCGAATCTCGTCGGCATCCTTCGGGCGACGACGATCCTGAGCGATGCCCGGCGGCAGCAGGTGAAAACGCTCCAGCGGCGTGTCGTAATGCTTGATGAACAGCGGCTGCTGGACTTCGGAAATCATCAGCACTTCGGTCTTCGCGTCTTTGGCGAACACTGCGCGCTCGTATTCGGCGAAGTGGCGGTAGCGGCCCCAGCGACGGTACAACGAATGGCGCAGGTTCTGCGCCTTGTCTTCGAAGCAGCCGTCGGCGGCGTAGTAGACGTCCAGCCCCGGCATCTTGTTGAAGCCGATCAGGCGATCCACCGGGCGTTTGGCCAGGTCCGCTTCCATCCACGCGCTGAGCTTTTCGTTGCGACGATGGTTGAAGAACGCCTTCACTGGCGCCACCAGCACTTCGAAGCCGGGCGGCACGTCACCTTCCCAGATCAGGGTGTAGACGCGAATCTGATGACCACGCTTCTGACATTCGAGGGCGATGCGCATGAAATCGCGCTGCAAACCGCCGAACGGGAAATATTTGTAAAGGACAAATGCCAATTGCATCAACGCAGCTCCTCAGCCATCAACAACGTGCTCAGTCGGCTGGCGACACGCTCGGGATTCAGACGCGTGAAGCACAGAGGCCACTCGCGTTTCAGGTCAAACTGACGGGCATCCTGCGCGGTCGGTTGATACGTACATTTCTTTTGCAGGCACGGCGCACACGGGAAATCGCTGGCGAGATGAATCTGCAGCTTGCCGTAGGCGCCGGTCAGGCCCGGATTGGTCGGGCCGAACAGGGAAATCGTCGGCACATCCAGTGCCGCGGCGAGATGACCGAGACCGGTGTCCACCGCGACACAGGCCTGGGCGCCGGCCAGCACCTTGCCGACCCCGGCCAGGTTCAGCTTCGGCAAGACTTCGGCATGTTTGAAACCGGCGGCGATGCGCTCGGCCCGGGCCTTCTCCTGGGGGTTGCCCCATGGCAGCCTGATCCCCACGCCGAGGTAGCCGACCCGTTCGGTCAGCTCACGCCAGTAGCTTTCCGGCCAGTGTTTGGTATCCCAGGTGGTGCCATGCAGGAACACCACATAGGCAGTCTTGCGCGGCAGCTCCACCAGACGCTCGACATTGAGGCCGTAATCCCCCAGGCCTTTGGGCAAGTCGTAACCCAAGGCGATAGCGAACAACTGGCGCACACGTTCAACGGCATGCTGCCCACGGGCCACCGCCAGTTTGCGGTCGTAGAAGCGGGCGGCGATCGGCTCCCGGGCCGAGCCTTTGTCGAGGCCGGCCACCGGGGCCTTGACGTAACGGGTCAGCCAGGCGCTTTTCAGCAGGCCCTGGGCATCGATCACCAGGTCATATTTGCTGGCACGAACGGATTGCTTGAAGCGTTTCCACTCGCCGCTCTTGAAGGTTTGCCAGAGGTTCTTGCGCCAGCGGCGGATCGCCACCGGAATCACCTTGCCCACGGCCGGGTGCCAGGTCGGGATTTCGGCGAAACCCTCTTCCACCACCCAGTCGAACTGGATGCCGGGAATCGCCCGGGCCGCGTCGGTCAGCGCCGGCAACGCATGAATCACGTCGCCCAGCGATGAGGTCTTGATCAGCAATACCCGCAACTTATTGGACCTCGACCACGGAGCCCTGCAACCGCTGCAAGGCATCGTTGACCGCGTCCGGCATCAGCTGGCGCAGGCAGTTGTAATGGCCAAATCGGCAGGTCCGATCGAAACACGGGCTGCAATCGAGGCCCAGACGGACGATTTCCACATGCTCGGCCAGCGGTGGGGTGAAGCCCGGCGACGTCGAACCGTAGACGGCCACCAACGGGCGATTCAGCGCAGCGGCCACGTGCATCAAGCCGGAATCGTTGGAGACCACGGAGTCCGCGCAGGACATCAGGTCGATGGCTTCGGCCAGTGAAGTGCCGCCACTGAGGTTCACGGACTCTTCGCGCAACCCCGGAATCAGTCGCGCACGGATGTCTTCGCCGACCGCATGATCGTTCTTCGAGCCGAACAGCCAGACTTGCCAGCCTTCGCGAATGCGCGCTTCGGCAACTTTGGCGTAATGTTCAGACGGCCAGCGTTTGGCTTCACCGAATTCGGCGCCGGGGCACAGCACCAGCACCGGGCGATCGAGGGTCAGGCCGAACTTGGCCAGCGCCGCCTCGCGGGTCACCGGATCGATCTGCAGGCTCGGGCGCGGATAGGGTTTCGGCAGCTCGGCGTTCGGCTCGTAGGCCAGCGCCATGAACCGCTCGATCATCAACGGATAACGTGCCTTGTCCAATGTGCGCACGTCATTGAGCAGGCCGTAGCGAAATTCGCCACGCCAGCCGGTGCGTTTCGGGATGCCGGCGAAGAACGGCACCAGCGCCGACTTCAGTGAGTTCGGCAGCAGGATCGCCTGGTCGTACTGACCGGCCAGGGATTTGCCGATCCGCCGACGGGTCGCCAGCTCCAGCGCGCCGTGGCCGAGCGGGAAGCTCAAGGCCTTGCGCACTTCGGGCATGCGCTCAAGGATCGGCCGGCTCCACTCGGGGGCCAGCACGTCGATTTCGCACTGCGGGTGGCGCTGCTTGAGACACTGAAACAGTGTCTGCGCCATCACCATGTCACCGACCCAACTGGGCCCAACGATCAGAATATTCATGTGGTTTCCATAAACGAACCGGGGAGGCCTTACGCCTCCCCGTCTCGAGAATCAGCTTAGCCCCAGCTCTCGCCAGATCCGCATCACCTGCCGCCGTTCGTCCGCGAACTGGTCGCCCGGTATCACCCCGGCGTCCTTCTGCAAGGCCTGCCGGTGGGCGGCGGAACGGTAGGCCTTGTAGGCCTCGCGCAACAGGCTGGCGTCTTCGACGGGCATCAACCCTTCGTGTTCCAGCTCTTCCAGAATGCGGATATTGTCAGTCCAGCGCAGCAGCGGCGGGTGACTTTGCGACCACGCCAGGGCCGCGTATTGCACCATAAATTCAATATCGACGATACCTCCGGCGTCCTGCTTGAGGTCGAACGGCGCCGTGGCCTCGAAGGCATTCGCCCCGGTGCCGGCGGCCGTGCTCTTGCTGCCGAGGTTGTCACGCATCTTGGCGCGCATCTCGCTCACTTCCTGTTGCAACTTCGCCAGATCCCGCGTCTTGCCCAGCACCTGGGCCCGTACGTTCTCGAACGCCTGGCCGACATCCTGACTGCCCACCAGCACCCGCGCCCGCACCAATGCCTGATGCTCCCACGTCCAGGCTTCATTTTCCTGATAGCGGGCAAACGCGCCGAGGGAACTGACCAACAGCCCGGACGCTCCGGACGGCCGCAGACGCATGTCCACTTCATACAACTGGCCGGAGTTGGTCTGCGCGGTCAGCAAGTGAATGATCCGCTGGCCGAGCCGGGTGAAGAACTGCGCACCATCGATCGGTTTTGCCCCGTCGGTTTCCGCCTGCGGGTCGCCGTCGTGGATGAACACCAGATCCAGGTCCGAACCATGCCCCAACTCGATCCCGCCGACTTTCCCATAACCGACAATGATGAAGCCGGGATCGCACAACGTGCCGTCGGTGCGCAGCGGCGTGCCGTACTTGGCCACGGTCTGGCGCCAGGCCAGGGCCAGCACCTGCTCCAGAATCGCTTCGGCCAGCCAGGTCAGGTAATCGCTGACCTTCATCAACGGCAGGCTGCCGGCGATTTCCGAGGCGGCGACGCGCAAGCGGTGCGCCAGTTTGAAATGACGCAGGGCTTCCATCTGTTGTTCGAGGTCGTCTTCCGGGATCCGGGTCAGACGCTCGCGCAACTCGGCGGCCAGTTCCGGTGCCAGCGGCGGCTTGAACAGGCGACCTTCGTTGAGCAGCTCGTCGAGCAGCAGCGGGAAACGGGTGATCTGCTCGGCAATCCACGGACTGGCGGCGCACAGGGTCAGCAAGCGACGCAACGCGCCGGGGTTTTCCGTCAGCAACACCAGATAAGCCGAACGCCGGGCCACCGCTTCGACCAGCGGCAGTACCCGCTCAAGCACCAGATCCGGATTGTCGTGCTCCACAGCCTGAGCGAGCAGACGCGGAATAAAGGCGTCGAGGCGTTCACGCCCCAGGCGCTGCATCGCCCGCAATTGCGGGCTGCTGCGCAGACCGGCCAACGCCTTCAACGCCTTGGTGGCATCGGCAAAACCAGCCTCTTCCAACTGGCGGCAGGCGGCTTCTTCGTCCTGCGCCTCTTCCCACAGCGGCAACCATTCCCCGCCGACCACCACCTCGCAATCGGTGCCCTCTTCTTCATCGGGATCAGCGATCACTTGCGCAAAGTGCCAGGCCACCCGGCCACGCCAGAACATCAGCTTTTCATGGAAGGCATCCCAGTCGGCAAAGCCGAGCATGAAGGCGATGCGCGCCTGATCCTGGGGGCTGTCCGGCAACATTTGGGTCTGACGGTCAGCAATCGCCTGGATCGCATGTTCGGTGTAGCGCAGGAATTCGTAACCTTCGCGCAACTCGCTGACCACCGCCGGCGGCAGATAACCCTGCCCTTCCAGCGTGCCCAGCACCTTTAATAGAGGGCGCTGCTGCAGGCTCAGATCGCGTCCGCCGTGAATCAGCTGAAAGGCCTGGGCGATGAACTCGACTTCACGGATGCCGCCCGAGCCCAGCTTGATATTGTCGGCCATACCCTTGCGCCGCACTTCCTGCTGGATCAGTTGCTTCATGGTGCGCAGCGCTTCGATCGCCGAGAAGTCCAGATAACGCCGGTAAACGAACGGCCGCAACATGTCGAGCAACTGCGCGCCCGCCACCTGGTCGCCCGCGACGACCCGCGCCTTGATCATCGCGTAGCGTTCCCAGTCACGGCCCTGATCCTGGTAATACTGCTCCAGCGCATTGAAGCTCAGCACCAGCGCGCCGGACGAACCGTACGGACGCAGGCGCATGTCGACGCGAAACACGAAGCCGTCGACGGTGATCGGGTCGAGGGCCTTGATCAGGCGCTGACCGAGGCGGATGAAGAACTCCTGGTTATCCAGCGGGCGCTTCACACCGACGGTTTCGCCGCCCTCGGGGTAGGCGAAGATCAGGTCGATGTCCGACGACAGGTTGAGCTCCACCGCACCGAGCTTGCCCATGCCGAGAATGACCATCTGCTGCGGCAGGCCGCTGCGCCGACCGGTCGGCACGCCGAACTGCTGACAATGGCGGCTGTACAACCATTGATAAGCCTGGTCGATACTGGCGTCGGCCATGTCGGAAAGGTCGCGGCAGGTCTGCACCAGATCGGCCTGACGAGTGAGGTCGCGCCAGATGATCCGCACCTGATGCCGGGCGCGCTGACGACGCAGGATGCGGCCCAGTTCGTCTTCCGTTTGTGCCGTGTTCACCGCAGCGGCGATCTGCGCGCACAACTCGCCGGGGGCGAACGGCCGGTCGAGTTCGCCGGACTGAACCAGCGACAGCAACATCAAAGGGTCACGAACACTCTGTTCAATCACGAAATCGCTGGCAGCGGTGACGCGGTCGAATTGCGCCCGGCGCTCCGGCGTCCAGGTGGAGAAGCCGAGATCGTCTTCAAGTCCGGCGATGGCCGTACGGAACGACTGCTCCGATCGACTGACCAATGGCAGGAGAATGGCGGGCAGTTCGGCAAGCGCGGGCAGGGTCATGGTCTATCCTTGATCGGCGTATAAATGGCCGCTTGTAGTGATGAATGAAAAACCGCTACGCGAAGGACTGTCGAACAAAAGTGAGAAATAGCTGAAATTTCTTTTTCTTTGGCAGCCAGCATCAAACTTTCACCTTTTTCGGATGGCTAAAGACCAACCTTAACGATTATTCTCACAACGCAGTCGGAGGCCACAAGCCTTTCATCTGTAGTTTTACTACTCGTCTATACATTCGAAAGGCTGAAATGCCAGATGATTTGTAGTAAAACTACACGCCGCCGGAACAACCTGTCGGCAATCCAAGAATTTTAAATCGTCTGCCCACAAGGCCAGTCGCAAACTCAGGCAACCGATTCTGGAAGCCTTTCCGCCCTGGAGCAAGCCATGCAAGACCTCGATCCCGTCGAAACCCAGGAATGGCTGGACGCCCTGGAATCGGTTCTCGACAAAGAAGGCGAAGACCGTGCTCACTATCTGATGACCCGTATGGGCGAACTCGCGACCCGCAGCGGCTCGCAACTGCCTTACGCCATCACCACGCCTTACCGCAACACGATCCCCGTTACCCACGAAGCACGCATGCCTGGCGACCTGTTCATGGAACGCCGCATTCGCTCGCTGGTTCGCTGGAACGCGATGGCCATGGTAATGCGTACGAACCTGAAAGATTCTGACCTGGGCGGTCACATCTCCAGCTTCGCTTCCAGCGCGACCCTGTACGACATCGGTTTCAACTACTTCTTCCAGGCCCCGACCGACGAACACGGCGGCGACCTGATCTACTTCCAGGGTCACACCTCGCCAGGCGTCTACGCCCGTGCGTTCATGGAAGGCCGCATCACCGAAGAGCAGATGAACAACTTCCGCCAGGAAGTCGACGGTCAGGGCCTGTCGTCCTACCCTCACCCTTGGCTGATGCCTGACTTCTGGCAGTTCCCGACCGTGTCCATGGGTCTGGGTCCGATCCAGGCGATCTACCAGGCGCGCTTCATGAAGTACCTGGAACACCGTGGCTTCATCCAGCCGGGCAAACAGAAAGTCTGGTGCTTCCTGGGCGACGGCGAATGCGACGAGCCGGAATCCCTGGGCGCAATCTCCCTGGCCGGCCGCGAGAAGCTGGACAACCTGATCTTCGTCATCAACTGCAACCTGCAGCGCCTCGACGGCCCGGTTCGCGGCAACGGCAAGATCATCCAGGAACTCGAAGGCGTGTTCCGCGGTGCCCAGTGGAACGTCAACAAAGTCATCTGGGGCCGCTTCTGGGACCCGCTGCTGGCCAAGGACACCGACGGCATCCTGCAACGTCGCATGGACGAAGTCATCGACGGCGAGTACCAGAACTACAAGGCCAAAGACGGTGCGTTCGTTCGCGAGCACTTCTTCAACACGCCTGAACTCAAGGCGATGGTTGCCGACCTGTCCGACGACGAGATCTGGAAACTCAACCGTGGCGGCCATGATCCATACAAGGTCTACGCGGCGTACCACCAGGCGGTCAACCACAAGGACCAGCCTACCGTCATTCTGGCCAAGACCATCAAGGGTTATGGCACCGGTGCCGGCGAAGCGAAAAACACCGCGCACAACACCAAGAAAGTCGACGTCGAAAGCCTGAAACACTTCCGTGACCGTTTCGACATCCCGGTCAAGGATGCCGATCTGGAACACCTGCCGTTCTTCAAGCCGGAAGAAGGCAGCGCCGAAGCCCGCTACCTGGCCGAGCGTCGCGCCGCACTGGGCGGTTTCGTTCCGCAGCGTCGTGCGCAGAGCTTCAGCGTGCCGACTCCGGACCTGGACACCCTCAAGGCAATCCTCGACGGTTCCGGCGACCGTGAAATCTCCACCACCATGGCCTTCGTGCGGATCCTCGCGCAATTGGTCAAGGACAAGGAAATCGGCCCGCGCATCGTTCCGATCATCCCGGACGAAGCACGTACCTTCGGTATGGAAGGCATGTTCCGTCAACTGGGCATCTACTCGTCCGTCGGCCAGCTCTACGAGCCAGTCGATAAGGATCAGGTGATGTTCTACAAGGAAGACCAGAAAGGTCAGATCCTTGAAGAAGGCATCAACGAAGCGGGCGCCATGAGTTCCTTCATCGCCGCCGGTACTTCGTACTCCAGCCACAACCAGCCGATGCTGCCGTTCTACATCTTCTACTCGATGTTCGGCTTCCAGCGTATCGGCGACCTGGCCTGGGCGGCCGGCGACAGCCGCACCCGCGGCTTCCTGATCGGCGGCACCGCCGGCCGTACCACCCTGAACGGTGAAGGCCTGCAGCACGAAGACGGTCACAGCCACCTGCTGGCTGCCACCATCCCTAACTGCCGCACCTACGATCCGACCTACGGCTACGAGCTGGCGGTGATCATTCAGGACGGCATGAAGAAGATGACCGAAGAGCAACAGGACATCTTCTATTACATCACCGTGATGAACGAGTCGTACCAGCAGCCAGCCATGCCGGCCGGTGCCGAAGAAGGCATCAAGAAAGGCATGTACCTGCTTGAAGAAGACACCCGCGACGCGGCGCACCACGTTCAGCTGATGGGCTCCGGCACCATCCTGCGTGAAGTCCGTGAAGCGGCGAAGATCCTGCGTGAAGAGTTCAACATCGGCGCCGATGTGTGGAGCGTCACCAGCTTCAACGAACTGCGTCGCGACGGCCTGGCCGTAGAGCGCAGCAACCGCCTGAAACCAGGCCAGAAGCCGAAGCGCAGCTACGTCGAAGAGTGCCTGAGCGGCCGCAAGGGTCCGGTCATCGCCTCTACCGACTACATGAAACTGTTCGCCGAGCAGATCCGTCAGTGGGTACCGTCCAAGGAATTCAAGGTCCTGGGCACCGACGGTTTCGGCCGCAGCGACAGCCGCAAGAAACTGCGTCATTTCTTCGAAGTCGACCGTCATTTCGTGGTGTTGGCAGCCCTGGAAGCACTGGCTGACCGTGGTGATATCGAACCTAAAGTCGTGGCCGAGGCCATTACCAGGTTCGGCATCGACCCGGAAAAACGCAACCCACTGGACTGCTGAGGAGAAACTCTGTGAGCGAACTCATTCGCGTACCTGACATCGGCAGCGGTGAAGGTGAAGTAATCGAACTGTTTGTGAAGGTCGGCGACCGTATCGAAGCCGACCAGAGCATCCTGACCCTGGAATCGGACAAGGCCAGCATGGAAGTGCCGGCCCCGAAAGCCGGCGTCATCAAAAGCCTGAAAGTGAAGCTGGGCGATCGCCTGAAAGAAGGCGACGAACTGCTGGAACTGGAAGTCGAGGGCGCCGCGCAAGCGGCCCCTGCTCCGGCTGCCGCTCCTGCCGCCAAGGCTGAGGCTGCACCGGCTGCCGCTCCTGCACCGGCTGCGCCAGCCGCAGCTCCGGTTGCCGCTTCGGTCCAGCAAGTGCACGTGCCGGACATCGGCTCGTCGGGCAAGGCCCAGATCATCGAGATCCAGGTCAAGGTCGGCGACAAAGTCGAGGCTGATCAGTCGCTGATCACCCTGGAATCCGACAAGGCAAGCATGGAAATCCCGTCGCCTGCCGCTGGCGTGGTCAAGGCCATCAGCGTCAAGTTGAACGACGAAGTCGGCACCGGCGACCTGATCCTGGATCTGGAAGTGGCGGGTGCTGCGACCCCTGCGGCTGCCGCTCCGGCCCAGGCTTCTGCTCTAGCCGCTGCCGCAGCGCCGGCACCGGCTGCCGCACCTGCTGCTCCGGTTGCCGACAGCGTTCAGGACATCCACGTTCCGGACATCGGCTCGGCCGGCAAGGCCAAGATCATCGAAGTGATGGTCAAGGCCGGCGACAGCGTTGAAGCCGACCAGTCGCTGATCACCCTGGAATCCGACAAGGCAAGCATGGAAATCCCGTCGCCTGCCGCTGGCGTGGTGGAAAGCGTTTCCATCAAGCTGGACGACGAAGTCGGTACCGGCGACCTGATCCTCAAGCTGAAAGTCAAAGGCGCCGCCCCGGCTGCTGCTCCGGCACCTGCCGCCGCTGCACCGAGCGCTCCGGCGCCAGCCGCTGCTGCTCCGGCGGCCGCCGCATCTGCTCCCGCCGCTCCGGTTGCTGCTCCAGCCGCTGCTCCAGCCAAGCCGGGCGCGAAAGTTCACGCCGGCCCTGCCGTGCGTCAACTGGCTCGCGAGTTCGGCGTCGAGCTGAGCGCTGTCGGCGCCAGCGGTCCGCACGGTCGCATCCTGAAAGAAGATGTGCAGGCTTACGTCAAAGCCATGATGCAGAAGGCCAAGGAAGCACCGGCCGCTGCTGCTGGCGCCACCGGCGGCGCGGGCATCCCGCCGATTCCGGTCGTCGACTTCAGCCGCTTCGGCGAAATCGAAGAAGTGCCGATGACCCGCCTGATGCAGGTCGGCGCCGCCAACCTGCACCGCAGCTGGCTGAACGTGCCGCACGTGACGCAATTCGACTCGGCGGATATCACCGAGCTGGAAGCGTTCCGCAACGCACAGAAGGCCGTGGCCGAGAAGGCCGGCGTCAAGCTGACCATTCTGCCGCTGCTGCTCAAGTCCTGCGCGCACTTGCTCAAGGAACTGCCGGACTTCAACAGTTCGCTGGCGCCAAGCGGCAAGGCAATCATCCGCAAGAAATACGTGAACATCGGCTTCGCCGTCGACACCCCGGATGGCCTGCTGGTACCGGTCATCAAGAACGTCGACCAGAAGAGCCTGCTGCAACTGGCCGCCGAGGCCGCTTCCCTGGCTGAAAAAGCCCGGACCAAGAAGCTCTCGTCGGACGAGATGCAAGGCGCCTGCTTCACCATTTCCAGTCTCGGTCACATTGGCGGCACCGGCTTCACGCCGATCGTCAATGCGCCGGAAGTGGCGATCCTCGGTGTTTCCAAGGCAACCATCCAGCCAGTCTGGGACGGCAAAGCCTTCCAGCCGAAACTGATGCTGCCACTGTCGCTGTCCTACGATCACCGAGTGATCAACGGCGCCGCTGCTGCACGCTTCACCAAGCGTCTGGGCGACCTGCTGGCGGACATCCGCACCATCCTGCTGTAAAGCGCTCGGCCCTCCGGCAACGGAGGGCCGACCGCGTTCCACGTTTTCGAGCGCCACACGCTCGTACCTCAACCCCGTCACCTGGCGGGGCTTTTTTTTGCCTGCAATCACCATCGACCACATTTTTCCCACAACTTTTTCTGATTTCAGCCACGAGTCAAGTCCACTTCCAGTCGACATTTTTTATAACCATCCAACTAACCTTGGATCACCAAAGTCAGCCACTTAATATTCAATCACCCACGTTCAATCAATATTTATTCGAATGGAATCGAACATGCTGAAGCCCACTGTCGGCCCCATTATTGGACACACCACAACTAACCAGGCGCGCATATTCTTGCGGGGCGAACTTCAAGGTAATGCCGCCGCATTTGCCGGCATCCGTTATCGGGTTACCGATTCAACACAATGGCAGAAGGGTCGATTCATCCAGTTGGACGCGAAACGAGACATGTCCGGCGTACTGATTCTGGACAACTTGAGCGCCGACACCGATTACGAATACCAGACCGGATGGTTCAGCCCGATGAACCCGGCCCACACCCTTGAAAGCGTGGTGGAGTTGCCGCTGCAATGGCCACGGGAGACGTACCGCCTGCGTACCCGCAGCAGCCAGCCCCTGACGCCTCGCGCTTACATCCTCGGCTCCTGCCGCTATCTTCGCCTGACCGCGGGCATCCCTGTACTGCCCCAGCTGGGTGACCGGATCTTCGCTTCGATCAGCCAGTTGATCGAAGGTGCACAACCACCGGTGAGCGCGATCATGATGAGCGGTGATCAGATCTACGCCGACGACTTGAACCTGATTGCGCCCGATCGTGAATATAAGGAGTTCATTGCAAAGTATCGTGCCGCCTTTTCCCAACCCCATATTAGACGACTGATGTCTGGCACTTCGACTTACATGATTCTCGACGACCATGAAATAGAAGATAACTGGCCAGCGCGTGCCGATGCATTCGATGAAACATTGTTTCGGAATGCGATGGCCGCTTACGAAACTTATCAAGCCAGTCACGGCCCGGCCTGTTCGCTGACAACTAACGGGCAAGTTGATCACTCTTCGCTGAAGCACTACTGGTACCCATTCAGCGACGGCGATATCGAATGGTTTGTCACTGACAGTAGAACCCGCCGCAACTTGTCGGACGATAACCGCCAGATGATCGATGACGAGCAGGAAAAAGCCTTATGCAAGTGGTTGATCGAGAGCAACGCACGGGTCCGGTTCGTGGTCACCAGCGTCATGCTCTACCCTGACCGCAAGATCAACAGCGAAGACGCCTGGGGAGGCTTTCCCGAGCAACGCTTGCGTCTGCTGGAATTCATCCGCCGACACCGGATCCGCAATGTCATGTTCATCAGCGGCGACGTGCATGGCTCACTGACGGCCCGCCTCACCCACAGCCAGGACCGTGACTTTGAAGTGCACACCATCGTTTCTTCACCGCTGCACAACAGCAAACTGTTGCCCTATGCCACGACCTCGACATTCATTCTCGATCAACCGCTGACGCGCACTGACACGGGAGAGTATCGACACGAGCTGACCAGCCAGGTCATCAGTCAGGATAATTTTGCCCACATGGTGGTCGAGCCAGGACACATCCAGGTCAACTACCATGACCGGGATGGCAAACACCTGCAAACGGTCAACATTCCCCTTCGCTGAATGGAACGGCGTCACCGCCAAAAACCGACCGATGGCTCTGGAACGGCACTTTCCGGGCAGCCCTCGATTACTTTCCGCCACTCGCTGGAGAAATGCCCGCCGCAGCCGACATATTCTTATAGCACTTGGCCTTCATCTCTCTTGTCAGTCGGTGCCGCAATGATGCAACCTTGCCGCAGACAACAGTAAAGAGGGCGAGAGCCCGGCGCGTTCAGCAAATTTCCAAGCGAGTTCCCTTCATGAAGAGCCAACCCGATGCCGCCAGCCGTATGGCGGCCGAGGTAGTGACGCAGTTGCCTGTGCCCTCGCGGCTCGGCATGCTGCGTTTCGAGCGCCTGAATGAAGCCAGTTGGGCGATGCTGTTTCTCGATCCCAACTGCGAACGCCAGTTCGGCCAGCCCGCCGTCGAACTCTGCGCTCTGGTCGGCTCGCCCTACGCCAGCCTGATGGAGCCCGAAGCACGCTATCAGTTGCACGACGCAATCCAGCAGCAACTCGGCCAAAGCCCTCATTATCTGGTGCGCTACACACTGCACACCGCCGCCGGCGCCTTGAGCATTCTCGAACTCGGCGAGGCCTACAAACAGCACAACCGCCACTTGCTGCGCGGTTACCTGCTGGCGGTCGACGACGTATTTGACGAGGCGCCGGCACTGCCGTCCGTCGACCTGGAAACCCAGAATTCACGCCTGCAAATCGCCCTTGAGCTCAATCAGCGCGCGCAGCAGGAACAGCTGCAGCATCTGGAGCGGGTGCGCGCCCAGCAGGACCTGATCCTGTTGCTGGCCCGCCAGCGCTACAGCAGCCAGAACTCCCTGCAGGAAGCCGCCGAACTGATCACCCGCTGCGCCTGCGATATCTACGAAATCGACTGCGCCAGCCTGTGGAACCTCGAAGGCCAGAAACTGGTGCCGATCTCGGCGTATCACCGCGCCACCCAGGAATACATCCTGCCGGACGCCATCGACGTCAGCGGTTTTCCCGATTACATGGAAGCGCTGCACGGCAGTCGCGCTATCGACGCGCACAACGCGATGCGCGATCCGCGTACCCGGGAGATGGCCGAAGCCCTGCGTCCCCGTGACGTCAATGCCATGCTCGACGCCAGCATCCGCGTCGACGGTCAGGTGGTCGGCGTGCTGTGCCTGGAGCAGACCGGCGTCACCCGCGCCTGGCAGTCCGACGAAATCGCCTTTGCCGGTGAACTGGCCGACCAGTTCGCCCAGGTCATCAACAATCACAACCGCCGCACCGCCACCAGTGCGCTGCACCTGTTCCAGCGGGCGGTCGAGCAAAGCGCCAACGCCTTTTTGCTGGTCAATTGCGACGGCGTGGTCGAGTACGTCAACCCGAGCTTCACCGCCATCACCCAGTACACCACCGAGGAAGTCCACGGCCAGCGCCTGTCGGAACTGCCGGCGCTGGAAAACCTCAGCGAGCTGCTGTTCGACGCGCCCTCTTCGCTGGCCAAGAGCAACAGCTGGCAGGGCGAGTTCAAGAGCCGCCGCAAGAATCTCGAACCCTATTGGGGCCAGTTGTCGATCTCCAAGGTCTATGGCGACAACCGTGAGCTGACGCACTACATCGGCATCTACGAAGACATCACCCAGACCAAACTGGCGCAGCAGCGCATCGAGCGCCTGGCCTACACCGACAACCTCACCAACCTCGGTAACCGGCCTGCATTTATCCGCAATCTGGACGAACGCTTCGCCCGAGACAGCGATACCCCGATCAGCCTGCTGCTGGTGGACATCGACAACTTCAAGCGCATCAACGACAGCCTTGGCCACCAGACCGGCGACAAACTGTTGATCAGCCTGGCCCGGCGCCTGCGCAACAGCCTGAGCCCGAGCGGCAGCCTGGCGCGGTTCGCCAGTAACGAATTCGCCGTGTTGCTCGACAACACCGACCTCGAAGCCGGCCAACAGATCGCCAGCCAACTGTTGATGACACTCGACAAACCGATGTTCGTCGACAACCAGTTGATCAGCGTCACCGGCTCCGTGGGCCTGGCCTGCGCGCCGTTGCATGGCCGCGACCCGCAGACCCTGATGCGCAACGCCGGCCTTGCCCTGCACAAGGCCAAGGCCAACGGCAAACATCAGGTGCAGGTGTTCACCGAAGCGCTGAACGCCGAGGCCAGTTACAAACTGTTCGTCGAGAACAACCTGCGCCGCGCCCTGACCCAGAACGAGCTGGACGTGTTCTACCAGCCCAAGCTGTGCCTGCGCAGCGGTCGGTTGCTGGGCATGGAAGCGCTGCTGCGCTGGAATCACCCGGAACGCGGCATGATCCGCCCGGACCAGTTCATCAGCGTCGCCGAGGAAACCGGCCTGATCATTCCGATCGGCAAGTGGATCGCCCGCCAGGCCTGCCGCATGAGCAAGGCGCTGACCGCCGCCGGCATGGGCAATCTGCAAGTGGCGATCAACCTGTCGCCCAAGCAGTTCTCCGACCCGGACCTGGTGGCCTCCATCGCCAACATCCTCAAGGAAGAAGCGCTGCCGGCCAATCTGCTGGAACTGGAGCTGACCGAAGGCCTGCTGCTGGAAGCCACCGAAGACACTCACTTGCAGCTCGACCAGCTCAAGCATCTGGGCCTGACCCTGGCCATGGACGACTTCGGCACCGGTTACTCGTCGCTCAGTTACCTGAAGAAATTCCCGATCGACATCATCAAGATCGATCGCAGCTTCATCCACGAAATCCCGGATAACCAGGACGACATGGAAATCACCTCCGCCGTGATCGCCATGGCCCACAACCTGAAACTCAAGGTCGTGGCCGAAGGCATCGAGACCGCCGAGCAACTGGCGTTCCTGCGCCGGCACCGCTGCGATGTCGGCCAGGGCTACCTGTTCGACCGGCCGATTCCGGGTGGCGAGCTGATCCAGGCGCTCAAGCGCTACCCGCGCGGCCCGCTCTGCCTGTAACCCACTGGCACTATCCGCACACTTTGCCTGGTGATTAACTTGGCATCATTGGGCACACTGGTGGTCTGCTTATTTACATCCCATCCTGACTGAGAGGAACGATCATGGTTCTGCGCTCGGAAATTCTGGTGAACAAAAACGTGCTACCGACAAAAGATCAAGCTCTGCCCGGCCGCGAAACCCCGATGACCTTGCCGGAAACCCACTTTGTTTTTACCGATACGCCGCTGCTCGGCCCGTTCTTTGACGACGTCGACTTCGCGATCTTCGGCCTGGGTTGTTTCTGGGGGGCGGAGCGGCGCTTCTGGCAGCGCGAAGGCGTGGTCAGCACGGTGGTCGGCTACGCCGGCGGCTACACGCCGAACCCGACCTACGAAGAGGTCTGCTCGGGCCTGACCGGCCATGCCGAAGTGGTGCTGGTGGTGTTTGACAAGGCCAGGGTCAGCTACGAAGAATTGCTGGCGATGTTCTGGGAATTGCACAACCCGACGCAGGGCATGCGTCAGGGCAATGACATCGGCACCCAGTACCGCTCGGTGATCTACGCCACTACGCCGGAGCAACTGGATGCAGCGCTGAAGAGCAAGGCCGTGTATCAGGCCGAGCTGTCGAAGGCCGGCCTGGGGGAAATCAGCACAGAAATCGAACAGGCCCCGACCGTTTACTTCGCCGAGGCCTATCACCAGCAGTATCTGGCGAAAAATCCGGAAGGCTACTGCGGGATTGGCGGCACCGGCGTGTGCATGCCACCGAGCCTGGCAGGTAACTGACCACCTCGGCCGATCGTTCCCACGTCGAGGCGTCGAACCGTCCGCGTGGGAACGATCGGTCAGTGATCAGCTCTCGGCGATCAGCCAATCCATCTGCCACCCACCCTGGGTCTGCCCAAGTTTTTTGGACAGCCACGGCAGCAGCTCACGCAATTCTTCCTCCAGCCCCCACGGCGGATTGGCGATCGCCAGCCCGGAACCGTTCAGGCTGTTCGGGGTGTCCAGCGGGTGCACCAGCAGCTCGACCCGCAGCAACTTCGGCGCACCGGTGCCGGCCAGATCCTGATAGAAGCGCCGCAGTGCCCGCTGATCCTTCACCGGATACCAGATCGCCGCCACCGTCTGGCGCATCCGACCGATTGCCTCTTTCAACGATGCTGCGCAACGCTGCATCTCGTCGAGTTTCTCGAATGGCGGGTCGATCAGCATCACTGCGCGTTTCTCGGCCACCGGCAGCAACGCCCGCGCCACATGCCAGCCCTCGCCCAGATGCACCGCCACACGACGGTCGCCCTTCATGTTGTCCTTGAGCAGTACGCCGTCTTCCGGGTGCTTCTCGTTGAGCAACACCCGATCCTGGGAACGGGTCAGACGCCGTGCCAGCTCCGGCGAACCCGGGTAATAGCGCAACTGGCCATCCGGATTCATCTCGTGCAGCACTTTCATATAGTCAGCGGTCAGCGCCGGCAGATCCGGCTGGTCCCACAAGCGCGCAATGCCTTCCAGGTACTCGCCGGTGCGGTTGGCCTGATCGCCCTGCAGGTCATACAGACCGATGCCGGCGTGGCTGTCGAGATAGGCAAACGGCTGCTCCTTGCGCGACATCAGGGCGATGAGGCGGGTCAAGGTCAGGTGTTTGAACACATCGGCGTGATTGCCGGCGTGGAAGGCGTGACGATAATTCATGGCTGCTCCTGCGAGGGCCGTGAAGTTTACCTTTTACCGTGCGGCAAGTCAGGGGCTCGCAGCTGAGTGGCGTCCCGCTGCACTGATGATCGTTCCCACGCTCTGCATTCCCACGCAGAGCGTGGGAACGATCGAGTCAGGACGGTATGGCGCGTAGTCGCTTGCCAATCACATCCAGCACATCACAGCCGTCACGCAGCGGAATCACACAGAGCTGGGCGAAGTCGCTGAAGATGACCGAGTCGCACTCGACCGAGCCGCGCATGCACATGTTTTCCAGTACCTGAATCACGGCGCGGATCCGGTAGTTGGCGGCGTCCTTCAGGATGTCGAGCGGGGCGTGGGTGTCGATGAACAGGGTGGGCATGTCGTTGCAGTTGCTGGTCAGCGCCATGAGGCGGTTGTTGGGGTGAGGGATGAAAGGCTCGTAGGGTGGATCGGGTTTCAATGTTGGCACTGGACTAACTCCTAACGTATTGGATGGAGCCGCCAACTCTCACTTCCACGCATTAGGTGGCGGCTGTACGCAGGTGTGGAAGACCGGGACGTTAGGCACCCGGCGCACTCGAAAGCGCCCCGCGCACAGCCACCAAAAACTCAAACGACAAAGACGTCTGACTGGTGCAGCTTGACGCGCCTAACGATAAAAGGGCTTCCACGCCCTGTCACCGAATTTGCGGTGACAGCCAAAAGACTATCTCCGCACCACCTCGCCCACCAGTTCACGCAAACCGCCGCAACTCGCAGGAAACGTCCGAAGCCTTTGCCCGGAAATTTCACTCTGACTCGTCCCGCAAGTAGTCCAGCAGCGCCGAAGCCGACGATTCGTCCGACGCCGAAACCGCAAAAAACCTGACAACCTTGCAGCGCAAGACATCGGCGGGGAAAGCCTCGAACAATGCCGGTTGCTCCTCGCTCAACCACTGCAAGGTGTTGTTGGTCCGGGCATCACCACCGAATTGCACCAGCAGCTTTTCCGGCACCGACCACCAAGGAAACTCCCGTCCCGAGACCCGCGCCCTGCCCCCGATCTCGACGGCCTGACCGTTGATCAAAGCTCGCGTGAGAACCGGCAGCAATTGCCCGGCATCCACCTCGGACGACTCAAGGATCGGCAACAAAAACCGCCCATCCCAGAACCGGAAGAACACCGCTGTGCCGTCCGGCATCAGCACCTGGGTCAAACTGCGAAAGTGCTCGACCACCGCCTCAAGCCCCGCCGAAGAAACCGCCAGCCAGCCCCAGTCACGGGATTCGGTGGTCGCGACCCAATCCAGAAACTCACTGCCCGCTTCGACGATTCCCACGTAGGGCATCACCGCATCCCACCCGGCATAAATCGTTTCCGCCCAAACCGGCTTTGGCGCCTGTGCATTCAGTGGCCAGGCTTCCAAGGGATTCACCGCACTGGCACCACTGAAGATCGCAAACAATTGCTCCGACGACTTCAGCGGCTCATGCTTCAACCATTGGTCAGGCCGCACAGACACCCTCCTTGCAGCGCTCGCATTCTTCGCAGAACGGCGCGTCTCCTTTGAGACTCATGATTTGTGCGGCCGTCAATATTGCTGGCGGTGCCGCCGTCAGCGTTTCCGGCAACCCCGGCACGGTCGGCGCTGCGCTCATCGCGGCCATCGGCGCACCACCCACAACAATCGGCACGCTGCTGAAGATGCCGCCGGGGCCGATGTTGATCCACTGACCGCCTGCCTGGATTGTCGCGCTCGCCCCGCCGTCGATCACCACCTGCTGGCCGGCGCTGACGTGGAATTGAGCACTGGCGTTGATCGCCTGATTGCTCACGCGGATGTGCCGGTCACCGGTCACCGTGAGGTGGTCGTCCTGCTTCACTTCGGTCTGGCGCTGGCCGTGGGTGATGCGCTGTTCATCGGCCTTGAGTTCGTGCCTGGCGAGGCCAGTAACGATAACGCTGCGCTGGTTATCCACCTGCACCTGCTGATCGTTCAGCACATGCTGCGTCCAGTTTCGCTGCGCACGCAGGTAGATTTCCTCGGCGCCCCTGCGATCCTCGATGCGCAACTCGTTGTAGCCGCCGCCACCCGGACTGCTCTGGCTGCGAAAAATACTGCGAGTCTTGTCGGCCGGCAGGTCCAACGGCACCGGCGTCGCGGCGTTCGGCAGGCAACCCATGACCAAAGGCTTGTCGGCATCGGAGTCGATGAAACCCACCAGCACTTCCATCCCGACCCGTGGAATCAGCACGCTGCCATAACGGTCATGAGCCCAGCCGCTGGCGACCCGCAGCCAGCAACTGGAATGCTCGTTGAGTTCACCTTCGCGATCCCAGACCAGTTGCACCTTGACCCGACCGTACTCGTCGCAATGGATCTCGCTGTCTTTCGGGCCGGTGACCACCGCCGGTTGATAACCGAGCATCCGTGGCTTTTCCGGCCCCATCGGTGGACGGAAGAACACGTCCCACGGCGTGGCGAGAAAGGTATTACGGTAACCCTGAAATTCTTCACTATCGCTGGTGACCGATTCCTCCAGCACCTGCGGTTGTCGGCCATGGTGCTCGATAGCGGTCAGCAACCAGAGGTCATTCAAATCCTGACGCGGATGCTCGGTCAGTTGCAGGAAATGTCCGCTGACCAGGCCGGATTGATCGCTGCGGCCCTCGGCCTGACGGTAGTCGGCGATATGTCGTTCAAGGGCGCGCTGAGCCAGTTGTTTGCCGGTTTCGCGCTCGGTGAACTGGCCGGGGAAGTGGTAATCCTCCAGCACCGGGCGCTGTTCGCTTTCCACCCGACTCTGCAGCGGCAGGCGCGGTTTGGTGAAGTCGTAATCACGCCGGGTGACCACGCTGGTACGGGTTTCCAGCCGAACGGTGAAACGCTTGATGGCTGGCGCGGCTGCGGCCATGCCGCTGCCCGGAAGGTACTTCGTCGGCTCGGCCAGACGCGGAAACACCGTCTGATCGTCGCCGAACACCAACAGATGCCCGTCCGGGCTGTGCTGAAAGTGGAAGTGAATACCGACCTCGGCACACAGGCGCTGAATGAACGCCAGATCGCTCTCCGTATACTGCACACAATACTCACGGGGCGGGTAATCGCTGCCGAGGCGAAACTCGAAGGCATCGCGCAGGATTGCGTGATCCTTGAGGATCTGCGTCACGATCTGCGGCACGCTCTGATGCTGGAAGATCCGCTGATTGATCCGATGGCCGAGACAAGCCAGGCGTGGAACAAGACTGACGTGATAGCGGGTCAGACGCTTGCCCGAGTCCCCCTGGCCGACCCGATAGATCTGACCGTGGATACCGGAACCCGCGCCATCGAAACTCAGAAACGCCTGACAGTGCAGCAGGCTTTCAAGGTCCAGATCCGGTCGCTCGCTGATCAGTTCCAGGTCAAAGCGAAAGGGCTGGCTGATGGCTTCCTTGCCCGTGAACTCAAGCACTTTGAGGTCAAACCGGGCGCCTTCGACGGTCAACGTGAAACGCGGTTGATTGGCAGGCGCGAACATCCGATGTCTCTCTGCGATATGAAGGCGGGCGATTCTGCATGAGGGGCAAGAGGTGCAGGACAGGTGACTAAAAAATCAGATTTCCCCTACTTGAAACTTCGATCTCCCCTTCAAAAATCAGCGCATTCGACTACAGACTTTTCTTTCAGAAAAATCACAGGCAATAAAAAACGGCCCGTTTCCTGGCAGGAAACGGGCCGTTTTCTTGTGAGCTTCAGCTCATTGCCATCACTTGTTCAGATGGTAATCCTGCTCCGCCGCCTCGAAGCGCTGAACCATGCCGGTACTCGGCTGGCCCATCAGGCTGACCAGGTAGATCGCCAGACTGGCAAAAATGAAGCCCGGGATGATTTCGTACAGCCCCAACACTTCAAAGTGCTTCCACACGATCACGGTGATCGCGCCGACCAGGATGCCGGCCAACGCGCCGTTGCGGGTCATTTTCTTCCAGACCACGGAGATCAGCACGACCGGACCGAACGCTGCACCGAAACCGGCCCAGGCATAGGACACCAGACCCAGCACGCGGTTTTCCGGGTTCGCCGCCATCGCAATGGCGACCAGCGCAACCAGCAGCACCATGGCGCGACCGACCCACACCAGTTCCAGCTGCGAAGCGGATTTACGCAGGAAAGCCTTGTAGAAGTCTTCGGTCAGGGCACTCGAGCACACCAGCAACTGGCAGCTCAGGGTGCTCATCACCGCCGCAAGAATCGCCGACAGCAGCACACCGGCAATCCACGGATTGAACAGGATTTTCGCCAGCTCGATAAACACACGCTCATGGTTTTCAGTCACAGGCGCGGCGACGTCCGGGTGCGCCGAGAAGTAAGCGATACCGAAGAAGCCAACGGCCACGGTGCCACCCAGGCAAAGGATCATCCAGGTCATGGAGATGCGACGGGCGTTGGCGATGGATTTCACCGAGTCAGCGGCCATGAAGCGCGCCAGGATATGCGGCTGGCCGAAGTAGCCCAGACCCCAGCCCATCAGCGAGATGATGCCGATGAAGGTGGTGCCCTTGAGCATGTCGAAGTTGCTCGGATCGTTGGCTTCGATGGCCAGGAACGTGGTGTCCACGCCACCGGTAGCCAGCAGCACGATGATCGGCGTCAGGATCAGGGCGAAGATCATCAGGGTCGCTTGTACGGTATCGGTCCAGCTAACCGCGAGGAAACCGCCGACGAAGGTGTAGGCAATGGTCGCCGCAGCGCCGGCCCAGAGCGCAGTCTCGTAGGACATGCCGAAGGTACTTTCGAACAGGCGGGCACCGGCCACGATGCCGGACGCACAGTAGATGGTGAAGAACACCAGGATCACCACTGCGGAAATGATTCGCAGCAGGCCGCTTTTGTCTTCGAAGCGGCTGGAGAAATAATCCGGCAGGGTCAGCGCATCGCCGTTGTGCTCGGTCTGGACACGCAGACGACCGGCAACGAACAGCCAGTTCAGGTAGGCGCCGACGATCAGGCCGATGGCGATCCAGCTTTCGGACAGGCCGGACATGTAGATGGCGCCCGGCAGGCCCATCAGCAACCAGCCGCTCATGTCGGAAGCCCCGGCGGACAATGCGGTCACCACGCTGCCCAGGCTGCGGCCGCCCAGAATGTAGTCGGAGAGATTGTTGGTGGAGCGATAGGCCATGAAGCCGATCAGCACCATTGCTGCGATGTAGATCACGAACGTGATCAGGGTTGGATTGCTTGCGCTCATTACGTACGTGCCCTGGCTTTGTTTTTATGTAGCGGCGGCGGTTGCACCGTTTGCAGACTGACGCCTGACAGACGATTCGCACGGCCGCGCATTTATGACCAATGTTTCCCCAGGAAAGCCATTGGCCGGTAAACCGGGTTTCCCGGTTGCACCTTGGGCGCGAATCCTATGCAACAAAGCAAAACAGGTGCAACCAGTTTCTTGGGAATCAGTTGCACCTGCGTCGGATTTTTTACTGAAAAACGCCGTTTTTGCGCGCATCCGGTGCAACGACACCAGATCGCTCGCCGTGAAAGCACTGATTTAGAGCGGCCATCGAAAAGCTGAAATTTATTCCTGACAAGCTGCCGAATATTCCGACAAAAAATGGGTTGCACCCGGTTGCACCTCTTTCAGCTCGCGGCTAATCTTGCGGCCAGCTGCTGCCGCGCAACTGCGGCACCCATGAGGATAAAAATATGGCTACCACCACCCTTGGGGTCAAACTCGACGACCCGACCCGCGAGCGCCTGAAGGCCGCCGCAACCTCGATTGATCGCACGCCGCACTGGCTGATCAAGCAGGCGATTTTCAATTACCTGGAAAAACTCGAGGGTGGTGCAACCCTAACCGAGCTGAACGGTTTGACCGCCAAGGACACCGACGACGCAGGTGAAGTCCATACCGATCACGCCCACCAATGTTTCCTCGAATTCGCTGAAAGCATCCTGCCGCAATCGGTGCTGCGCGCTTCGATCACCGCCGCTTACCGTCGCCCTGAGCCGGAAGTGGTGCCGATGCTGATCGAGCAGGCTCGCCTGCCGGCGCCGATGGCCGAAGCCACCAACAAACTTGCTGCGACCATCGCGGAAAAACTGCGTAACCAGAAGAGTGCCGGCGGGCGTGCAGGCATTGTTCAGGGCCTGCTGCAGGAGTTCTCCCTGTCGTCCCAGGAAGGTGTGGCGCTGATGTGTCTGGCCGAAGCGCTGCTGCGCATCCCGGACAAAGGCACTCGCGATGCGCTGATCCGCGACAAGATCAGCACCGGCAACTGGCAACCGCACCTGGGCAACAGCCCGTCGCTGTTCGTCAACGCGGCGACCTGGGGTTTGCTGCTGACCGGCAAACTGGTCTCCACCCATAACGAAGCCGGCCTGACATCGTCCCTGAGCCGCATCATCGGCAAGAGCGGCGAGCCGATGATCCGCAAGGGCGTCGACATGGCCATGCGCCTGATGGGCGAGCAGTTCGTGACCGGCGAAACCATCGCCGAAGCCCTGGCCAACGCGAGCAAGTTCGAAGCCAAGGGCTTCCGTTATTCCTACGACATGCTCGGTGAAGCGGCGCTGACCGAACACGACGCCCAGAAGTACCTGGCCTCGTACGAACAAGCCATCCACTCGATCGGCAAAGCGTCCCATGGCCGTGGGATTTATGAAGGCCCGGGCATCTCGATCAAACTGTCGGCCCTGCACCCGCGTTACAGCCGCGCCCAGTACGAGCGGGTGATGGACGAGCTGTACCCGCGCCTGTTGTCGCTGACCCTGCTGGCCAAGCAGTACGACATCGGCCTGAACATCGACGCCGAAGAAGCCGACCGCCTGGAGCTGTCGCTGGATCTGCTCGAGCGCCTGTGCTTCGAACCGCAACTGACCGGCTGGAACGGCATCGGTTTCGTGATCCAGGCTTACCAGAAGCGTTGCCCTTACGTGATCGACTACGTGATCGATCTGGCTCGCCGCAGCCGTCATCGCCTGATGATCCGTCTGGTGAAAGGCGCGTACTGGGACAGCGAAATCAAGCGCGCCCAGGTCGAAGGCCTGGAAGGCTATCCGGTCTACACCCGCAAGGTGTACACCGACGTTTCCTACATCGCCTGCGCCCGCAAACTGCTGTCGGTACCGGAAGTCATCTACCCGCAGTTCGCCACGCACAACGCCCACACGCTGTCGGCGATTTATCACATTGCCGGTCAGAACTATTACCCGGGCCAGTACGAATTCCAGTGCCTGCACGGCATGGGCGAACCTTTGTACGAGCAGGTTGTAGGCAAGGTTTCCGAAGGCAAGCTGAACCGTCCGTGCCGTGTGTACGCCCCGGTCGGCACCCACGAAACCCTGCTGGCGTACCTCGTACGTCGTCTGCTGGAAAACGGCGCCAACACTTCGTTCGTCAACCGTATCGCCGACCAGTCGATTTCGATCCAGGAACTGGTAGCCGATCCAGTTGCGCAGATCGAGCAGATGGCGACCGTGGAAGGTGGTTTCGGCCTGCCGCACCCGCGCATTCCGCTGCCACGTGACCTGTACGGTTCCGAGCGCGCCAACTCCAGCGGCATCGACATGGCCAACGAACACCGTCTGGCGTCGCTGTCCTGCGCCCTGCTGGCCACTGCGCACAACAACTGGAAAGCCGCGCCGATGCTCGGTTGCGCCTCCAGCAACGAAGCGCCGGCACCTGTGCTGAACCCGTCCGATCTGCGTGACGTGGTCGGCCATGTGCAGGAAGCCACTGTCGAAGACGTCGACAACGCCATTCAATGCGCCCTGAACGCTGCACCGATCTGGCAGGCCACCCCGCCGGCCGAGCGCGCCGCAATTCTGGAACGCGCCGCTGACCTGATGGAAGGCGAGATCCAGCCGCTGATGGGTCTGCTGGCCCGCGAAGCCGGCAAGACCTTCGCCAACGCCATCGCCGAAGTCCGCGAAGCCGTCGACTTCCTGCGTTACTACGCGGTGCAGGCCCGCAACGATTTCAGCAACGACGCCCACCGCCCGTTGGGCCCGGTGGTGTGCATCAGCCCGTGGAACTTCCCGCTGGCTATTTTCAGCGGCCAGGTCGCCGCCGCACTGGCCGCCGGTAACCCGGTGCTGGCCAAACCGGCCGAACAGACTCCGCTGGTGGCCGCACAAGCTGTGCGTCTGATGCTCGAAGCCGGGATTCCGGAAGGCGTGCTGCAACTGCTGCCGGGTCGCGGTGAAACCGTCGGCGCCGGTCTGGTTGGCGATGAGCGCGTCAAAGGCGTGATGTTCACCGGTTCCACCGAAGTCGCACGACTGTTGCAACGCAACATCGCCGGCCGCCTCGACAACCAGGGCCGTCCGATTCCGCTGATCGCCGAAACCGGTGGCCAGAACGCGATGATCGTCGACTCTTCGGCACTGACCGAACAAGTGGTCATCGACGTTGTGTCGTCGGCCTTCGACAGTGCCGGCCAGCGTTGCTCGGCCCTGCGCGTCCTGTGCCTGCAGGAAGATTCCGCTGATCGGGTCATCGAAATGCTGAAAGGTGCGATGGCTGAAAGCCGTCTCGGCAACCCGGAGCGTCTGTGCGTGGACATCGGCCCGGTGATCGACGCCGAAGCCAAGGCCGGCATCGAGAAGCACATCCAGGGCATGCGCGACAAAGGTCGCAACGTGTTCCAGGTGGCCATCGCCGATGCCGAAGAAGTCAAACGCGGCACCTTCGTCATGCCGACCCTGATCGAACTGGAAAGCTTCGACGAACTGCAACGCGAGATCTTCGGCCCGGTGCTGCACGTGGTGCGCTACAAGCGTAAAGAGATCGACCAGTTGATCGCCCAGATCAACGCCTCCGGTTACGGCCTGACCCTCGGCGTGCACACCCGCATCGACGAGACCATCGCCAAGGTGATCGACAACGTCAACGCCGGCAACGTCTACGTAAACCGCAACATCGTGGGTGCCGTGGTCGGTGTCCAGCCGTTCGGTGGCGAAGGCCTGTCGGGTACCGGTCCGAAGGCCGGCGGCCCGCTGTATCTGTACCGCCTGCTGTCGACACGCCCTGCGGACGCCATCGAACAATCCTTCGCTCGCAGTGATGCTGCCGTGGCACCGGATGTTCGCCTGCGCGACACCCTAAGCAAACCGCTGGTTGCCCTGAAAGCCTGGGCCGACAGCAACAAGTTCGCCGACCTGAGCGCCCTGTGCGTGCAGTACGCAGCACAGTCGCAAAGCGGTATCACCCGCGTACTGGCCGGCCCGACCGGCGAGAAAAACAGCTACGCAATCCTGCCGCGTGAGCACGTGCTGTGCCTGGCGGACATCGAAGGTGACCTGCTGACTCAACTCGCGGCGGTGCTGGCAGTGGGCGGTTCGGCGGTCTGGCCGGAATCCGACACCAGCAAGGCATTGTTCGCACGCCTGCCGAAGGAGATTCAGGCGCGGATCAAACTGGTTTCCGACTGGAACAAGGACGATGTGGTATTCGATGCGGTTCTGCATCACGGCCATTCCGACCAGTTGCGCGAGGTCTGCCAGCAGATCGCCAAGCGTGCCGGCGCCATCGTCGGGGTTCAGGGCCTGTCCCAGGGCGAGACCAACATTGCGCTGGAGCGTCTGGTGATCGAGCGTGCGCTGAGCGTCAACACCGCGGCAGCGGGCGGTAACGCCAGCCTGATGACCATCGGTTAACACCCGATCAGCCGTGCAGCCATGATGGCTGCACGGTGCGCATAACCCTGTGGGAGCGAGCCTGCTCGCGATAGCGGCCTGTCAGTCACATCTTCATTGGATGTGCCGCCGTCATCGCGAGCAAGCTCGCTCCCACATTTGTTTTGTGGTGGTTGTTAAGCCGTTGCTCGGCTCCAATATCACCGTTATCAATCTTCCTGTTCAGTCTTTATTCGCACGCCTAGACTCGGCCCATTCCAAAAAAAGGTAGGCCGCCATGTCCGAGACGTTGCTCAGTTCCCGCAATCTGGCTTTCGAGCTGTATGAAGTCCTCGATGCCGAAGGCCTGACCCGGCGCGAGCGGTTTGCCGAGCACAACCGCGAAACCTTCGATGCCGCCATCGGCACGGCACGCAACATCGCCGAGAAGTACTTCGCGCCGCACAATCGCAAGGGTGACGAGAACGAACCGCGCTACGAGAACGGTCAGGCGATTCTGATTCCCGAAGTAAAACCGGCGGTGGATGCCTTCCTTGAAGCCGGCTTCCTCAACGCGGCGCGCAGTTTCGACGCTGGCGGCATGCAACTGCCTACACTGCTGTCTCAGGCCTGCTTCGCCCATTTCCAGTCGGCCAACGCGGCGTCGACCTCGTACCCGTTCCTGACCATGGGCGCAGCCAACCTGATTGAAAGCTTCGGCACCGAAGAGCAGAAGCGGCGCTTCCTGCAGCCGATGATCGACGGTCGCTTCTTCGGCACCATGGCGCTGACCGAACCCCATGCCGGTTCGTCGCTGTCGGATATTCGTACCCGCGCCGAGCCTGCGTCCGACGGCACCTATCGCCTCAAGGGCAACAAAATCTTCATTTCCGGCGGCGATCACCCGCTCTCGGAGAACATCGTGCACATGGTGCTGGCCAAACTGCCGGACGCACCGGCCGGGGTGAAGGGTATTTCGCTGTTCATCGTGCCCAAGTTCCTGGTCAACGATGACGGCAGCCTGGGCAAGCGCAACGACGTGTTGCTGGCCGGTCTGTTCCACAAGATGGGTTGGCGCGGAACCACGTCCACGGCGCTGAACTTCGGCGATAACGGCGAATGCGTCGGCTATCTGGTGGGCAAGCCGCATCACGGTTTGAGCTACATGTTCCAGATGATGAACGAAGCGCGGATCGGCGTCGGCATGGGCGCGGTGATGCTGGGTTACGCCGGTTATCTTTATTCGCTGGAATACGCTCGCGAACGCCCGCAGGGTCGGGTGCCGGACAGCAAGGATCCGACCACGGCACCCGTGGCGATCATTCAGCACGCGGATGTCAGACGCATGCTGCTGACGCAAAAATCCTACGTCGAAGGAGCATTCGATCTCGGTCTTTATGCAGCACGACTGTTCGATGACACCACCACGCTTGAGACCGAAGCCGAGCGCAAACAGGCTCACGAGCTATTGGATTTGTTGACGCCGATCGTCAAATCCTGGCCGTCGGAGTTCTGCCTGAAAGCCAACGAACTGGCGATCCAGATTCTCGGCGGCCACGGTTACACCCGCGAATACCCGGTGGAGCAGTATTACCGCGACAACCGCCTGAACCCGATCCACGAAGGCACCCACGGCATACAGTCGCTGGACTTGCTGGGACGCAAACTGGCGCAGAACGGCGGCGCCGGGCTCAAGCAACTGATCCGACTGATTGCCGACACGGTCGAACGCGCGGTGGCGCACGAGTCGTTGACTGCGTTGCGTGAGCCACTGGAGAAACTGGTGGCGCGTCTGCAGAGCGTAACCATCGGTCTGCTGACCGATCTGGCTCAGGGCAAGGTCAACAGCAGCCTGGCGAATTCGGCGTTGTACCTGAAGGTGTTCGGGCACGCGGTGATCGGCTGGCGCTGGCTGGAGCAAGCGATTCGGGCCGAGGAAGGGTTGGCCAAGGGAAATGTGGCGGATGTCGACTTCTATAAAGGCAAGTTGCAGGCGGCGCGATATTTCCTGACGTGGGAAGTGCCGGGATGCCAGCATGAGCTGGTGTTGCTGGAGGCAAGGGATGATACGTGTCTGGCAATGCAGGATGCGTGGTTCTAACCCCTGACCATGATCGTTCCCACGTCGAGGCGTCGAACCGTCTGCGTGGGAACGATCAGTACCTCGACAGGGAACAATCAGTCAGGTGAGTTTGAACCCACCCATCTGCCGCGCCAGATCGTCCGCCAGTCGCTGCAACATCTGACAATCCTCGCGGCAGGCCCGAACCTCCCCCGCCGTCGCCCGGGCCAGATCGGAAATCCCCTGCACGTTGCGGTTGATCTCCTCGGTCACCGCCGACTGCTCTTCGGTCGCCGTCGCCACCTGATGGTTCATGTCGCTGATGCGCTCGACCTGCCCGGTAATCGCCGTCAAAGAGGCTCCGGTACGCTGGCTCGACTCAACTCCGGTGCCCGTCGCGGCCTGTCCGGTGCGCATCGATGACACGGCATTTTCCGCCCCCTGCTTGAGGCTGCCGATGATCTGCTGGATCTCGTCGGTAGACGCCTGGGTCCTGCGCGCCAGCGTCCGCACTTCGTCCGCCACTACCGCAAAACCACGCCCCATGTCCCCGGCCCGCGCCGCTTCAATCGCCGCGTTCAATGCCAGCAGATTGGTCTGCTCGGAAACCCCGCGAATCACCGCCAGTACCTGATCGATCGACGCCACCTGATGCGCGAGCTCACCCACCGCACCCGCCGCGACGCCGATTTCATCGGACATGCTTTCTATATGGCGAATCGAACCACCGACCACTTCCCGCGCCAGCATCGCTTCATCTCGCGCCGTTTGCGAGGCGAGCGCCGCATTGCCGGCGTTCTGCGCGATTTCCTGCACGGTCAGGCCCATTTCGTGAACCGCGGTGGCAACCATGTCGGTCATTTCCTGCTGGCGCCCCGAGCGTTCGGCGGTGTTATCCACAACCTTGGCCACTTGGCCGACGGCGACACGCAACCGCTCGCTGGTGGTCAACACCTCACCGATCATCCCGCGCTGGCTGTCGAGGAAACGGTTGAACCCGCGAGCGAGGTCGCCCAGCTCATCAGCGCGGCTGGAATCTAACCGATGGGTCAAATCTCCACCACCGCTACCGATTGCTACCAGTGCGGCTGTTACCTGACGAATCGGTCGCACCAATCCCTGGGCCAGCCAAATCACCAGCGCCAGACAAACCAGCGCCACCGCCAGACCGATGCCGCTGCTCATCCACATTGCTCGCCGGGCTTCGGCGTAGATCTGCGACTGCGGCACTTCGGCCACCAAAGTCCAGCCGAGGTCGCGCAAGGGCAGGCTGAAGGCGAGGAAGTCTTCGCCGTCGCGTTGGAAGCTGCTGCTGGTCGCCACTTTATGGCCCATGACCGCTTGCGCCGCGCTGGCACCGATCTGCTCCGTGAGGGTGCGCTTGCCACTGAACTGCGCCTCGGGATGAACCTGGATCAAACCGTCGGAACGCACGAGATAGACCTTTCCGCGGTCGCCGAAGCTGAAGTTGTGGATCAGCTCCGACAGCTCTTTCATGCTCAGCCCGAGACCCGCGACACCCACCACTTTGCCGGCCTGTTCGACCTTCAGATCGATGAACAGCGCCAGCTCTCCAGTGGCCCCGTCATTGTCGATGTTCAGGGTCCGGGGCTGATTGCTGTCAAGAAACGAATAAAACCAGGCATCAGCCGGCTTGGTGCGACTGAGGGTGCGATCCAGGCCTTTTTCGGTGACGTAGTGATTGGAGTCGGTACCGATGATCAACGCAGTAAACGCCTTGTGTTCGGCGCGGATGCCTTCCAGATACTGCGCGAAGCCCGCTGTTTTGGCGGGGTCTTCACCATTGGCCAGCCAGTCGCGGACCATGGTGTTACTGGCGATGTCCTTCGCGGCGGTGAGGGGTTGAACGAGGATTCGCTCGATGTCGTTGCGCGTCGCTTCGATGCTCGACGGCAACGCCTGTTCGACCAGATAGCGCTGGGCGAGGCGGTTGACCACCAGGGTATAAATGCCAACCACGATCAGGATACTGAGCAGCAGGGCGGTGCCCATGCCGAGGATCAACTGCCATTGAATACTGCGACGCCAGAACTGCATGGAGCACCCCCAAAGAATAAGAGGCTGAAACACTGCAACAGCCGTGCCGATTGTATACAACGCAATCGACAATCTTATTCTCTGGTTGTGCGCAGCCCCATCAACCCTGATTGATGGTCTTGGCGATGGACTCGACCGTGGCGCTGACTTGCTCTTGGTAACGCTCGAGTTCCTGCTGGTGCTGTTTCTTCATTTCAATCTGCTGCGAACACAGATTCATCGCCGCCAGCACCAGCAGACGGTCGCCGATCAGCGTCGGGTATTTGCGCTTGGTGTCGGCCAGCGCGGCCTTGAGCATCAATGCGGCGTCCAGCAGGGTCTGTTCTTCCCCGGCCGGCGCCTTGATCGAATAGTCCTCTCCCATGATGGAGATGACTTTTACCCCTGCTGTGCCGTGGTTCATGCGCTGACAGGGCCTGCGTTGACGCGATCGACCAGAGCCTGGATGCGTGCGGCGGTGGCGCCGTGCTTTTCTTCCTGCTCCATCAGGCTCAGTTGCAGGCTTTCGTTTTCATCCTTGGCCCGGGCCAGTTCCGTGGACAGGGTCTGGTTGGTTTCCGACAGGGTCTGGTTCTGTTGCACCAGATCGCTGACGAGCTGTTCCAATTGGCTGAGGGATGCTTCCAACATTTTGATCTTCCAGGGCTTTTTCAAAGGGCGCGTACGATAAAGAAAAGTCGTCGTGGATGCCAGGGTTAAACCGGCGCAAAGCCTTGATTTTCCTGGCAGTCGACCCTTCCTGCGAGTGCAAGAGACTGTGATCTGCCAATTGGGTTCCCGCACTTCGTCGCCCGGCCCCCGGTGTGACAAATACGCGCACCGCCTCAAGACTTTAGTCGTATGACCGATAAGTCATCCAACAGCAGTCTCAGCCCGCACGGATGCGGCCCTTCCCTGGTAATCGCACCATGTCCCTTCGCAATATGAACATCGCCCCCCGGGCGTTCACCGGTTTCGCCCTGATCGGCGGCCTGATGCTGATTCTCGGCGTCTTCGCTTTGAACCAGATGAGCAAGATCCGCGGCGCCGCCGAGAACATCACCACCAGCAGCGTGCCAAGCATCAAGAACCTCGACGAATTCACGCAGCTGACCCTGCGTCTGCGGGTATTGTCCTACCGTTTGCTGGTGAACCGCGAGCCGGATATCCAGCAGAAAACCGTCGAACTGCTGGAGATGCGCAATCAGCAGATCCGCAAGGCGCAGGCGGACTACGAGCCGTTGATCAGCAGCGCCCAGGAGCGCGCGGCCTACGATCAATACGTGCAGTTGCTGAACCAGTACCGCCAGATCGAAGACCGGATGAAAACCCTGTCGCGCAACAATCAGGTGGATGAGCTGCGCAACCTGCTGAACACACAGCTGCTCGACAATTCCGAAGCGATGAACACCGTGCTCAACCGTCTGATGCAGATCAACGGCGAGCAGATCAGCAACACCAATCAGCAAGCCGCCGAGCAATACTCGACGGCATTCAGTCTGGTGGTGACGCTGCTGGTCATCGCTACCGGCCTGACCTTGCTCTTCGCCTGGCTGCTGACCCTGAGTATCACCAAGCCGATTGCCAAGGCGCTGGATGCAGCGGAAACCATCGCCGAAGGCGACCTGACCCGGCCCGTCCATGTCGACGGTACTGACGAAGCCGGGCGCCTGCTGGCCGCCATGGCCAAGATGCAGTCGAAACTGCGCGACACGCTGCAACGGATTTCCGGCTCGGCCACCCAACTGGCGTCCGCCGCCGAAGAGCTGAACAGTGTCACCGACGAAAGCGCCCGTGGCCTGACCCAGCAGAACAACGAAATCGAGCAGGCGGCCACTGCCGTCAACGAGATGACCAGCGCCGTGGAAGAAGTCGCGCGCAACGCGGTCAGCACCTCGGAAGCCTCGAAGAACGCCACCACTTCCGCCGGCGACGGTCGCGATCTGGTACAGGAAACCGTCGCCGCCATCGAACGCATGAGCGCCGACGTACAAAGCACTGCAACCCTGATCGGCGATCTGGCCAACGAGTCCCGTGACATCGGCAAGGTGCTGGACGTGATCCGCGGTCTGGCCGACCAGACCAACCTGCTGGCGCTCAACGCTGCCATCGAAGCGGCCCGTGCCGGTGAAGCCGGTCGCGGCTTCGCCGTGGTGGCTGACGAAGTCCGCGCCCTGGCACACCGCACCCAGCAGTCGACCAGCGAAATCGAGCGCATGATCGGCAGCATCCAGAGCGGCACCGAGCACGCCGTGGACTCGATGCGCAACAGCACCGAGCGTGCAGAGTCGACCCTGAACATCGCCCGTGGTGCCGGTCTGTCGCTGGATACCATCAACACCGCCATCGTCGAAATCAACGAGCGCAACCTGGTGATCGCCAGCGCCGCTGAAGAACAGGCGCAGGTGGCACGGGAAGTGGATCGCAACCTGGTGAACATCCGCGACCTGTCGGTGCAATCGGCGACCGGCGCGAATCAGACCAGTGCGGCGAGCAACGAACTGTCGCGCCTGGCGCTGGATCTGAACAATATGGTCGGGCGGTTCAGCCTGTAACCACGCTGACGCGAGGTGGACAAGCCCCCTGTGGCGAGGGAGCTTGCTCCCGCTCGGCTGCGAAGCAGTCGTAAATCCTGCAACCGAATTTCACCTGAAGAAATCGTAGCGTCTGATTTTGGGGCGCTGCGCACCCCAGCGGGAGCAAGCTCCCTCGCCACAGTTATCACCCGGCGCGCTTTCAATGTGCTGCCTACGCAAAAACCTTTTTGACAGCATCACATTTCAACAGGTTAGAATCGCTGGCACGCAGACTGCATGGTCAGTTTGCGCCCGTCTTTCCGCTTCCGGAGTACTGCCTTTGAATGCGACGACCATCAACAGCCTGTTCTTGATCGGCGCGTTGCTGGTAGGTGCGAGCATTCTTGTCAGTTCTCTTTCGTCGCGCCTCGGCATCCCGATTCTGGTGATCATCCTTGCGGTCGGCATGACCGCCGGGGTCGATGGCGGCGGCATCATTTTCGATAACTACCCGACGGCCTATCTGGTCGGCAACCTCGCGCTGGCAGTGATCCTGCTCGACGGTGGTTTGCGCACCCGGGTGTCGAGTTTCCGCGTGGCCTTGTGGCCGGCCCTGTCGCTCGCCACGGTCGGCGTGCTGATAACCACCGGCCTCACCGGCATGGCCGCCGCGTGGCTGTTCGACCTCAATCTGATCCAGGGCCTGCTGATCGGCGCCATCGTCGGTTCCACCGACGCCGCGGCGGTGTTCTCGCTGCTCGGCGGCAAGGGCCTGAACGAGCGGGTGACCGCCAGCCTGGAAATCGAATCCGGCAGCAACGACCCGATGGCGGTGTTCCTCACCGTGACCCTGATCGACATGCTCGCCAGCGGCCAGACCGGCCTGCACTGGAGCCTGCTGACCCACCTGATCCGCGAGTTCGGCATCGGCGGCGTGATCGGCCTCGGCGGCGGCTGGCTGATGCTGCAACTGGTGAACCGGATCAACCTCGCCACCGGTCTCTATCCGATCCTGGTGATCGCCGGCGGCCTGGTGGTGTTTGCCCTGACCAACGCCCTGCACGGCAGCGGCTTCCTCGCTGTCTACCTGTGCGGCCTGGTGATCGGAAACCGCCCGGTGCGCAGTCGCCACGGCATCCTGCACATGCTCGACGGCATGGCGTGGCTGGCGCAGATCGGCATGTTCCTGGTGCTGGGCTTGCTGGTCACTCCCCACGACTTGCTGCCGATCGCCCTGCCTGCCCTGGGGTTGGCGCTGTGGATGATTCTGTTCGCACGGCCCCTGTCGGTGGTGGTCGGCCTGTTGCCGTTCAAGGCTTTCCACGGTCGCGAAAAAGCCTTCATTTCCTGGGTCGGCCTGCGCGGCGCGGTACCGATCATTCTGGCGGTATTCCCGCTGATGGCCGGCCTGCCGAATGCGCAGCTGTACTTCAACCTCGCCTTCTTTATCGTGCTGGTGTCGCTGCTGGTGCAGGGCACGAGCCTGCCGTGGGTGGCCCGGCTGCTCAAGGTGACGGTGCCACCGGAGCCTGCGCCGATCTCCCGTTCGGCCCTGGAAGTACACATCACCAGCGAGTGGGAACTGTTCGTCTACAAGCTCGGCGCGGAGAAATGGTGCATCGGTTCGCCCCTGCGGGAGCTGAAAATGCCCGAAGGCACCCGTATCGCAGCCCTGTTTCGCGGCCAGCAACTGCTCCATCCGTCGGGTAGTACGGTGCTGGAAGTCGATGATTTGCTGTGTGTCATCGGCCATGAACACAACCTGCCGGCCCTCGGAAAACTGTTCAGCCAGGCACCGCAACGGGGCCTCGATCTGCGCTTCTTCGGCGACTTCGTACTCGAAGGAGACGCCCAGCTCAAAGCGGTTGCTGCCCTCTACGGCCTGTCGGCCGACGGTATCGATCCGGACATGACCCTGGGCCACTTCATTGCCCAGAAAGTCGGCGGCGCGCCGATCGTCGGCGACCAGGTGGAATGGAACAACACCCACTGGACGGTTGCGGTCATGGACGGGAACAAGATCGCCAAAGTGGGCGTCAGATTCCCCGAAGGAAGTCGCCCGGGCCCCGGGCTCTTCCTCTAAACTGCGTCCACCCTCACTTGCTTGACCGGTCTCTATGCCTACCCTGCGCTCCTTTTTCGTCGCGGCCCTGCTGGGCCTGAGTCTCACTGTCGGCCCGCTGCAGGCCGCCGAACCGCCGTCCAGCGATGCCGTGCAGGCCAATCTGGACAAGATTGCCGACAGCAAGCTGCCCGAGGCTGACAAGAAGACCCTGCAAACGCAGCTTCAAAACACCCTGAACCAACTCAACAACCGCCGTGACTACGAGCAGAAACTGAGTGATCTGAAGCAGCTGCTGGCCACCGCTCCGAAGCAGACGATCGAAAACACGCGCGAACTGGCACGACTCAAGGCCACCGCCGTGGTACCGGTGGCGCAACGCTTCACCAAGGAAAGCATCCCGCAGCTGGAGCAGATACTCACCGAGCGTTCGACCCAGCAAAGCGATCTGCAAAAGGCCCTGGCGGACGCCAACAGCCTGATCATCACCGCCCAGACACGACCGGAGCGGGCACAGGCCGAAATTTCCACCAGCCAGACCCGCATCCAGCAGATCAACGGCATCCTCAAGACCGGCAAGGACAGCGGCAAGACCCTGAGCGCCGAGCAACGTGACCTGCTCAATGCCGAGCTGTCCGCACTCAATGCCCTGATTCCGCTGCGCCGTCAGGAACTGGCCGGCAACAACCAGTTGCAGGATCTGGGCAACAGCCAGCATGACCTGCTCACGGAAAAGTCCGACCGTCTGGACCATGAGATTCAGGAACTGCAGACACTGATCAACCAGAAGCGTCTGACCCTGTCTCAGGAAACGGTGACGCAGCAATCGATCGAGGCTCAGAAGTCAGGCAGCAGCACCCTGCTGGCCACTGAAAGCGCGGCCAACCTCAAGCTTTCCGACTACCTGCTCAAAAGCACCGACCGTCTCAACCAGCTCACCCAGCAGAATCTGCAGACCAAGCAGCAACTGGACAGCGTGACCCAGAGCGACTCGGCCCTCGACGAACAGATCAACGTGCTCAAGGGCAGTCTGCTGCTGTCGAAGATTCTCTACAAACAGAAGCAGGCGCTGCCACGCCTCAAGGTCGACCGCGACCTGGCAGACCAGATCGCCGACATTCGTCTGTACCAGTTCGAAATCAACCAGCAGCGCGAACTGCTGAGCAATCCGGCGACTTACGTCGACAATCTGCTGTCCACCCAGCCGCCGGAGCAAGTCACGCCGCAACTGCGCAAGAGTCTGCTGGAACTGGCCAACACCCGCGTCGATCTGCTGGAACGGCTGAGTCGCGAACTGAGCGCAATGCTCAATGAATCGATCACCCTGCAACTGAACCAGAAGCAATTGCTGAGTACCGCGCAAAGCCTGCGCGCGACCCTCGACGAGCAGATGTTCTGGATTCCCAGCAACAAGCCGCTGGACACTGAATGGATTCGCGGCGTGCCGGAACGGCTGAAACGCCAGATCGACACCCTGCCGCTGGCCTCGAGCCTGAGCGAACTGACCGACGGCCTGACTCAGCGCCCGCTGCTGTTCCTGCCTCTGGCACTGTTGATCGGTGCACTGCTGTGGCGTCGCAAACAACTGTATGCCCGTCTGAACAAGGTTCACCAGGACATCGGCCATTTCAAGCGCGACAGCCAGTGGCATACGCCGCAGGCGATTCTGATCAACATCCTGCTGGCGATGCCCGTGGCATTGGGCCTGGCACTCTGCGGGCTGGCACTGCAGATCGACGCCCGGGGCCAGAACGCCAACATGGGCGCGGCCTTGTTGCAAATGGGCCAGGCATGGCTGGTGTTCTACACCGCTTACCGGATCCTCGCACCCGGCGGCGTGGCCGAATTGCACTTCCGCTGGGAGAAGCCGCAGGTCGAATTCCTTCAGGGCTGGGTGCGTCGCCTCGGCCTGGTGGTGATGGCGCTCGTGGCCGTGGTGGCGGTTGCCGAACTGCAACCGGCGGCGCTGGCCGATGACGTGCTCGGCATGCCGGTGGTGCTGACCTGCTACGCCCTGATGGCATGGCTGCTCAGCCGCCTGCTGATCAGCAGCCCGACCCACGAAAACGCCTCGCTGTTCCGCAAGGCCGTGGGAATCATGTTCACCCTGCTGCCCATCGCGCTGTTCGTCGCGGTGTGCTTCGGCTATTACTACACCGCACTGAAACTCAGCGACCGCTTGATCAACACCCTGTACCTGCTGATGTTCTGGCTGGTGATCGAAGCCACGTTCGTCCGCGGTCTGGCGGTTGCCGCCCGGCGTCTGGCCTATCAGCGCGCCCTGGCCAAGCGTCAGGCAGCGAAAGAAGCGGGCGACGGCGAAGCGGTGATCGAAGAACCGACCCTGGACATCGAGAAGGTCAACGAACAGTCCCTGCGCCTGATTCGCCTGGCGCTGCTCGGCGGTTTCATCGCCGCGCTGTACTGGGTCTGGGCCGACCTGATCACGGTGTTCTCGTACCTCGACAACATCACCCTCTACGAATACACCAGCGGCACCGGCGCCAACATGAGCATGGTGCCGATCAGCATCGGCGACATGCTCGGCGCGCTGATCATCATCGGTATCACCTTTGCGCTCGCACGCAACCTGCCGGGCCTGCTGGAAGTATTCGTGCTGTCGAAACTCAATCTGGCCCAGGGCAGCGCCTACGCGACAACCACGCTGTTGTCCTACGTGATCGCCGGGGTCGGTTTCGTCTCGACCCTGTCGACCCTCGGCGTGAGCTGGGACAAGTTGCAATGGCTGGTGGCGGCGCTTTCCGTCGGCCTTGGTTTCGGCATGCAGGAGATCTTCGCGAACTTCATCTCCGGCATCATGATCCTGTTCGAACGCCCGGTACGCATCGGCGACACCATCACCATCGGCAACCTGTCGGGCACTGTGAGCAAGATCCGCATCCGCGCCACGACCATCACCGACTTCGACCGCAAGGACATCATTGTCCCCAACAAGACGTTCATCACCGGCCAGCTGATCAACTGGTCGCTGACCGACACCATCACCCGCGTGACGCTGAAACTCGGTGTCGATTACGGCTCGAACCTGGATCTGGTCAAGGAACTGCTGCTCAAGGCCGCCCGGGAAAACCCGCGTGTGCTCAAAGAGCCCGAGCCGCACGTGTACTTCCTCAACTTCGGCGAAAGCACCCTCGACCACGAGCTGCGCATGCACGTGCGCGACCTCGGAGACCGCAACCCGGTCATCGACGAGGTCAATCGCTTCATCAACCGCGAGTTCAAGAAACAGCACATCAACATCTCGTTCCGGCAGATGGAGGTTTACCTGAAGAACCTTCACGGCCAGGAATACAAACTGGTGCCGGTCGAAGACGACAGCAAAGCCACCGCCCCGAGCAGCGACGAGCAAAAACCGTTGCAAGAGCCGCCGCCGGCCAAACTCGACTAACCCGGCCATTCCCAGCAGAATGCTCGGACATTCTGCTGGAGCCGGCCCTTGAAAGCCCTCGACGAACTGACCTTCGACAACCGCTTCGCCCGCCTGGGTGACGCGTTCTCGGCCCATGTGCTGCCCGAACCGATCGATAACCCGCGACTGGTGGTCGCCAGCCCAGCGGCCCTGGCGTTGCTGGATCTGGAACCGGCGACGGCTGAAACCCGGGAATTCGCTGAACTGTTCGGCGGGCATAAGCTATGGGCCGACGCCGAGCCGCGGGCGATGGTCTATTCCGGGCATCAGTTCGGCGGTTACACCCCGCAACTGGGTGACGGTCGCGGGCTGTTGCTGGGCGAGGTTTACAACGATGCGGGCGAACACTGGGACTTGCACCTCAAGGGCGCCGGACAGACGCCGTTTTCTCGCATGGGCGATGGTCGTGCGGTGCTGCGTTCGTCGATTCGTGAGTTCCTGGCGTCCGAAGCGCTGTATGCGCTGAACATTCCGTCTTCACGCGCCGCCTGCGTGATCGGTTCCGACACTCCGGTCTGGCGCGAAAAACAGGAACGCGCCGCGATGGTGCTGCGTCTGGCACCAAGTCATGTGCGCTTCGGGCATTTCGAATACTTCTATTACACCAGGCGTCCCGAGCAGCAGAAGCAGCTCGGCGAGCACGTATTGGCGATGCACTTCCCCGAGTGCCTGGAACAGCCGGAGCCTTACCTGGCGATGTTCCGCGAAATTGTCGAGCGCAATGCCGAACTGATCGCCAAGTGGCAGGCCTACGGTTTCTGCCACGGGGTGATGAACACCGACAACATGTCGATCCTCGGCATCACCTTCGACTTCGGCCCGTTCGCCTTCCTCGACGACTTCGACGCGAACTTCATCTGCAACCACTCGGATGATCAGGGCCGTTACTCATTCAGCAATCAGGTGCCGGTCGGCCAGTGGAACCTCAGCGCCCTGGCCCAGGCCCTGACGCCGTTCATCAGTGTCGAAACCCTGCGCGAAACCCTCGGCCTGTACCTGCCGCTGTTCCAGGCCCATTACCTCGATCTGATGCGCCGCCGTTTGGGCTTGACCACGGCCGAGGACGACGACCAGCAACTGCTGGAGCAACTGCTGCAACTGATGCAGAACAGCGGCGTCGACTACACGCTGTTCTTCCGTCGCCTGGGTGAACAGTCAGCAGACCAGGCCGTTGCCCGGCTGCGCGATGACTTTGTGGATATCCGAGGTTTCGATGCGTGGGGCGAGCGGTATGTCGACCGCGTCGCCCGCGATGACGCGACCGATCAGCAACAGCGCCGTGCGCGGATGCACGCGGTAAATCCGCTGTACATCCTGCGCAATTACCTGGCGCAGAAAGCGATCGATGCTGCCGAGCGGGATGACTACTCAGAGGTGCGCCGGCTGCATGCGGTGTTGAGCAATCCATTCGAGGAACAGCCCGGAATGGACAGCTATGCGGAGCGGCCGCCGGAGTGGGGCAAGCATCTGGAGATCAGTTGTTCGTCGTGAGGAGGCTCAGTCCAAGGGGTCGATTGCGCTGACTACCCGAGCGACGATGTCAGCCATCGTCACTTCGTCCAGTCGCTCAATAAACTTTGCGTTTCCCTCTCGTATGCGCTGTTCGATATCAAAGCTACGAACCTGATTACACACCGCAACACCGTTGGTCTCATGACCGGAAATGGTTACCGCCAATCCCGAGCTTCGGCTGAAATTGCCGCCGCTGGTGATCGGTACGGTCATGCTGACGCCCAGGGCATTTATCTCCCGAGGAGTGATGACTACAAAACGATGCCTGTTTATCATCTCCCGCCCGGCCACCGGATTTGGATCAATCCAGTAAACATCTCCCCGTTGCGGGGGCTGTCGACGCACCATCAACCCAGCTCCCTGCCAACAGGCTCACCTTCGCGAGCTTCGGCAGTTTGAGCATTCAGTTCTTGCAACTGCTCGGCACCCTCAAGCAGTTCGACCAAGCTATAACGTTTGCGAACAACAGGCGCCACGGGACGAGCTATCAACTCCCCTTCAACCACATTCAGCTCCAGTTGAGCTCCCACATCCAAATGCAACAGTTTCAACAGCGTTGGCGGAATCGTTATGACTGCAGCGCCTCCCTGACGGCGAATTCTGGAAGTTACGGACATGAAGTCACTCCGATCCGGTAAATGGAAGTCATCGAACTCTTGATTTGTGCAACAAAAGTAGCACGCAGATACAGTCAAAGCGATCTACTCACGACGAGCGTTAAAAACAGGAATTTGCTTTCAGCCTAGACATCAATCGCAAGGTAACCGGCGCTGTGACGATTCAAGACATTGATAAATGAGTCCCTCGACACCAGATCAATGATATCAATTGCCCAATCGAGACCTGTCATGCCCGACCCACTCCTCATCCCCTGCCCCGCCTGCAACGGCCTCAACCGCATCCCCGCCGAGCGCCTCAGCGACCACCCGAAATGCGGGCGCTGCAAGTCCGAGGTGTTGTTGAACACGCCTTTCGAACTCAAGCAGGGCGATTACGCCAGCCAGATCAAGGGCGATCTGCCGTTGCTGGTGGATGTCTGGGCGGACTGGTGCGGGCCGTGCAAGTCGTTTGCGCCGGTATTCGAGCAGGCGGCGACGCAACTGGCGGGCAAGTGCCGGCTGGCCAAGCTGGACAGCGAGGCCAATCAGCAGTTGTCGGCACAGTTGGGGATTCGCTCGATTCCGAGCCTGATCCTGTTCAGGAACGGCCGTGAGGTGGCACGTCAGAGTGGGGCGTTTCCGCTGCCGCAACTGATGGCGTGGCTGCGCAGCCAGGGCATCTGATACAACACCAACCCGTGTGGGAGCTGGCTCCCACACGGCTTTTTTCAGGCGTCTTCGAGCAAGTTGTGCAGTTCGACGAACTGCTGCGTCAGCTTGTGTCGCGGATCGAGATGAATCAGCGGTGTGCTGGCCTGGTGCGATTCGCGCATGCGCACAGAACTGGCCAGATACACCGGCAGCACCGGCAAACCCTCGGCGATCAGTTCATCGAGCATCTGCTGCGGCAGGCTGGCCCGGGCCTGGAACTGGTTGACCACAATGCCTTCGACTTCGAGGCCTTCGTTGTGGTCATCCTTGAGCTCTTCGATTTCCGACATCAGACCGTACAGCGCTTGGCGCGAGAAGCTGTCGCAATCGAAGGGAATCAATACCCGATCAGCGGCAATCAACGCCGACACCGCGTAAAAATTCAGGGCTGGCGGCGTGTCGAGGTAGATCCGGTCGTACTCTTCGCCCAATTCATCCAGCAACTTTCTCAGCTTGTTGATCTTGTGCTTGGCCTCGAGTTTGGGCTGCAAGTCAGCCAGCTCCGCCGTCGCGGTGATGATGTGCAGGTTGTCGAACGGCGTTTCGTAGATATCCGCCTGGTTCTTTCTGGAGAACGGGCCCGAGGACAGGGTCTGCTTGAAGAAGTCGGCGATACCCATCGGAATGTCATTACCGGTAAGCCCGGTCAGGTACTGAGTGGAGTTGGCCTGGGCATCGAGATCCACCAACAGCGTGCGATAACCCTCGCTGGCGCTGACCGCCGCCAGATTGCAGGCGATACTGGATTTGCCCACGCCACCTTTCTGATTGAACACCACGCGCCGCATGACAAAACCTCCGTGTATCAAAGAATGACCGAGTGTAGTGTCGCCCAGCCCTGCTTCGCTACCTCCATGGATGCGGACTACAGAGTCAGACGTAAATGTCTTAATGAACACGCCGTCAAGACTGCCATTGACCACAGATACGCCTGACAGACAAACCCGGCGTGATCTGGATAATGGCCAAGTGACATTTTTCGCCATGTACCCTTTGGTCCATTTCAGCGCGCAAAATGTAACCAGCATTTGCTACACACTCGTCGCACCGGGATAATGCGCGCCACCCGGGGCCAAGCGCCACGCCACTTCCGGCAAGGTCAGCACACTTGCGGTGCTGGCAAAACAGCGTCAAATGAGCCCGCAGGGGCGGAATGAATGTCCGAGATCAACTTCAACATCGCCCAATGGCGCGCCTGGGCTCCCGGGCTCGACAGCGTGGACGCCTGGCAGGCCTGGAGCCGACAGCCGGTTGCGCTCCCCGGCAGTGATGCCGCGCCCGATGTGTCGTTCCTTCCGGCCATGCAGCGGCGCCGCCTCAGCCGCCTGGCGCGCATGGCCTTCAGTGTTGGCTGGCCGCTGGCCGAGGGGCGGGAAAACCTGCCACTGGTGTTCATTTCACGCCACGGTGAAACCCCGCGTACGTTCGAGATCCTCAGCGATCTGGCCAGTGAACAGCCGCTGTCGCCGACCCAGTTCAGCCTCTCCGTGCACAACGCGATCATCGGCCTTTGGTCGATCATGCGTGGAGAAACCAGCGAAATGACCGCCCTTGCCGCCGCCGGCGACGGTCTCGAACACGGCATGCTGGAAGCTGCCGCCCTGCTCGATGAAGGCGCTCCGGCGGTGCTACTGGTGATCACCGAAGAACAGCCTCCCGAAGCCTATTCGGCCTGGATCGATGATGTGCCGTTTCCGTATGCGGTGGGCTTGCTGCTGACCCCCGGTACCGACTGGCGGCTGACCCTGAACAGCGCCCCGCAAGCACTGTCCAAGGCGCAATGGCCCCATGCGCTGAATCTGCTGCAAACCCTGCTCGGCCAGCAAACCCTTTGCCAACATGCCTGGAAAAATCGTGTATGGACCTGGCAACGCAACCCGTGACCGAAAAGCACCGCGATGCCTATTACTGGCGTCTGCTCGCCACCGCCTTCAGCTTTGCCCTGTTCGGCCTTGGCGGGCTGTGTCTGCGTCTGCTGGTATTTCCGCTGCTGGGCTGCCTGCCGGGTGATGCGAAGGCTCATCGGGAACGGGCACGGCAGACCGTCAGTCGGCTGTTCTGGTTTTTCGTTCGGTTCATGGCCCGAACCGGGGTGCTGACCTATGACATTCAGGGCGCGGAACGCCTCGGCCGCCCCGGGCAGATGATCATCGCCAACCATCCGTCGCTGATCGATGTGGTGTTCCTGATCGGCCTGGTGCGCCACGCCAATTGCGTGGTCAAGAAAAGCCTGTGGGAAAACCCTTTCACCCGCGGCCCGCTGCGCAGCACCGAATACATCAGCAACGATGGCAGCATGGACATGCTCGATGCCGCCGCCGATGCGCTGCAAAACGGCCAGACCCTGATCATTTTCCCGGAAGGCACGCGTACCCGGCCCGGGCAGGCACCCGCCTTCCATCGGGGCGCTGCAGCCATTGCACTGCGCGGTGCGAAAATCGTCACACCCGTGATCATCAAGGTCAGCCCGACGACCCTGACCAAGGCCGAACCCTGGTATCGCATTCCGAGCCGCCGGGTTCACTTCAGTTTTCGCGTCGGGGCCGATATAGACCCACAGACTTTTGCCGCGCAAGGCCCTGCCCCGCAGGCTTCGCGCAAGCTCAACGACTTTCTGCACCATTTTTTCATCAAGGAGCTCGCCGAAGATGAGCGATCTGCACCGTGAGATAAAACTGCTGATCATCGACGCCCTGGGCCTCGAAGACATCAGCGCCGATGACATCGGCGACAACCAGACGCTGTTCGGCGAAGGCCTGGGCCTGGACTCCGTCGACGCGCTGGAACTGGGTCTGGCGATCCAGAAAAAGTACGGCATCAAGATCGACGCCGACGCCAAGGACACCCGCAACCATTTCACCAACGTGGCGAGCCTCGCGGCGTTCGTCACGGCAAAACAGGCAGCTTGAGACCGGACCATGCAAACTCGTGACGACATTTTCAACACCTTGCGCGATGCCCTGGTCGAGCTGTTCGAACTGGATCCGGCTCGCGTGAGCCTGGAATCGAATCTGTATCAGGATCTGGAAATCGACAGCATCGACGCTGTCGACCTGATCGATCACATCAAGCGTCAGACCGGCAAAAAAATCGCCGCCGAAGAGTTCAAGTCGGTACGTACTGTCGGCGACGTGGTCGAGGCGGTCTACCGTCTGGTTCAACCGGCCGCATGAGCCGACTGATCGGCCTCGGTCTGCTGCTGGCAGGCCTGTTGTATCCCTTCGCGGTGTATTTCGGCATGGAGCACTTTGCGCCGTGGCAGTTCGGCCTGCTGCTGGGCAGCCTGTGGCTGGCTCGTGCCCTGACCGGCGAGCGCAAGCCCGGCAGCCTGTGGATGGCCTGCGTGGCCATCGTGTTCTGCCTGCTGCTGGCGCTGTTCGACAGCCCGCTGTTGCTGCGCTGGTATCCGGTGCTGATCAGCGGTTTCATGCTGGTGCTGTTCAGCTTGAGCCTGAAATACGGCCCGCCGATGGTCGAGCGCCTGGCACGGATACGCGAGCCGCAATTGCCGCCCGAGGCGATCCGCTATACCCGCCGGGTCACTGCGGCCTGGAGCGTGTTTTTCTTCTGCAACGGTCTGTGCGCCGCCCTGCTGACCCTTTGGGCGCCGCTGCACTGGTGGATGTTGTACACCGGCCTGATCTCCTACGGATTGATCGGCCTGATGTTTGCCATTGAATGGCTGATACGACAACGGGTAAGAGGTCGCCCATGAACTGGATAAAACTTGAGCAGCTGTTGCTCAAGGACATGCCGCAACGCGCAATCACTTTCGCGCCGGCACTCGATCACGCACACCTGCGCGAGCAGGCGCTGAGCCTGGCCGCCAGCCTGAAGGCCCGGGGCGTACAACGTCTGGCCGTGCACCTGGAAGATGCCACAGAGCTGGCGATCGCGCTGCTGGGTGCCTGGCGCGCCGGCGTCAGCGTGTTGTTGCCCTCGGACCTGCAGGCGCAGACCCGCCAGCGCTGGTCGAGCGAAGTCGACCTGTGGCTGACCGATCATGCGGATGACGCACACCTGAGCGATTTGCAGCAAACCGCACTGGCGGGCGCCGAACTGGATCTCGACCAGTGCCGCCTGAGCCTGTGCACGTCCGGCTCCAGCGGCGAACCCAAACGCATCGAAAAATCCCTGCGGCAACTGGCCAACGAAGTCGAAGCCCTCGAGCAACTGTGGGGTGCGGATCTTGGCGACGCCTGCATCATCGGCAGCGTCGCCACCCAGCACATTTACGGTCTGCTGTTCCGTGTGCTTTGGCCGCTGTGTGCCGGGCGCCCGTTCCTGCGCAAGCAACTGGCCTTTCCCGAAGACATGCAGAGCGCCAGCCGCGAACACCCGGCCTTCGCCTGGGTGGCCAGCCCGGCGCTGCTCAAGCGCATGGGCGACAACCTCGACTGGCCGGCCCTGAGCGCCGTGCGCCGGGTGTTTTCCTCCGGCGGCGCGCTGCCGGCAGATGCCGCGCAGAGCCTGCACCAGCGCTTGCAGCAGTGGCCGACGGAAATCCTCGGCAGCTCGGAGACCGGCGGTATCGCCTGGCGTCAGGGCCAACAGCTGTGGCAGCCGTTTGCCGGCGTCGAGCTGAGCCAGGACGGCGACGGCGCCCTGTTGATCGCCTCGCCGTACCTGCCCGCCGGGCATGTCGAACACACCGCCGATGCCGCACGCATCGAAGCCGATGGTCGCTTCGAACTGCTGGGGCGGTTGGACCGGATCGTCAAACTGGAAGAAAAACGCATCTCCCTGCCGATGCTGGAACAAGCCTTGGTCGCTCACGAATGGGTCACCGAAGCGCGACTCGGTGTGGTGCAGGAAAACCGTGCCTCCCTGGGCGTCTTGCTGGTGCTCAGCGATTCAGGTCTGTTTGCCTTGCGTGAACACGGCCGGCGCAGCCTCACCGAAACCCTGCGCCGTCATCTCGGTGAGCATTGCGAAGCTCTTGCCCTGCCCCGGCGCTGGCGCCTGCTGCGCCAACTGCCGCTTAACCCTCAGGGCAAGCTGCCCCAGGCCGAGGTCGAAGCCTTGCTGCTCGCGCCTCGACCAAAGGCACCGGAGGTTCTGGAACAGACCGAAACCGATGGCGAGTGGAGCCTGCAACTGAGCGTGCCGCCAGACCTCGCTTACTTCAGCGGTCACTTTCCCAAGGCCCCGGTGTTGCCCGGCGTGGTGCAGGTCGAGTGGGCGCTGAACCTTGGTCGTCAACTATTGAACCTGTCCGGCGCCTTCGCCGGGATGGAAGTCCTGAAATTCCAGCAACTGGTGCGCCCCGGCGATGAAATCCAGCTGCACCTGCGCTTCGACCCTGAACGCGGCAAGCTGTATTTCACCTACCGCAACGACACCGCCACCTGCTCCAGCGGGCGGATTCTGTTGGGGGCCGGCAATGCATAATCCTTGCGCGGTCATCCCGGTCTACAACCACGAAACCGCCATCACCACCGTGATCGAAGCCCTGCTCGCCCAGGGCTTGCCATGCATTCTGGTGGACGACGCCAGCAGCAAGGCCTGTGCAGCCGTGCTGGACGTTCTGGCCGAACGCGAGCGGGTGTATCTGGTGCGCCTGACCGCTAATCAAGGCAAGGGCGGCGCAGTGATGACCGGCCTGCGTGAAGCTGCACGACTGGGCTTCAGCCATGCCTTGCAGGTCGATGCCGATGGCCAGCACGACTTGCGGGATGTCAGCCGCTTCATCGAGGAATCCCGCGCCCATCCACAGGCCCTGATTTGCGGTTATCCGCTGTACGACGCCAGCGTGCCCAAGGGGCGCCTGTACGCCCGTTACCTGACTCACGTGATGGTGTGGATCAACACCCTGTCGCTGCAGATCCGCGATTCGATGTGCGGTTTCCGGGTGTATCCGCTGGAGCCGACACTGGCAGTGATCGACTCGGCGCGGATCGGCAGGCGCATGGATTTCGACTCGGACATCCTCGTGCGCCTGTCCTGGCGCAACCAGCCGATGCGCTGGCTGCAGACCCGCGTGCATTACCCGCTGGACGGCGTGTCGCACTTTCGCCTGCTTCACGACAACGTGCTGATTTCGAGCATGCACACACGCCTGTTTTTCGGCATGTTGCTGCGCTCGCCCGTCATTCTCTGGCGACGGTGGCGCGCATGACCGTCGAAACCGACAAGAAGCACTGGGCCGACCGCGAAGAACGCGGCAGTTTCCTGCTGATGAAATTCACCGCGTTCGCCGCCAAAGTCCTTGGCCGGCGTCTGCTGAGCCCGTTGCTGTACGGCATCGTCCTGTACTTCTTCCTGTTCGGCCGCACGGCGCGGCGCAGTGCCTGGCAGTACCAGCAGCGTCTGGCCGACTGGAGCAATCGCCGCGAGTTGCGCCCGAGCCTGTGGCGCGTGTTCGGGCAGTTCATGGCGTTCGCCGATTCATTGCTCGACAAGCTCGACGTGTGGAACCGCAAACTGAGCATCGAGCAGATCGAAATCATCGACCCGGCGCTGTTGCGCAATCAGCTGCGGGGCAGTCGCGGGCAAATGCTGGTCGGCGCGCATCTGGGCAACCTCGAAGTGTGCCGCGCGCTGGCGGAGATCGGCGAAAAGGTCACCATGAACGTGCTGGTGCATACGAAGCACGCCGAACAGTTCAACCGTCTGCTGGGCGAAGCCGGGGCGACCAATCTGCGGCTGATCCAGGTCAGCGAGCTGGACCCGGGAATCATGCTGCAGCTCAACGAGCGTCTGGAGCGCGGCGAGTGGCTGGCGATTGCCGGCGACCGCGTGCCGCTGCATGGCGGGCGCACCGTGACCGTGGACTTTCTCGGCCATCCGGCGCGGTTTCCGCAAGGTCCGTGGCTGCTGGCCGGTCTGCTGAAATGCCCGATCAATCTGCTGATGTGCCTCAAGCAACCCGACGGGCACTATCGCCTGACCCTCGAACCGTTCGCCGATGCCGTGACCTGGACCCGCCGCGACCGCGAACAGGTCATTCATCAGTGGGCGACCCGCTACGCCGAACGCCTGAGTCACTATTGCCTCGAAGCACCGAAGCAATGGTTCAACTTTTACCCTTTCTGGAAGACCGATGAAGACGCCACCCCTTGAGCCGGTAACCTTCGGCGAACGCCCCTTGCGCATCGAAGACGTGCTGGCCCTGGCCAACCGTCAGGCGCCCGTGCAGTTGCAGAGCGACGCCGACTACCGCGAACGCATCGCCAAGGGTGCGCGGTTCCTCGATTCGCTGCTGGACAAGGAAGGCGTGATCTATGGTGTGACCACCGGTTACGGCGACTCCTGCGTGGTGGCGGTGCCGCTGCATCACGTCGAAGCATTGCCGCAGCATCTCTACACGTTCCATGGTTGCGGCCTGGGCAAGCTGCTCGACGCCCAGGCCACCCGCGCAGTGCTGGCGGCGCGTTTGCAGTCGTTGTGCCATGGCGTGTCCGGGGTACGCATCGAGCTGCTGGAGCGCCTGCATGCCTTCCTTGAACACGACATACTGCCGCTGATCCCCGAAGAGGGTTCGGTGGGCGCCAGCGGCGACCTGACGCCGCTGTCCTACGTTGCCGCGACCCTGTCCGGCGAGCGTGAAGTGATGTTCCGTGGCGAACGTCGTCAGGCTGCCGACGTCCACTGCGAACTGGGCTGGACCCCGCTGGTGCTGCGCCCGAAAGAAGCGCTGGCACTGATGAACGGCACAGCCGTGATGACCGGTCTTGCCTGCCTCGCCTACGCCCGCGCCGATTACCTGCTGCAACTGTCCACCCGCATCACCGCGCTGAACGTGGTGGCGCTGCAAGGCAATCCGGAGCACTTCGACGAGCGCCTGTTCGCCGCCAAGCCGCACCCGGGGCAGATGCAGGTCGCCGCGTGGCTGCGCAAGGATCTGGCGATCGACGCACCGACCGCGCCGCTGCATCGCCTGCAGGATCGCTATTCCCTGCGTTGCGCACCGCACGTGCTCGGCGTATTGGCCGACAGCCTGAACTGGCTGCGCTCGTTCATCGAGACCGAACTCAACAGCGCCAACGACAACCCGATCATCGACGCCGAAGCCGAGCGCGTGCTGCACGGCGGGCACTTCTACGGCGGGCATATCGCGTTCGCCATGGACAGCCTGAAAAACCTCGTGGCCAACGTCGCCGACCTGCTCGACCGACAACTCGCGCTGCTGGTGGACGAGCGTTACAACCATGGATTGCCGAGCAACCTGTCCGGCGCCAGCGCCGACCGCGCGATGCTCAACCACGGCTTCAAGGCCGTGCAGATCGGCGCCAGTGCCTGGACCGCCGAAGCGTTGAAAAACACCATGCCCGCCAGCGTGTTCTCGCGCTCCACCGAATGCCACAACCAGGACAAGGTGAGCATGGGCACCATCGCCGCCCGCGACGCCATTCGCGTGCTCGAGCTGACTGAACAGGTGGCTGCCGCCACCCTGCTCGCGGCCAATCAGGGCGTGTGGCTGCGTGGCCGTGATGAAGACGCACGACCACTGCCTCCGTCCCTGGCCGCCATGCATGAAGAACTGGCCAAAGACTTCCCGCCGGTGATCGAAGACCGCGCCCTGGAAGGCGAATTGCGCCTGTGCCTGCAACGCATCGCCGAACAACACTGGAGGCTGCATGCGTAGCGCCGGAGTGCTTCACGCCGATACGGAAATCCTCGTACCGTTCTTTGACGTCGACACCATGCACGTCGTCTGGCACGGCCACTACGTGAAATACCTGGAAGTGGCGCGCTGCGCGCTGCTCGACAAGATTGGCCACAACTACAACCAGATGGGCGACTCGGGCTATGCCTGGCCGGTGATCGACCTGCAACTGCGCTACGTGCGCGGCGCGGTGTTCGGTCAGCGGCTGAACGTGCGCGCCAGCCTGGTGGAGTGGGAAAACCGTCTGAAGATTCACTACCTGATCACTGACGCCGAGACCGGCGAGCGCCTGACCCGCGCCAGTTCGGTGCAGGTCGCCGTCGAAGTGAGCAGCCGCGAGATGCAACTGGCGTCGCCGAAAGTCTTCACCGATGCCGTGGAAAGGATGCTGCGATGAATGCGTTCATGAAATCTCTTGGTGCCCTGGCGCTGCTGACGCTGTCGTCGCTGGCCAACGCCTTCGATCTGCAACAGCTGAGCGATCAACTGGCGAAACCGGATGTGATCCACGGCCAATTCATCCAGGAAAAACACCTGCGCGCCCTGCCCCGACCGCTGATCAGCAAGGGCAGCTTCGTGCTGGCGAAAAACCACGGCCTGCTCTGGCTGCTGAAAACTCCGCTGCAACAGGATTACCGCATCAATGGCAAAGGCATTGCCCGTCGTGACGTCAGCGGTTGGCAACTGTTGCCGGGCAAGAGCGCCGGCGCCGAGCAGAACCGTTTGTTCCTCGCTGTGCTGCAAGGCGACAGCAGCGGTCTGCAACGGGATTTCGAACTGGCCCTGAGCGGCGACGCACAACAATGGCATCTGACGCTTACCCCACGCTCGGTGCTGCTCAAGCAGGTGTTCAACCAGATCAACATCACCGGCGGCACGCTGGTGAACACCATCGAACTGCTGGAAACCCAGGGCGACAGCACCGTGCTGCGCATGCAGGACAGCACCGCCGGCCAACCGTTGAGCGACGCGGAGCAACATGACTTTGCCGAGTGAACGCAGGCTGCCCTGGCTGTTCCTGATCCTGTTGCTGGCTGTCGGCGCACTGGGCGCCTGGCAGTGGCGCGATGGCGCACCGCTGTCGGCGAACCTGATGGAGCTGGTGCCCGGCACCCATCCGGACGCCATCGAGCAGCGCGCCGAACAACGCATGCAGGAACCGCTCAACCGGGAAATGCTGGTACTGGTCGGTCACGCCGATCGCCAGCAGGCCATTGCCATGGCCCGGACTCTGGGCGAACAGTGGCAGGCCAGCGGGCTGTTCGAAAAGGTCCAGTGGAATCTGCAAGCCGACCTGCCTGCCCTGCGCACGCAATTGCTGCAAGGGCGACTGGCAATGCTCTCGGCCGATGATCGACAACTGTTGATCGAACACCCGGACGCCTTTATCCAGCAACGGGTGCAGGCACTGTTCGATCCGTTCACCGGTTTCAGCCTGGTGCCGAGTCAGGACGACTGGCTGGGCCTGACCGGACGCATCCAGAACAGCCAGCCGCAGCACGGTTCGGTGCAACTGGACATCGGCAGCGGCGCGCTGATCGCCGATGCCGACGGCAAGCGTTGGGTGCTGCTGCGGGCGCGCACCACCGGCAACGCTTTCGACATGAACCTGCCGCTGCAGGTCGCCGCGCTGCTGCAACACAGCCGCGAGCAAGCGGCGAAAGCCGATGTGCAACTGCTGGCCGCCAGCGGATTGCTCTATGCGGCCAACGGCCAGCAACAGGCCACGCGGGAGATCTCCTGGGTTGGCGGCGGCGCGACACTCGGCATTCTGTTGCTGCTGTTGCTCGCCTTCCGCCGCTGGCGGGTGTTGCTGGCGTTCGTTCCGGTGCTGGTGGGCATGCTGTTCGGCGCGGTGGCTTGCGTGGCGCTGTTCGGACACCTGCATGTGATGACGCTGGTGCTCGGTTCGAGCCTGATCGGCGTGGCAGTGGATTACCCGCTGCACTATCTGTCCAAGAGCTGGAGCCTCAAGCCCTGGCGCAGCTGGCCGGCGCTGCGGCTGACCGTCTCGGGCCTGACCCTGAGCCTGATCACCAGCGCCATCGGCTATCTGGCGCTGGCGTGGACGCCGTTTCCGGCCCTGACCCAGATCGCCGTGTTCTCCGCCGCCGGTCTGCTCGGCGCCTACCTGTCGGCGGTGTGTCTGCTGCCGGCGCTGTTGAGCAATGTTGAAATCCAGCCGGCGCAATGGCCGTTGCGACTGGCCGAACGCATGGTCAGCCTTAGGGAGACCTTGCTGGAACATGTGCGCACGCCGATTCTGTTCGCCCTGCTGATCGCCTTCTGCGCCGGCGGTCTGGTGCAACTGCAAAGCAAGAACGACATCCGCCAGTGGGTCGGCGCGCCACAGCATCTGACCGATGAGGCGCAGTCCATCGCCCGCATTACCGGTTATCAGCCGACCAGTCAGTTCTTCCTGGTGCGCGCGGAAAACCAGGAGCAACTGCTGGAGCGTCAGGCTGCGTTGAGTGAGCGACTGGAGCAACTGGTCAACCTCGACAAGTTGCAGGGCTTTCTGGCGCTCAACCAGTTGGTGAGCCCGCCGAGCCAGCAACAGCAGGTTCGCGAAGCGCTGAACAAATTGCCGCAGTTCTGGCAGCCGCTGCTTGAAGTCGGTGTTCCGCCGGCAGCCCTGCAAGCCGAACTGACGCAGTTGCAATCCCTGCCCGCCGAAGACATCGACACCGCGCTCAGCGGTCCGCTCGGTGAGCCTTACCGCACTTTGTGGCTCGGTCCGGTCGAAGGCGGCGTGGCGGCGATGGTCAGCCTGCAAGGCCTGAACAATCCGGCGCTGCTGCGGGTACAGGCGCTGGACCTGCCCGGCGTGGAACTGGTGGATCGCCTCGGTGACCTTAACCGGGTGTTTGCCGAAACCCAGATCAGCGCCGCCGAACTGAAACTCGCCTCTTGCGTGCTGATCGTGCTGGTGTTGATTCTGCCGTTCGGTCTCGGCGGCGCGCTGCGCATCGTTTCCCTGCCGCTGCTTGCGGCGCTGTGCAGCCTGGCCAGCCTCGGCTGGCTCGGTCAGCCGCTGACCCTGTTCAGCCTGTTCGGCCTGTTGCTGGTCACGGCGATCAGCGTCGATTACGCGATCCTCATGCGTGAGCAGATCGGCGGCGCGGCGGTGAGCCTGCTCGGCACCTTGCTCGCGGCACTCACAACATGGCTGTCATTCGGCCTGCTGGCGGTGTCGAGTACGCCGGCAGTGAGCAATTTCGGGTTGTCGGTGAGCCTCGGGCTGGCCTTCAGCTTCCTGCTGGCGCCGTGGGCCGGGCGTCATGCTCACGCTGTGAGAGCTGCGGAGCGTCCGGCATGATGATCGCGGTGTTCTGGCTGATGGCACTGGTGTTGTTCGCCATCGCGACCCGTATCGGCCGGCATTTCGGGTTGATTCCGATTGTCAGCCAGTTGCTGCTGGCCAGCTTCGCGCTGCCGCTGTTGATGTATATCTGGATCGAGCCGGACTGGCAGCTCAGTGGTGCCGATCTGATTGCGCCGGCTTGGCTGAAAAACCTCTATAGCCTGGGTTTCGCCCTGTTGCTCGGACACATTCTCAGCGACGTGATCGACCTGCGTCTGGATCGTCAGAGTGTGAAAATCGCCCTGCCGAGCTTCGCCGTGCCCTTCGTCTGCGGTCTCGCGACGGCGTACTGGCTGCTGCCGACGCAACCGTGGATCAATTCGCTGGCCATCGGTCTGGTGTTCGCCATCACCGCGATCCCGGTGCTGTATCTGTACCTGCGGTATATCGACTATCCGCCCGCCGCAACCCGGCGTCTGGTGCAGACCGCGATCCTGATCGACCTGACCTGCTGGACCCTGTTCGGCCTCGCCCAGGGCAGTCTGCACCTGAGCAGTCTGTTGCTGCCGCTGGGGCTGGCCTGTGTGCCGTTGCTGCTAAGGGTGTTCGGCATCCGCCGACCACTGACTTACAGCCTCGGTTTTTTTGCGATGCTGGTGCTGGCCGAACACTACAAACTCAATGCGCTGATTTTCGGCATCGGCTATCTGCTGTGCATGGCCGCGCTGAAGGTACCGCTGGTGCTGCCGTTGCCGGCACGCTGGATGAACCGTTTGCAGACGTGGATCGCGATTCCGCTGATCCTCACCTTCGGCATCGTGCAGATCGATGTGCACAGCGCCCTCGCCAGCCTCGGTGCTGTGCAATGGGCGGCGCTGCTGCTGTTGCCGATCGCCAGCAAACTGCTCGGCAACTGGCTGGGCCTGGGCTGGGCCGGTGCTTCGTTCGAAGGCGCCAGTCGCTGGCGCGAAAGCGTGCTGCTGAACATCCGCGGCTTGAGCGAAATCGTTTTTCTCAACCTGCTGTTGCAACAACAGCTCATCAGCCCGGCGCTGTACTTTGCGCTGATGCTGATGGGGCTGATCGCGACGCTGTTGCCGGCCCTCATCGGTCTGCACCGCGTATCGCAAAACCCAATTGCCGCACCCAGGAGTTCGCGTGCCAATCGTTGAAATGGAATCCCGTCAGGTCGTGATCATCGGCGCCGGCCCTTCCGGCGCCATCGCTGCCGCGTTGCTCAAGCGCAAGGGTCACGATGTGCTGGTCATCGAGCGTCAGCATTTCCCGCGGTTTTCCATCGGCGAAAGCCTGCTCAGCCATTGCCTGGATTTCGTCGAAGAAGCCGGCATGCTCGATGCGGTGAACGCCGCCGGATTCCAGCGCAAGACCGGCGCAGCATTCGCCTGGGGCGAGCGCTACAGCGCGTTCGATTTCGGCGATACGTTCAGCGGCGGCAAACCGACCACCTTCCAGGTACAACGCGCCGACTTCGACAAACTGCTGGCCGATCAAGCCACGCTGCAGGGTGTGGAAATCCGTTATGGCGATGCCATCGTCAGCGTCGATGTCGAGCGCCCGTGCCCGCTACTCGAAGTACGCCGCGAGGACGGCAGCGAGTACCGTGTCGAGGCCGGCTTCGTTCTTGATGCCAGCGGCTACGGTCGCGTACTGTCGCGCTTGCTGGATCTCGAAGCGCCCTCGAATTTCCCGCTGCGCCAGGCCGTGTTCACCCACATCGAAGATCACATCGATCACCCGGCCTTCGACCGCGAGAAAATCCTCGTCACCACCCATCCGCAGCATCGCGATGTCTGGTTCTGGACGATTCCGTTCAGCAACGGTCGCTGCTCGGTGGGTGTAGTGGCGGCTGCCGAACATTTCGAAGGCCGCGATGCCGACCTCGATGCCTGCCTGCGCGGTTTCATCGCTGAAACCCCGAGCCTGGCAAAGGTGCTGAACAACGCCGTGTGGGACACTCCGGCGCGGACTCTCGGCGGCTATGCGGCCAACGTCAAAACCCTTCACGGTCGCGGTTTTGCCCTGCTGGGCAATGCGGCGGAGTTTCTCGATCCGGTGTTCTCTTCCGGCGTGACCATCGCCATGCGCTCGGCGAGCATGGCCGCTGGCGTATTGCACCGGCAGTTGCAGGGCGAAACCGTGGACTGGCAAAGCGAGTTCGCCGAACCCTTGAAACGCGGCGTCGACACCTTCCGCGCCTACGTCGAGGGTTGGTACGCCGGCACCTTTCAGGACGTGATTTTTCATGAGCAGGCCTCCCCGGACATCCGTCGCATGATCTGCTCCATCCTTGCCGGTTATGCCTGGGATGAACGCAACCCGTTCGTCAGCGAAGCACGCCGCCGGCTGAAGACGATTTCCGAACTCTGTGCAAAGGACGCCCCATGAATTACTTGAGCGACAGCTACGTCGAGGAAACCCGTTTCGGCTTCTGGTTCCTGCGCAGCCACACCTGGCAACATCATGTGTTGCGCGTGGCGATCAATGATCTGCGCGGGTTGTTCAGCGAATCGCTGCCGGCCCACCCGGTGCTGCTGGATGCAGGCTGCGGCCAGGGAAAATCCTTCGGCCACCTGCGCCAGACTTTCGCCCCACAGCGTTTGATCGGCGTCGATGCCGACCCGCACAGCCTGGAACTGAGCGCCGCAGAGGCGGCGCGCCAGGGTTTCGCCGTCGAGCTGATCGGCAGCGATTGCGCGACCCTGAACGTGCCGGACGCGAGCGTCGATCTGCTGTTCTGTCACCAGACCTTCCATCATCTGGTGGAGCAGGAAAAAGCCCTGGCCGAGTTCTACCGGGTGCTCAAGCCGGGGGGGTATCTGCTGTTCGCCGAGTCCACCGAGGCCTACATTGATACGTGGGTCATCCGTTGGTTGTTCCGCCATCCGATGCATGTGCAGAAAAGTGCCGCGCAGTATCTGGAAATGATCCGCCGGCAGGGCTTCGAGTTCGGCGAACGGAATGTTTCCTACCCGTACCTGTGGTGGAGCCGGGCGAAGGATTTCGGCCTGCTTGAGCGTTTCGGCCTGCGCCAGCCGAAGCCGTTTGGCGAGCGCGAAGAAACCCTGGTCAATGTCGTGGCGCGCAAACCGCTGGAAGGAACTTGCTGATGTCGCACTTTACTTGTGGGAGCGAGCCTGCTCGCGAAAGCGGTAGATCAGCTTGCATCGGTGCTGAATGTGCAGACGCCATCGCGAGCAGGCTCGCTCCCACATTGTCCGCATTGATACGACTTATTCTGCTGGCTTGCATCAGCCTGCTCGGTGCCTGCGCCAGCCAGGCGCCGCTGCCTGTGGATAACCCGACGCTGCCCTTGCCGCTGCAACTGCACATCGAGCGCCAGCAAGCCGGACAGCGTCAGGACTGGCTGCTGGTGATCCAGCGTGAAGGACCGGGTATCCGCTGGTCGATGATGGATCCATTGGGCATCCCCCAGGCCCGTCAGCAACTGATCGACGGACGCTGGCAGGCCGACGGCCTGTTGCCGCCCAATCCGGAAGCCCGGGAGTTGTTCGCCGCGCTGCTGTTCGCCCTGACGCCCGCCGGCGAGCTGTCACGCAATTACCCCACCGCGCAGCAGCGCGGCGGGCAACGCACCTTGCCGGCACACTGGGACATCCGATATTCACAACCGTCGAGCTTCGAATTGAATCTGCCCCAAGGCCCACACTATCGCGTGTCTCCCCTAGGTGAATCGACGCCATGACCGCCTACCTCAACGCCCTCGGCGTGATCTGCGCCCTGGGCCGTAACAAGCAAGAAGTCGCACGCCACCTGTTCGCCGGCGATTGCTCGGGCATGCGCCGCGAGTCTGGCTGGGTGCCGGAACGCGAGTTGCCGGTAGCCGCCGTGCGCGGTGATCTGGCGCCCATCCCGCCGCAAATGGCGGCGCACAAGAGCCGCAACAATCAGTTGCTGCTGGAAGCCGCGTTGCAGATTCGCGACGACATCGACGCTGCGATTCGGACTTATGGCGCGGACCGCATCGGCGTGGTGCTCGGTACCAGCACTTCGGGTATCGACGAGGCCAGCCAGGGTCTGGCGCATTACATTCGCAACCAACAGTTCCCGGCCGATTACGACTACCTGCAACAGGAACTCGGCGCCCCGGCGACCTTCCTCGCCGACTGGCTGCAACTGAGCGGCCCGGCCTACGTGATTTCCACGGCGTGCACGTCCAGCGCCCGGGCCTTGATGAGCGCCAGACGTCTGCTCGATCTGGGGTTGTGCGACGCGGTGCTGTGCGGCGGCGTCGACAGCCTGTGCAAACTGACGCTCAATGGTTTTTCGTCGCTGGAAGCGGTCTCCGGCGAGCGCTGCAATCCGTTTTCCGCCAACCGCAACGGCATCAACATCGGCGAGGCAGCGGTGCTGTTCGTGATGAGCAAACAGCGCGACGACGGCCCGGCCATTGCCCTGCTGGGCGCCGGTGCCAGCTCCGATGCACACCATATTTCCGCACCGGAACCGTCCGGTCGGGGCGCGTTGCAGGCCATGCAACAGGCGCTGGATCGCGCCCGACTGCAAGCTTCACAAATCAGTTACCTGAACCTGCACGGCACCGCCACCCAGCACAACGACGCCATGGAGAGTCTGGCCGTTTCCACCCTGTTCCCGCAGGGCGTGGCGTGCTCCTCGACCAAGCCGATGACCGGCCACACCCTCGGCGCGGCCGGTGCACTGGAAGCCGCGTTCTGCTGGCTGAGCCTGAGCGCCGACAACCCCGATCACGCCTTGCCGCCACATGTCTGGGACGGCCAGGCCGATCCGGACATACCCGCGCTGAAATGGGTGACCGCGAGCGAACGCCTGGCGTCCATTGCACCCCGCTATCTGATGAGCAATTCGTTTGCCTTCGGTGGCAATAACGTCAGCCTGATTATCGGAGACGCCCCATGACTGACTGGCCGCTCGCCGAATTGCTGCCCCACGCTGGCGACATGATTCTGATCGACCGGATCCTCAGCTTCGACGACGAGCAGATCCACACCACCCTGACGGTCAGACCCGGTGGCCTGTTCAGCCTGCCCGACGGCAGCCTGCCGGCGTGGGTCGGCGTCGAGCTGATGGCCCAGAGTGTCGCTGCGTTCGCCGGCTGCCATGCAAGGCAGAAAGGCAACGCAGTGGAGTTGGGTTTTCTGCTCGGCACTCGCAAATTCGAATGCAATGTCGAGGCGTTTCCGGTCGGCAGCGAGCTGACCGTTCACGGCATCCGCTCGCTGGAAGACGACAACGGCATGGGCGTGTTCGAATGCCACATCACGGCGCCCGGCATTGAAGCCAGTGCCCGGCTGAACGTGTTCCGCCCACCGCACGCAGCGCAATATCTTGAACAATTGAAGGAGTCGAAGGATGACTGAATTCGTACTGGTCACCGGCTCCAGCCGTGGCATCGGCCGCGCCATCGCATTGCGCCTGGCCCAGGCCGGCCACGATATCGTCCTGCATTGCCGCAGCGGCGTGGCCGAAGCGCAAGCGGTGAAAGCCGAAATCGAAGCCCTGGGCCGCCATGCGCGCATCCTGCAATTCGACGTGGCCGACCGCGAAACCTGCAAAGCCATCCTCGAAGCCGACGTCGAAACTCACGGCGCCTATTACGGCGTGGTGCTGAACGCCGGGCTGACCCGCGACGGTGCGTTTCCGGCCCTGAGCGACGACGATTGGGACGTGGTATTGCGCACCAACCTCGACGGTTTCTACAACGTCCTGCATCCGGTGATGATGCCGATGATCCGTCGCCGCGCCGCCGGTCGCATTGTTTGCATCACCTCGGTTTCGGGGCTGATCGGCAACCGTGGCCAGGTCAACTACAGCGCTTCCAAGGCCGGTGTGATTGGCGCTGCGAAGGCATTGGCGATCGAACTGGCCAAGCGCAAAATCACGGTGAACTGTGTCGCGCCGGGCCTGATCGACACGGCCATGCTCGATGAGAACGTGCCGGTGGAAGAACTGATGAAGATGATCCCGGCACAACGCATGGGCACCCCGGAAGAAGTGGCCGGTGCGGTGAATTTCCTGATGTCGGCTGAAGCGTCGTACATCACCCGCCAGGTCCTGGCGGTCAACGGAGGCTTGTGCTGATGAAGCGTGTTGTCGTCACCGGCATGGCCGGCATCACCTCGCTGGGCAGCGACTGGGACACTATCGCCGGCAACTTCGCGGCCAACCGCAGCGGCATCCGCCGGATGGACGAGTGGGATCGTTTCAGCGAGCTCAACACCCGACTGGCCGGGCCGATCGATGATTTTCTGGTGCCGGCGCACTGGACCCGCAAGCAACTGCGTAGTATGGGCCGGGTATCACGGCTGGCCGTCGGCGCAGCAGAAAAAGCACTGGCCGATGCCGGCCTGCTCGACGACGAGTCGATCAAGGACGGGCGCATGGGCGTTGCCTGCGGCTCGTCCACCGGCAGCACCGACGAGATCAAGGCATTCGGCAACATGCTGCTCAACTCGGTGGCCGAAGGCCTGAACGCCAACTCCTACGTGCGGATGATGCCGCACACCACGGCGGCGAACATCAGCATCTTCTTCGGCCTCACCGGCCGCCTGATCCCGACCTCCAGCGCCTGCACCAGCGGCAGCCAGGGCATCGGTTACGCCTACGAGGCGATCAAATTCGGTCGCCTGCCGCTGATGCTTGCCGGCGGTGCCGAAGAGCTGTGCCCGACCGAGGCCATGGTGTTCGACGCGCTGTACGCCACCAGCCTGAAGAACGATGCGCCGCACACCTCGCCACGTCCTTATGACAAGGGCCGTGACGGCCTGGTGATCGGTGAAGGCGGTGGCATGCTGGTGCTCGAAGAGCTCGAACATGCCCTCGCCCGTGGCGCGCGCATCCACGCCGAAATCGTCGGCTTCGGCAGCAATGCCGACGGCCAGCACACCACCCGTCCGGAACAGATCACGATGCGCCGGGCCATGGAGCTGGCGCTGGAAGACGCGGGGCTCCCGCCAGACGCCATCGGTTACGTGAACGGCCACGGCACGGCCACCGAGCAGGGTGACATCGCCGAAACCCTGGCCACCAGCAGCCTGTTCGGCGAACACATGCCGATCAGCTCGCAGAAGAGCTTCCTCGGCCACACTTTGGGCGCCTGCGGTGCGCTGGAATCCTGGTTCAGCATCGAAATGCTCAACCGCGACCTGTACGTGCACACGCTCAACCTCGACGAAGTCGATCCGCACTGCGGCCAGCTCGACTACCTGCGCGGCGAGTTTCGCCAGATGCATCACGAGTATGTGATGAACAACAACTTCGCGTTCGGCGGGGTCAACACCTCGCTGATCTTCCGCCGCTGGACACAACCGAATTAACCCAGGTCAAGGAGACCTCCATGCGTTTCAAGCAACTCGCCGTCACTCTGCTCATCTGTGCCTTGCCGACCGTCAGCCAGGCCCGTGACACGGCGGTGTACCTGCCCTTCGACAAGGCCGTCGCCGAAGCGACCCGTACCGGCAAGATCGACGGCAGCGTGAAGTTCTATCTGGCGGGCAACGCTCCTGCCGGCAAAGTCACTGTCGTCAGCCCGGGTGCGGTGACCAACAAGAAAACCAACGCCTTCAACAAGTCCGACCAGGCAGCCTGCGAGTGGGTCGTGCAATCGGCCATCATCAGCCTGCACCAGGCGGCGAAAAACGCCGGCGCCAACGCCGTGACCAACATCGTCAGCTTCTACAAGAGCAACGAGCGCAAGGATGCGAAAAACTACGAATGCCATGCGGGCGCGATCATGGCCGGTGTTGCGTTGAAGGGTGATCTGGCGACGGTTCAGTAACCGCCGGAAACGACAAAGGGCGCCTTTCGGCGCCCTTTCACAAACAGGTTGGCTTGTCATCGCCTGTCACCTGCCTGGCTCTGCGATGGCTGGTTGCCCAGGATCCTCAGAGTCTCACAAGCCCCTTTCGGGAACGCCGGCCTTCCGCTGCACCTCTGCATGGACCATCTACACTCGCTCAAACAGGCCATCGCACAGCGCCTGCCGGAACGGCGAGCCCGGTCGGTCGAGCACTCGCAGTTCTCTTTCACCGTCAAGGAGATGACTATGCAAGCGAAAGCCCTGATCGCCGCCGCCCTTATCAGCCTGCTCCCCAGCACCAGCCACGCCACAAACCTGATGTACATGCCGTTCGAAACCGTACTGTCGGATGCAATTCGCGCCGGACGGCTGGATGGCAGTGTGAAGTTCTACCTGATCGGCAATGGCCCGCAGGGGACTCAGCGGATATTGCAGCGCGGCGTGGTCAGCGATCTGAAGACCAACGGCTTCAACAAGAGCGATCACGACTCCTGCGAGTGGGTGTTGCAGTCGAATCTGATTGCGCTGCAGGCACAGGCCAAGCGCGTCGGGGCCAATGCGGTGACCAATATTGTCAGCTACTACGACCAGCATGTGCGCAAGGATCTGAACACGTACGAATGCCGGGCCGGGGTGTTTGTGACGCGGGTGGCGTTGAAGGGCGATCTGGTGCGGCTGCCCTGATCAACCGGCTTCGACCTTGCGCGTCAGCAACTCGACAAAGGCCTTGGCCATCGGCGATTTCTGATCCTTGCGCTGTACCAGCCACACCGCCGTTACTGCTTCAGGATCCAGTAACGGTCGATAAACCACACCGTCGATGCGCATCCGCTGATAGGACGCCGGCAGTACCGACACCCCCAGTCCCGCCGCTACCAGACCGATGATGGTCATTGCCTCCCCCGCCTCCTGGGCGAAGTGCGGGCTGAACCCGGCATCGCGGGCCAGACTGATCAGTTGCGAATACAGACCGCTGCCGTAACTGCGCGGGAAGAACACGAACGGCTCCAGCGCCAGCGCCGAGAGATACAAGCCTTCTTCGCTGCCTTGGGCCAGCGGGTGTTTGGAACCGAGCACCGCCACCAGAGGCTCGCGCATCAGCTCGACCACACTCAGCGAATCCGGCAGGCCGAGCGGGCGCATGATGCCGACCTCGATCGACTCGTCCACCAGTGCATCAGCCACCATGGTGCTGCTCATCTCCCGCAGGTTCAGGTGCACGGCGGGGAAGCGTTGGCGGAAGGAGAATATCGCCTGGGGAATGGTCGAGCTGAACGGCGCCGAGGAGGTAAAGCCGATCTTCAGCTCCCCCAGTTCACCGAGTTGAGCGCGGCGAGCCACATCCGCCGCCTTATCGACTTGCGCGAGGGCCAGCCGCGCCTCTTCCAGAAACAGCCGCCCAGCCTCACTGAGCTCGACCCGACGATTGGTACGTTCGAAAAGCCGGGCGCCGACTTCCTGTTCCAGTGCCTGAATCTGCTGGCTCAGCGGTGGCTGGGAGATGCCCAGCACCTGTGCGGCGCGGCCAAAGTGCAGTTCTTCGGCGACGGCGATGAAGTAGCGCAAGTGACGCAATTCCATGAACACCCCATTAAGTCGTAAAAGCTATCAAACAGGTCGAACAATATATTGGATAGAAACATTAGCCAGCTATATGATTTTTTCATTGCTTGCCTGCCCGCGTCCCCCCGAGGTCTGATGTGAAAACCGCCGTCGCTCCACTGGCCCATGAAGTCCCGCCCGCTGCGGCGGATGATGTGATGACCGAACTGCAAGAGATCTACATCGAGAAAGGCACGCCCGCGTTCATGCGCACGGTGCTGGCGCTGTTCAGCGGTGGCTTCGCGACGTTCGCCCTGCTGTACTGCGTGCAGCCGATGATGCCGCTGCTGTCTCAGGAGTATTCGATAAACGCAGCGCAAAGCAGCCTGATCCTGTCGGTGGCCACCGGCATGCTGGCCTTCGGTCTGCTGATCACCGGACCGATTTCCGATCGGGTCGGGCGCAAACCGGTGATGGTCGCCGCGCTGTTTGCCGCAGCCCTGTGCACCATCGCCAGTTCGATGATGCCGAGCTGGCACGGCGTGCTGATCATGCGTGCGCTGATCGGGTTGTCGCTGAGCGGGCTGGCGGCGGTCGCGATGACGTACCTGAGCGAGGAAATCCATCCGCAGCACATCGGTCTGGCGATGGGCCTGTACATCGGCGGCAACGCGATTGGCGGGATGAGCGGGCGATTGATTACCGGTGTACTGATCGATTTCGTCAGCTGGCACACGGCGATGATGGTGATCGGCGGTCTGGCGTTGATCGCGGCGGCGGTGTTCTGGAAGATCCTGCCGGAGTCGCGCAACTTCCGCTCCCGCTCGCTGCATCCGCGCAGCCTGCTCGACGGCTTTACCATGCACTTTCGCGATGCCGGCCTGCCGCTGCTGTTCCTTGAGGCGTTCGTGCTGATGGGCGCGTTCGTCACGTTGTTCAACTACATCGGCTACCGCCTGCTGGCCGAGCCGTATCACCTGGACCAGGTGTTTGTGGGGCTGCTTTCGGTGGTCTATCTGTCGGGCATCTACAGCTCGGCGAAAATCGGTTCACTGGCCGACAAACTGGGCCGCCGCAAAGTGCTGTGGGCGATCATCGCCCTGATGTTCGCCGGCCTCGCCCTGACGATGTTCACACCGCTGCCATTGGTGATCGTCGGCATGCTGATCTTCACCTTCGGCTTCTTCGGCGCCCACTCGGTGGCCAGCAGCTGGATCGGTCGCCGGGCGCTCAAGGCCAAGGGCCAGGCCTCGTCGCTTTACCTGTTCAGCTATTACGCCGGGTCGAGCATCGCCGGGACGGCGGGCGGGGTGTTCTGGCACCTGGCCGGGTGGAACGGGATCGGGCTGTTCATCGGTACGCTGTTGCTGGTCGCCCTGTTGGTGGCACTGAAACTCGCGAAGTTGCCGCCGCTGAGTGGTGTCAAAGCCTGATTCACGCCCAATAAAAAACGCCCGGCATAAGCCGGGCGTTTTTGTTTTCCAACATTGGAGCAGGGCAAAGATCACTCGTGATATTGCGCCGACAACTCGTGCACCGCTCGCAGGAACGCGCCAGCGTGTTCCGGGTCGACTTCCGGCGTGATGCCATGGCCGAGGTTGAACACATGGCCGCTGCCCTTGCCGTAGCTGGCGAGGATGCGGCCCACTTCAGTACGGATCGCTTCGGGCTTGGCGTAGAGCACGGTAGGGTCCATGTTGCCTTGCAAGGCAACCTTGTCACCGACGCGGGCGCGGGCGTTGCCGATGTCGCAGGTCCAGTCCAGACCCAGTGCATCGGCGCCAGCGTCGGCGATGCTTTCCAGCCACAGACCGCCGTTCTTGGTGAACAGGATCACCGGCACCTTGCGACCGTCGTGCTCGCGGATCAGGCCGCTGACGATTTTCTTCATGTAGGCCAGGGAGAATTCCTGATACGCCGCCGCCGACAGGTTGCCGCCCCAGGTATCGAAGATCTGCACCGCTTGCGCGCCGGCCTGGATCTGGCCGTTCAGGTACGCAGTCACCGACTGCGCCAGCTTGTCCAGCAGCAAGTGCATGGCTTGCGGGTTGTCGTAGAGCATCGCCTTGGTCTTGCGGAAGTCTTTCGACGAGCCGCCTTCGACCATGTAGGTAGCCAGTGTCCACGGGCTGCCGGAGAAACCGATCAGCGGCACACGACCGTTCAGTTCGCGGCGGATGGTACTGACCGCGTCCATCACGTAGCCGAGGTCTTTTTGCGGATCCGGGATCGGCAGGGCCTCGATGTCGGCCAGGGTGCTGACGACTTTCTTGAAGCGCGGACCTTCACCGGTCTCGAAGTACAGGCCCTGGCCCATGGCATCGGGGATGGTGAGGATGTCGGAGAACAGGATCGCCGCGTCCAGTTGCGGGTAGCGGTCCAGCGGTTGCAGCGTGACTTCGCAGGCAAATTCCGGATTCATGCACAGGCTCATGAAATCACCGGCCTGGGCGCGGCTGGCGCGGTATTCCGGCAGGTAGCGGCCGGCCTGGCGCATCATCCACACCGGGGTGACGTCTACGGGTTGCTTGAGCAGGGCGCGGAGGAAACGGTCGTTCTTCAGGGCAGTCATGTCGGCATCCGGAAAAAAAGTGCGGGCATTTTCTCAGAGCGCGACGCAAAAGGCACGGATGCAGGTCAGCCTTTTGTCTATCGGGTCAATTTGTCGCGATAAATACGGGGCATCAGCAACAGCGAGAAACAACTGTGGGAGCGAGCTTGCTCGCGAATAGGCCTGTACATCCAACATTGAAGTTGACTAACAGGCCGCTTTCGCGAGCAAGCTCGCTCCCACAGAGTTATTGCTTTTGGCTCAGGATCCGGGCTTAGACGCCCAGGTAATCCAGGATCCCTTCCGCCGCATTGCGGCCTTCGAAGATCGCCGTCACCACCAGGTCGGAACCGCGCACCATGTCGCCACCGGCGAAGATTTTCGGGTTGCTGGTCTGGTGCTTGTACTGACCTTGCTCAGGCGCAACGACGCGACCCTGGCTGTCGGTCTGGATCTCGAACTGTTCGAACCACGGCGCCGGGCTCGGGCGAAAACCGAACGCGATGACCACGGCGTCGGCCGGGATGATCTCTTCGGAGCCCGGAATCGGCTCGGGGCTGCGACGGCCACGGGCGTCCGGTTCGCCGAGACGGGTCTCGACCACTTTCACGCCTTCGACCTTGTCTTCGCCGACGATGGCGATCGGCTGGCGGTTGTAGAGGAATTTCACGCCCTCTTCCTTGGCGTTCTTCACCTCTTTGCGCGAGCCGGGCATGTTCGCTTCGTCACGACGATAGGCGCAGGTCACCGACTTGGCGCCCTGGCGGATCGACGTGCGGTTGCAGTCCATCGCCGTGTCCCCGCCCCCCAGCACCACGACCTTCTTGCCTTTCATGTCGACGAAATCTTCCGGCGACTTTTCAAAGCCCAGGTTGCGGTTGACGTTGGCGATCAGGAAGTCCAGCGCGTCATACACGCCTGGCAGATCCTCACCGGCAAAACCGCCCTTCATGTAGGTGTAGGTGCCCATGCCCATGAACACCGCATCGTATTCGGCGAGCAGTTGCTCCATGGTCACGTCCTTGCCGACCTCGGTGTTGAGGCGGAACTCGATGCCCATGCCGGTGAACACTTCGCGGCGATTGCTCAGCACGGTCTTTTCGAGCTTGAACTCGGGGATGCCGAACGTCAGCAGACCGCCGATTTCCGGGTTCTTGTCGAACACCACAGGGGTCACGCCGCCGCGCACCAGCACGTCGGCACAACCGAGGCCCGCCGGGCCTGCACCGATGATCGCGACACGCTTGCCGGTCGGTTTGACCTTGGACATGTCCGGGCGCCAGCCCATGGCGAACGCGGTGTCGGTGATGTACTTCTCGACCGAACCGATGGTCACTGCGCCGAAGCCGTCGTTGAGGGTGCACGCACCCTCGCACAGACGATCCTGCGGGCAGACCCGGCCGCAGACTTCCGGCAGGGTGTTGGTCTGGTGCGACAGTTCGGCGGCCTGGAGGATGTTGCCCTCGGCCACCAGCTTCAGCCAGTTCGGAATGAAGTTGTGCACCGGGCACTTCCATTCGCAATACGGGTTGCCGCAACCCAGGCAGCGGTGGGCCTGGTCGGCCGACTGCTGGGGTTTGAACGGTTCGTAGATTTCCACGAACTCTTTCTTGCGTTGACGCAACAGTTTCTTCTTCGGATCCTTGCGCCCGACATCGATGAACTGGAAGTCGTTATTCAGACGTTCAGCCATTGTTAAAACCTCATCAAACTCTTCAGGCGCATATCACTGCGGGTTGGCACGGGTGCTGGAAAGCAACGACTTCAGGTTGGCAGCCTTCGGCTTGACCAGCCAGAAACGACGCAGGTAGTCATCGAGGTTCTCGGCGAGTTCACGCCCCCACTCGCTGTCGGTTTCCGCGACGTACTCGTTCAGCACGTTCTGCAGGTGGCTGCGATAGGCTTCCATCGCCTCGCCGCTGATCCGCTGGATTTCCACCAGTTCGTGGTTGACCCGGTCAACGAAGGTGTTGTCCTGGTCGAGCACGTAGGCGAAACCGCCGGTCATGCCAGAGCCGAAGTTGTAACCAGTCTTGCCCAGTACGCAGACGAAACCACCGGTCATGTACTCGCAGCAGTGATCGCCAGTGCCTTCCACGACCGTGTGGGCACCGGAGTTGCGCACGGCAAAACGCTCGCCTGCGGTGCCGGCGGCGAACAGCTTGCCGCCCGTGGCGCCGTAAAGGCAGGTGTTGCCGATGATGGCGCTGTTCTGAGTCTGATAAACGCTGCCTTTAGGCGGCACGATGACCAGTTTGCCGCCGGTCATGCCCTTGCCGACGTAGTCGTTGGCGTCGCCTTCCAGGTACATGTTCAGGCCACCGGCGTTCCACACGCCGAAGCTCTGGCCCGCCGTGCCCTTGAAGCGGAAGGTGATCGGCGCGTTGGCCATCCCCTGGTTGCCATGTTTGCGGGCGATTTCGCCGGAAATCCGCGCACCAATCGAACGGTCGCAGTTGCAGATGTCCAGGTCGAACTCGGCGCCGCTCAGATCGTTGATTGCCGACGATGCCATCTCGACCATCTTCTCGGCCAACAGGCCTTGGTCGAACGGCGGGTTGCGCTCGACGCCGCAGAACTGCGGCTTGTCTGCCGGGATGTGATCGCTGCCCAGCAGCGGGGTCAGATCCAGGTGATGTTGCTTGGCGGTCTGGCCTTCGATCACTTCCAGCAGATCGGTACGACCGATCAGCTCTTCGAGGGAACGCACGCCCAGCCTGGCAAGCCACTCACGGGTTTCCTCGGCGACGTAGGTGAAGAAGTTCACCACCATGTCGACGGTGCCGATGTAGTGATCCTTGCGCAGCTTCTCGTTCTGGGTCGCAACACCGGTGGCGCAGTTGTTGAGGTGGCAGATGCGCAGGTATTTGCAGCCCAGCGCGATCATCGGTGCGGTACCGAAGCCGAAGCTCTCTGCACCGAGGATCGCCGCCTTGATCACGTCGAGGCCGGTTTTCAGGCCGCCGTCGGTCTGCACCCGGACCTTGCCGCGCAGGTCGTTGCCGCGCAGGGTCTGGTGGGTTTCGGCCAGGCCGAGTTCCCACGGTGCACCGGCGTATTTGATCGAGGTCAGTGGCGAAGCACCGGTGCCACCGTCGTAGCCGGAGATGGTGATCAAGTCCGCATAGGCCTTGGCCACACCGGCAGCGATGGTGCCGACGCCCGCTTCAGCCACGAGTTTCACCGAAACCAGCGCCTGCGGGTTGACCTGTTTCAGGTCGAAGATCAGCTGCGACAGGTCCTCGATGGAGTAGATATCGTGATGTGGCGGCGGCGAAATCAGGGTCACGCCCGGCACTGCGTAACGCAGCCTGGCGATCAGGCCGTTCACCTTGCCACCCGGCAACTGCCCGCCCTCGCCCGGCTTGGCGCCCTGAGCGACCTTGATCTGCAGCACCTCGGCATTGACCAGATACTCCGGGGTCACCCCGAAGCGGCCGGTCGCGACCTGTTTGATTTTCGAACTCTTGAGGGTGCCGTAACGCGCCGGGTCCTCGCCACCTTCGCCGGAGTTGGAACGCGCCCCGAGGCGGTTCATGGCTTCGGCCAGGGCTTCGTGTGCTTCCGGCGACAGGGCACCCAACGAGATACCGGCGGAATCGAAGCGCTTGAGCACCGATTCCAGCGGTTCGACTTCGCTGATGTCCAGCGGCTTGTCGAGGGTCTTGACCTTGAGCAGATCGCGGATCATCGACACCGGACGGTTGTCCACCAGCGAGGTGTATTCCTTGAACTTGGCGTAGTCGCCCTGCTGCACGGCGGCTTGCAGGGTGTTGACCACATCCGGGTTGTACGCGTGGTATTCGCCACCGTGGACGAACTTCAGCAGACCGCCTTGCTGGATCGGCTTGCGCGGGCTCCAGGCTTCGATAGCCAGTGCTTTCTGCTCGGCTTCGATGTCGACGAAACGCGCCCCCTTGATGCGGCTCGGCACGCCTTTGAAACTCAGGTTGCAGACTTCTTCGGACAGACCGATCGCTTCGAACAGCTGAGCACCGCGATAGGACGCGATGGTCGAGATGCCCATCTTCGACAGGATCTTCAGCAGACCCTTGGTGATGCCTTTGCGGTAGTTCTTGAACACCTCGTAGAGGTCGCCCAGCACTTCACCGGTACGGATCAGATCGCCCAGCACTTCGTAGGCCAGGAACGGATAGACCGCCGAGGCACCGAAACCGATCAGCACGGCGAAGTGGTGCGGATCGCGTGCAGTGGCGGTTTCCACCAGGATGTTGGAGTCGCACCGCAGACCTTTTTCGGTCAGACGGTGATGCACCGCGCCGGTAGCCAGGGAAGCATGGATCGGCAGTTTGCCCGGCGCGATATGGCGGTCGCTCAGGACGATCTGGGTACGACCGGCACGCACGGCTTCTTCAGCCTGATCGGCGACATTGCGGATAGCCGCTTCGAGACCGACGCTTTCGTCGTAGTTGAGGTCGATGATCTGCCGCTCGAAGCCCGGGCGGTCGAGGTTCATCAGCGAGCGCCACTTGGCCGGCGAGATCACTGGCGAGCTGAGGATCACGCGCGAAGCGTGCTCCGGCGATTCCTGGAAGATGTTGCGCTCGGCACCGAGGCAGATTTCCAGCGACATCACGATCGCTTCACGCAGCGGGTCGATCGGCGGGTTGGTGACCTGCGCGAACTGCTGACGGAAATAGTCGTACGGCGTGCGCACGCGCTGGGACAGCACGGCCATCGGCGTGTCGTCGCCCATCGAGCCAACGGCTTCGTAGCCTTGCTCGCCAAGCGGACGCAGTACCTGGTCGCGCTCCTCGAACGTGACCTGATACATCTTCATGTATTGCTTGAGCTGATCGACGTCGTAGAAAGCCGAACCGTGATCGTTGTCTTCCATGGTCGCCTGGATGCGCAGGGCATTCTTGCGCAGCCATTGCTTGTACGGATGACGGGATTTCAGACGGTTGTCGATCGCGTCGGTGTCGAGGATCTGACCGGTTTCGGTGTCCACGGCGAGGATCTGGCCAGGACCGACACGTCCCTTGGCGATCACGTCCTGCGGCTGGTAGTTCCAGACGCCGATTTCCGAGGCGACGGTGATGAAACCGTTGGTGGTGGTGACCCAGCGCGCCGGGCGCAGACCGTTACGGTCGAGCAGGCACACCGCGTAGCGACCATCGGTCATCACCACGCCGGCCGGACCGTCCCACGGCTCCATGTGCATCGAGTTGTACTCGTAGAACGCACGCAGATCCGGGTCCATGGTTTCGACGTTCTGCCACGCCGGCGGAATGATCATCCGCACGCCACGGAACAGGTCGATGCCGCCGGTGACCATCAGCTCCAGCATGTTGTCCATGCTCGAGGAGTCGGAACCGACACGATTGACCAGCGGGCCGAGCTCCTCCAGATCCATCAGATCGTTGGTGAACTTGGTGCGACGGGCCTGGGCCCAGTTGCGGTTGCCGGTGATGGTGTTGATCTCGCCGTTGTGGGCGAGGAAGCGGAATGGCTGGGCCAGCGGCCATTTCGGCAGGGTGTTGGTGGAGAAGCGCTGGTGGAACACGCAGATCGCGGTTTGCAGGCGCTCGTCACCCAGGTCCGGATAAAACGCGGCCAGGTCGGCCGGCATCATCAGGCCTTTATAGATGATGGTCTTGTGGGAAAAGCTGCAGATGTAGTGGTCGGTATCAGCGGCGTTGGCCACCGACGAACGACGACGGGCACTGAACAGCTTGACCGCCATGTCCTGATCGCTCAGGCCTTCGCCGCCGATGTACACCTGCTCGATCTGCGGCAGGCGCTCAAGGGCGAGACGACCGAGGACGCTGGTGTCGATCGGCACTTTGCGCCAACCGATCAGCTGCAGGCCTTCAGCGAGGATCTCGCGGTTCATGTTCTCGCGAGCGGCTTCGGCCTTGGCAGGATCCTGGTTGAAGAAGACCATGCCCACGGCATATTGCCTGGGCAGCTCGACGCTGAAGGCTTCCTGGGCAATGGCACGCAGGAAGGCGTCGGGTTTTTGAATCAGCAGACCGCAACCGTCACCGGTCTTGCCGTCGGCATTAATCCCACCGCGGTGGGTCATGCAGGTCAGGGCCTCGATGGCCGTTTGCAATAGGGTATGACTGGGTTCGCCCTGCATATGGGCTATCAGGCCGAAACCGCAGTTATCCTTGAATTCATCTGGTTGGTACAGACCTGCTTTCATAGACACTTTCTCACCAGGCTGCCTCTTTTCGAGGCAAATTTCTTTTCAATTCAACCACTTGCATCTCGCGCCGAACGTACGCCGGCTTTGCGGGGGCAAAAGGGTGGTCATTGTACACAGCGACACAGACGCTCACAAATTTGACGACGAAATGTCGCAAATCCATGTCGCATTTGTGAAAGGTTTAAAGCGATCTGCTGTGCTAGTCAAAACTTTTTTAATTCTGACCGCAACGACTCAAAGACTACTGTGACGCAGACACCACAAGGCACGCGACCTGAAAGGAAGCGCGCACTTGTAGAAATTTTGAGGTGCTTGGAGAGGCGGCCTGGGTAAGGCCGCCGAATCTTCAGCGAGTTGTTGCCAGTTCCTGTTGGACGCTGGCGACAGTGCGAGGCCAAGGTTTACCAGCCTGAACCTTCGCTGGCAAGGCCTTGATGGCAGAAACGGCCGCATCACGGTTGGCAAAGCTGCCATAGGTGATCACGTAAAGCGGCTTGCCGTTGAGGACTTTCTTGAAGTAGCGGTACTCGCCGCCCTGCTCCTTGACGAAGCTTTGCGCTGCCGCTTCGGAGCTGGTGCCGAGGATCTGTACCACGTAGTTGCCCGGGGCTTGACCTGCGTACCAGCTGCCACCGGCGGCCTTGGCGACAGTAACCGGCTTCTCGGCGGCTTTCTCGACCGGTTTGGCCGCAGCCACAGGCTTGGCAGGCGCCGGGGCTGGCTTGGCGACTGGCGCAGCCGGAGCAGGCGCTGGCTTGGCCGTGGCAACCTGGGTCGGTGCCGGCGTCGGCTTGGCCGCAGGGACCGGAACCGGTGTTGGCGCAGGGCCGGCAGGCACACCGGCTGGTGGCGCGGTAGTGGTTACGGTCGGCGGCGTATTGCTCGAACCTTCCAGCGGCACGCCATCGTCACCCTCGGTAATCCCGCCCGCCGCTTCGGCCAATGGCTTGCGCATCACCGGTTGCGAATTGCCGACCAGCGGCAACGGCATCGGCTGGGTGTTACCGGCGAACTCCACGTTCGGCGCACCGCCCTGTCCCAGCGGCAGCTGAGCCTGTTCATTGGCCGGCGCCCCGGCGGTCGGCGCCTTGTTGCGACCGGGCATCAGCCAGGCGGCAGCGACCGCCACCACGACGACGGCGGAAATCGCCAATACGTGTTTCTTCGGCATGTTGAACCCCATACTTGGACGCTTCACCGCAGAGCGGCTGGCAATCATGACTTCGATCAGTGCATCGCGGGCGACCTGGTTGATGTTGCCGGGCCAGCCCTCGGAGCTTTCGTGAATATCAGAGATCTGATCCGCGGTGAAAAGTTCGACACCCCGACCGGCGCCTTCCAGCCGCTGATCGAGGTATTCGCGGGTTTCCTCTTCGGTGTACGGCTGCAATTCGATGACGTGAAAGCGCTCTTCCTCAAGGTGCAGCGCCTCAAGTTGAGCTATCAGCGACGATTCGCCGAACAGGAACACATGCGGGCGACCTTCCGGCGCGCCGGCGCCCAGCGCCATCAGGGCTTCGAGCGCAGACTCGTCGAGCTGCTCGGCGTCATCCACCAGCAGATAGACTTCCTGGCCGGTCAGCGCCAGCTGTACGACCTGATCGAGAATCGCCCCGACCTCGGCCTGGGCAACGTCCAGTCCCTGGGCGACCTGACGCAGCACACCGGCCGCATCGCCGGCGCCACGGGCGGAGACGACGACACTTTGAACCGACTGTTTGTTGGTACTGGCCACCAGTGCCTGGCGCAACAGCGTCTTGCCGCTGCCCTGAGGGCCGGTGACCACCAGCAGCAACTGGCTGTAACGCGCCAGATGATGCAGTTGCCCCAGCACGGGTTTGCGCTGGGCCGGAAAAAACTTGAAGCCCGGGACCCGTGGAGCGAAAGGGTCGTGACTTAACTGAAAATGGCCGAGAAACGCCTCGTCGGCATGCAAACTAGTCATCGGAATCTTATTAACCTTTAAGCTGAGCCAGAGCGCGGTAGTCCGCTCCCAGCGTGGCCTGTAGAACCTCTTTCGGATAATCGTCGGTCACCACCGCTTCGCCCATCCGGCGCAGCAGCACCAGGCGCAAACGACCGTCGATCACTTTTTTATCAATTGCCATGTGTTCGAGAAAATCGGCCTCGGTCATTTCTTCCGGCGGAATGACCGGCAGGCCGGCCCGCTGGAACAGACGAATGCCACGATCACGCTCCTGCTCGCTGATCCAGCCGAGACGCGCTGACATGTCCAGCGCCATTACGGTGCCAGCAGCGACCGCTTCACCGTGCAACCAGACACCATAGCCCATGTGGGTCTCGATGGCGTGGCCGAAGGTGTGGCCGAGATTGAGCGTGGCGCGCACACCGGTTTCCTTTTCATCGGCACCGACCACCGCAGCCTTGGCAGCGCAGGAGCGCTCGATGGCATACGTCAGGGCTTTCTGGTCCAGCGCACGCAGGGCGTCGATGTTGTCTTCGAGCCAGCTCAGGAACGGTTCGTCGCAGATCAGACCGTACTTGATGACCTCGGCAAGGCCCGCCGACAATTCTCGCTCTGGCAGGGTTTTCAGGGATGCCGTATCGATCAACACCACGTTCGGCTGGTAGAAGGCGCCGACCATGTTCTTGCCCAGCGGATGGTTGATCCCGGTCTTGCCGCCCACCGACGAATCGACCTGGGACAGCAGCGTGGTAGGAATCTGGATGAAATCGACACCGCGCTGGTAGCAGGCGGCCGCAAATCCGGCCATGTCACCGATCACACCGCCCCCCAGGGCGATCACTGTGGTGCGACGATCATGACGAGCGGTCAGCAGACCGTCGAAGATCAATTGCAGGGTTTCCCAGTTCTTGAAGGCTTCGCCGTCAGGCAGTACCACGGAAATCACCGAGTACTGCGCCAGGCTGCGGGTCAGACGCTCGAGATAGAGCGGCGCAACGGTCTCGTTGGAGATGATTGCCACTTGCCGCCCGTGGATGTGCGGAGCCAGCAGTTCAGGCTGATCCAACAGGCCTTCGCCAATATGAATCGGGTAGCTGCGCTCGCCTAGATCGACCTTGAGTGTCTGCATGTGTCCCCACAGTGAAGATGGAAGCAGGCGTCCTGCCTTGAATTATCGGATGTCCCCGGTCTTGAGGGTGTGACGCCGCTTGCGTGCGATCCGCCACAACCCTCGACAGGACGCCGAGGATAGCGCATTTCCGGCGAGGCTTTAACGGGGCGGAAGCTGTGCCAGGCGGTCAAGAATGTCGAGTACCACCATGCGCGGTGGCCGCTCGTCGGTTTCCACCACCAGATCGGCGATTTCCCGATAGAGCGGATCACGGATCGCCAGCAGATCGCGCAGCGTCTTTTCGGGATTGGCCGTGCGCAACAGCGGGCGGTTGCGATCGCGGGAGGTGCGACCGACCTGCTGCTCGACGGAGGCATGCAGGTATACCACCCGCCCGCCTTCGTGCAGCGCCTTGCGGTTGGCATCGCGCATCACCGCGCCGCCGCCGGTTGCCAGCACAACACCGTCAAACGCGCACAGCTCGGCAATCATCGCCTGTTCTCGATCACGAAAACCGGGCTCGCCTTCCTTGTCGAAGATCCACGGAATATTGGCGCCCGTACGCAGTTCAATTTCCTTGTCGGAATCCTTGAACGGCAGGCGCAGCTCTTTGGCCAGTAATCGGCCGATGGTGCTTTTCCCAGCGCCCATCGGTCCTACAAGAATCAAATTTCGCACAGAATCAACGACTCACAGCAATCGCCTGGTTATTCATGATACGCGGAGTGAGGAATACCAGCAGCTCGGATTTTTTCTCCGAAACCACATCACGCCGGAAAAGGCGGCCAAGATACGGCACATCGCCAAGAAATGGCACCTTATCTACGACCTTGCTTTGAGTATTTGAGAAAACCCCGCCAATCACGATGGTCTCGCCGTCGTTCACCAGCACCTTGGCATTGACCTCGTTTTTCTTGATCGGCGGCACATCCTGCACCTTGTTCAGGTAATCCGGCTCGTCCTTGGTGACCTTCACCTCCATGATGATGCGGTTGTCCGGCGTGATCTGCGGCGTGACTTCCAGCGACAGCGAGGCCTCCTTGAAGGACACCGACGTGGCGCCACTGGAGCTGGCCTCCTGATACGGGATCTCGGTGCCCTTGAGGATCTTCGCTGTCTCCTTGTCGGAGGTGACCACCTTGGGCTGCGAGACGATTTCACCGTTGCCGGTCTTCTCCATCGCCGTCAGCTCGAGATCCAGCAGGACGTTGTCGGTGATGAAGGCGATGCCGATCCCGGAGGTGTTGTTGACCGTGCCCATGTCGACGAACGGCGAGTTGGTACTGGTGCTGCCCGGTGTACCGATGGTGGTCGACGAACCATTGCTCACCCCGGAAGTGTTCCAGTTGCCCTTGTTCTGGATCGAACCGCCCCAGCGCACGCCCAGGCTCTTGTCATAATCGACGTTGGCCTCGACGATCCGCGCCTCGATCATCACCTGGCGCACCGGAATGTCCAGCTGCGCCACGATCCGCCGCAGCTCGTCCAGGCGATCCTGGGTCTGATAGGCAATGATGTTGTTGGTGCGCTCATCGACGGTGATCGAGCCCCGCTCGTCGACATTGGCCTCGGCGCTGGTGACCGACTGGAACAGTTTGGCAATGTCCGCTGCCTTGGCGTAGTTCACCTGCAGCAGTTCACGACGCAGTGGCGCCAGCTCGGCGATCTGCTTCTGCGACTCCAGCTCCTGCCGTTCGCGAGCGGCAATTTCATCTGCCGGTGCCACAAGCAACACATTGCCCACCTTGCGCTTGTCCAGTCCTTTGGTCTTGAGCACCAGATCCAGCGCCTGATCCCACGGCACGTTTTGCAGGCGCAAGGTGATCCCGCCCTGAACCGTGTCGCTGGCCACCAGGTTGAGGTTGGTGAAGTCCGCGATCAGCTGCAGCACCGAACGCACGTCGATGTCCTGAAAGTTGAGGGACAGTTTCTCACCACTGTAGTTGTTGCGGTCGGCGTTGCGTTTTTGCAGATCGTCGATGGTCAGTGGCCGGATACTCACGGTCAGCTTGTTGTCGGTCTGGTAGGTGGAATAGTCGAACGTGCCGCCAGGCTCGACGGTAATGATCGCCCGATCCCCGCTGACGGCGGCGTTGACGAACTGCACCGGGGTGGCGAAATCCTTGACGTCGAGACGCACCCGCAACGGTTCCGGCAACTGGGTACGGGCAAAGTTGAGAATGATCTTGCCGTCATGCTCCTGGATGTCCGGCGCGATGGCCGGATCGGACAGGTCGATGACGACGTTGCCCTCGCCTGCAGTACCGCGCTGGAAGTCCACACCACGGATGGCCCTGGCGACTGGCGCGTAAGCCCGCGCCGGCGCCGCGACCGGCGTGGCACGCGGCGTCTTCGCGGCGGGTCGCGGCGCAGTGGCCCTGGCACCTTGTCCGACCACCACGAACAGCGTGTTGCCCTCGACCCGGGCGTCATAGGGTGCCAGTTGCGTCAGATTGATGATCAATCGGGTACGGTCGTTGGCCTCGACCACCGTGGCGGAGCGCGCGTTGCCGCTGCCAAGGTCGCGGGTCTTGCTCGCAAGCTGGCTGGCCACTCCCGGCAGGTCAAGGGCGATCCGCGCCGGCGAGTCGGTGGTGTAACCCTTGGGTTGCGGCGGCGGGCCGTCGAACGACAGCTTCAACTCGACGCGATCCCCCGGCAACGCCGCCACGTCCAGCATCTTCAGGTTGGCCGCTTCAACCATCGGCGACAACAGCGCTATCCATAGCGAAAAACCGAGGGTGGAGAAAATCCTGTTCATTGTTCGACTTCCACTATGAGTGCTCTTTCAAAGGAATGGTGCGCGGCCGCTCCAGCCAGGCGCCTTCGCCATCGGGAACGATCTCGATCACATCGACCTGGGAGGCGCTGATGGCGACGATCCGCCCCTCGTTGCGCCCCAGGTAATCGCCGACTTTCAGCCGATGCACCCCGCCCGCACCGCGCAACAGCGCATAGAAGCCGGAGGCATTGGCAATCGTGCCGACCATCTCGAACTGCTCGATGTTGAAACCTTCGAGGTATTGCCTGACCCGGTTCGGATCGGGTTTGACGTTACGTGAACCGTGCTGCTGCCCGGCCAGATCGACCCGAACCTGACGCGAGAACGGACTGCGCAGATTTGCTGCGCTGTAGGTGAACGTCGGGTAGGAACGAAAGGTCGGTGTCGGCTCGATCTTGCCTGGCGGCCGCAGGCGCACCTCATTCATATAGGCATCGAGATCGCTGAAGTCACTGTCGCCGCAACCGCACAAGCCCAGGGTCAATGTCGACAATAGAAGGAATCGGATCGGGCTCATTTCTGCAGCCCCTTGTCGTTGTAGCGGTAAGTCTTGGCGAGGATGCTCATGCGCAGCTTCGTCCCGCCCTCAGGGTTGGCCGGCGCCAGTTCGAAATCATGCAGGGTCACGATCCGCGGCAGACCCGCCACACCGCTGACGAAGGTGGCGAGGTCATGGTAGGCCCCGGTAACGGTGATCTGGATCGGCAGCTCGATGTAGAACTGCTGCGTCACCTCGGGCAACAGTTTGATCTCTTCGAATTCAAGACCGCTGCCCAGTCCGGTGCGGGTGATATCCTCCAGCAACCCGGGCACTTCGGTATCGCTGGGCAATTGTCGCAGCAGCACACCGAACGAGTTCTCCATCTCGCGCATCTGCTGCGTGTAAAGCTCCAGGTTGGCCGCCATGCGCGCCTTGCTGGCGAACTGTTCCTTGAGCGTGACTTCTTCCGTACGTTTGGTTTCGAGCCCGCTTTCCATGTCACTGATGAAGAAGTTGTAACCCAGCGCCAGCACCAGAATCATCAGCAGCGCCCCGGCAAGGCCTTTCACTTCCGGCGGCCACGAGCCGATGTTGCTGGTGTCCAGATCGTTGAAATCGATATTGCGCAGGCTGGCCAGCCATTCGGACGGTTTCATGGCTCGTCCTCCAGGTTCTTCGGCCGGGTCTGATGAACTGTCAACTGGAAAACGTTGGCCTGATCCAGCTGCCCTGCCGTGGTCGCCTTGACTTCATTCAGGGTCGGCGCATCGAACCAGTCGGACGCTTCAAGGTTGCGCATCAGGTCCGATACCCGATTGTTCGATTCCGCCGCACCACTGATCGACAGGGTCTTGCCGACCATTTTCACGCTGGTGAAATACACACCGTCAGGCAGGGTACGCGCCAGTTGATCGAAAATCCGCCCGCTGACCTGCCGGTTACCCTGCAGGTCCTGGATGATGCGCATGCGTTCCACCAGTTGCTGACGACGCGCCTTCAGTTCGCTGATCTGCTTGATCCGCTCATCGATCACAGCGATCTGTTTGCCGAGGTAGTCGTTACGAGCCTGTTGATGCTCGATGGCCATACTGAACACCTGCGCAGCAATGAAAAGAGCACCGATCGAGCCGACCACCACCCCGGTCAGGGCCAGCAGAAAGCGTTTGCGCCGTTCTTCGCGGCGCTCCTCGCGCCAGGGGAGAAGGTTGATCCGCGCCATCAGTCGAAACTCCTGAGCGCGAGCCCGCAGGCAATCATCAGGGCCGGCGCGTCACTGGCCAGTGCCCCGGCGTTGACCTTGCTGCTCAAGGCCATGTCGGAAAACGGATTGGCAACCTGGGTCGGCGTGCCCAGGCGCTCTTCGATCAAGCGGTCCAGACCAGGCACCGAAGCCGTGCCGCCGGCCAGCATTATGTGATCGACCGCGTTGTACTGACCGGAAGCGAAGAAGAATTGCAGGGAGCGCGAAACCTGCTGCACCAGCGCCTCGCGAAATGGCTGCAGGACTTCGCTGACGTAATCGTCCGGCAGGCCGCCCTGCTTCTTGGCCAGCCCGGCCTGCTCGAGGGTCAGGCCATATCGACGCTGGATCTCCTCGGTCAGCTGGCGACCGCCGAAGAGTTGTTCGCGGGTATAGATGATCCGCCCGTTATGCAGGACGCTGAGGGTGGTCATGGTGGCGCCGATGTCGACCACCGCGACGGTGAGGCGCTCCTGCGAGGTTGCCAGGTGCGTGGCCAGCAGGCCGAACGAGCGCTCCAGCGCATAAGCCTCGACGTCCACCACCCTCGCAGTCAGACCCGCCAGGGCCAGGGCCGCCTCACGGACCTCGACGTTTTCCTTGCGACAGGCGGCCAGCAGCACATTGACCCGCTCGGGGTTGCGCGGCGAAACGCCCTGGACTTCGAAATCGATGGCCACTTCGTCCAGCGGATAGGGAATGTACTGGTCGGCCTCGATCCTGAGCTGGTTTTCCAGCTCGTCCTCGGACAGGCCGGCATCCATCTCGATGACCTTGGTGATCACCGCAGAGCCGGCCACCGCCACTGCCACGGATTTCAGCCCGGTGCGCGCCTTGATCAGCACCCGGGACAGGGCATGCCCGACGCCCTCGAGCTCGGCGATGTTCTTCTCGACCACGGCATTGGCCGGCAACGGCTCCACCGCGTACGCCTCGACTCGGTAGCGCTCGCCCTGGCGACTGAGCTCCAGCAACTTCACCGAAGTGGAGCTGATATCGATCCCCAGCAACGTATTGGTCTTTTTATTGAAGAGTCCTAGCACTACCAATTCCCTATGACTTTCCGTGAGTTACGGACTCTGTAATGCGCATTGCGTTCCCTCGCCCCGTCTTGACAGAAGCGCAAATGACGCCCCCAGCGGAAAAGTGCTTATAATGCCCAGCGATTTTTTCCGCTTTGTACCGCCAGCGCGGGCCGTTCTGTGTGTTCCCGGAACCCTGGCGCCAAATTCATTCTTTGCCCTGGATGTTCAAAAGCCTTGATTCGTCTGCTGAAATTCTTCGGTTGGTCCATCGTCGCCGTTTTCTGCGGACTGCTTTTAGTTCTCAGCGGCGCATTTCTTTACCTTAGTCCGGGTTTGCCATCTGTGGAGGCGCTGAGAAGCATTCAGTTGCAGATTCCGCTCCGGGTGTACAGCAGCGACAACAAGTTGATCGCAGAATTTGGCGAAATGCGCCGCACACCAATCCGTTTCGCCGACATTCCCCCCAATTTCATCAATGCGTTACTAAGTGCTGAAGACGACAATTTCGCCAACCACTATGGCGTCGATCCGAGCAGCCTGATGCGTGCCGCGACCCAACTGGTCAAGAGCGGGCACATTCAGTCCGGCGGCAGCACCATCACCATGCAGGTAGCGAAGAACTTCTTCCTGACCAGCGAACGCAGCTTCTCGCGCAAGGCGACTGAAATCCTCCTGGCCCTGCAGATCGAGCGGCAGCTGACCAAGGACGAGATCCTCGAGCTGTACGTGAACAAGATCTATCTGGGCAACCGCGCCTACGGCATCGAGGCGGCGGCGCAGGTGTATTACGGCAAGTCGATCCGCGAGGTCAGCCTGGCGCAGATGGCGATGATCGCCGGCCTGCCGAAAGCCCCGTCGCGCTTCAACCCGCTGGCCAACCCCGCTCGCAGCAAGGAGCGTCGCGACTGGATCCTCGGGCGCATGTACAAACTCGGCAAGATCACCGAAGCCGACTACACCGCCGCGATCAACGAACCGCTGAATGCCAGCTATCACGTACCGACTCCGGAAGTGAACGCGCCGTACATCGCCGAGATGGCCCGTGCCGAAATGGTCGGCCGCTACGGCAGCGACGCCTATACCGAAGGTTTCCGCGTCACCACTACGGTGCCAAGCAACCTGCAGGAAATGGCCAATACCGCGCTGCACGAAGGCTTGATGACTTACGACCAGCGTCACGGCTACCGTGGTCCCGAATCGCGCCTGCCAGGCAAGACCCGTGAAGCCTGGGCCGTCGAATTGACCAAACAACGCACCATCAGCAGCCTCGAACCGGCCATCGTCACCCAGGTCGACAAGAACGGCCTGCAAGTGCTGACCCGCACCGGTGAAGAGCACGTGGCCTGGGACACCATGAAATGGGCCCGTCCGTTCCTCAATACCAACAGCATGGGCGCCGCACCGCGTCAGCCATCGGATGTCGCGCAGGTCGGCGACCTGGTGCGCGTACAGCGCCAGCCGAACAATTCGCTGAAGTTCAGCCAGATTCCGCAGGCCCAGGGCGCACTGGTATCGCTGGACCCGCAGAACGGAGCAATCCGCTCGCTGGTTGGCGGCTTTGCGTTCGAGCAGAGCAATTACAACCGGGCATTGCAGGCCAAGCGCCAGCCGGGGTCGAGCTTCAAGCCCTTCGTCTACAGCGCCGCACTGGATAACGGCTATACCGCTGCCAGCCTGGTCAATGACGCACCGATCGTGTTCGTCGACGAGTACCTGGACAAGGTCTGGCGTCCGAAGAACGACACCAATACCTTCCTCGGCCCGATCCGCCTGCGCGAGGCCCTGTACAAGTCGCGCAACCTGGTTTCGATCCGTCTGTTGCAAGCCATGGGCGTAGGCAAGACCATCGACTACATCACCCGTTTCGGTTTCAACAAGCAGGACCTGCCGCCAAACCTGTCCCTGGCGCTGGGCACCGCGACCCTGACTCCGATGGAAATCGCCACCGGCTGGAGCACCTTCGCCAACGGTGGCTACAAGATCACCCCGTACATCATCGACAAGATCGAAAGCCGCAACGGCGAAACGCTGTTCGTCGCCAACCCGCCGACCGTACCGCAGGGCGGCGCGGCCACCGACGGCATCGCGGCACCGGCGACCCAATCGATCACCGTCGACGCAGCACCGGTTCCGGGTGAAGCACCGGGCAGCGCCGCTGTGCCGCAAGCACCGGCAGTCGCCGAGCGCATCGTCGATGGCCGCACCACCTACATCCTCAACAGCATGTTGCAGGACGTGATCAAGCTCGGTACCGGCCGTCGTGCACTGGCCATGGGCCGCAGCGACATCGCGGGTAAAACCGGTACCACCAACGAATCCAAGGATGCCTGGTTCTCCGGTTACAACGCCGATTACGTGACCACCGTGTGGACCGGTTTCGATCAGCCGGAAAGCCTCGGTCGACGGGAATTCGGCGGCACCGTGGCACTGCCGATCTGGATGAACTACATGAGCGCGGCACTCAAGGACAAGCCACCGCATGTCCAGCCGGAGCCGGAAGGCATCCTCAGCCTGCGGGTAGACCCGGTCAGCGGCCGTGCAGCTTCACCGAGCACTCCTGGCGCCTACTTCGAACTGTTCAAGGCCGAAGACACGCCGCCGTCGGTCAACGAGATCGGCAACGGCGCCGTGCCGGGCAGCCCGCTGCCGGCGGATGAACAGGCGCCGATCGATTTGTTCTGATCCGGATCCGCTAAAGAGCCCCGCCTTCGTGAGAAGTGCGGGGCTTTTTATTGCTTGAGGGAGTTACAGTGGATGAACCGGCCCCAATACAAAACCCTCAGGCACAAAAAAGCCCCGACTCTCACGAGCCAGGGCTTTCGTTTGAAGCGTTACAACGACTTAGCCGTTGAACACGTCATCCACGCTTTTCAGCGGATAGTGCTTCGGATACGGCAGGGTCGCCACACCGGTCTCGATGGCGGCCTTGGCCACCGCGTCGGAGACGATGGTGATCAGACGTGCGTCCATCGGCTTCGGAATGATGTACTCACGGCCGAACTCCAGCGCGTCGACGCCGTAGGCGGCGCAGACTTCCTTCGGCACCGGCAGCTTGGCCAGGTCCTTCAGGGCGTTGGCGGCAGCGATCTTCATTTCCTCGTTGATGCGCTTGGCGCGAACGTCCAGGGCACCACGGAAAATGAACGGGAAGCCCAATACGTTGTTGACCTGGTTCGGGTAGTCCGAACGGCCGGTGGCCATGATCACGTCGTTGCGGGTGGCGTGAGCCAGTTCCGGGGAGATTTCCGGATCCGGGTTGGAGCAGGCGAAGACGATCGGGTTGGCCGCCATGCGCTTGAGTTGCTCGGCGCTCAGCAGATTCGGGCCCGACAGGCCGACGAATACGTCAGCGCCTTCGATGGCGTCGTCCAGGGTGCGCTTCTCGGTAGCGTGAGCGAACACAGCCTTGTACTGGTTCAGGTCGTCGCGGCCAGCGTGGATCACGCCGGTACGGTCGATCATGTAGATGTTCTCGACCTTGGCGCCCATGCTCACCAGCAGTTTCATGCAGGAGATGGCGGCAGCGCCTGCGCCCAGGCAGACGATCTTGGCTTCGCCGAGGGTTTTGCCGGCGATTTCCAGGGCGTTGATCATGCCCGCAGCGGTCACGATCGCGGTGCCATGCTGGTCATCGTGGAATACCGGAATGTCGCACTGCTCGATCAGGGCACGTTCGATCTCGAAGCACTCCGGAGCCTTGATGTCTTCCAGGTTGATGCCACCGAAGGTGATGGAAATGCGCTTTACGGTGTCGATGAAGGCTTGCGGGCTTTCGGAGTCGACTTCGATGTCGAACACGTCGATGCCGGCGAAGCGCTTGAACAGCACGCCCTTACCTTCCATCACAGGCTTGGAAGCCAGTGGGCCGAGGTTACCCAGACCGAGAATCGCGGTGCCATCGGAAATGACTGCAACCAGGTTGCCCTTGCCGGTGTACTTGTAGGCCAGCTCAGGATCGCGGGCGATCTCGCGCACTGGTTCAGCTACGCCGGGGCTGTAGGCCAGCGACAGGTCGCGGGCGGTAGCAGTGGCCTTGGTGAGCTCGACACTCAGCTTTCCTGGACGAGGATTGGCGTGATATTCGAGAGCGGCAGTTTTCAGATCAGACATTTTGGCATTCCGCTTTTTACTGTTGGACAGACTGGTCAGCGAGGATACGCGCCTCGCAAAGTCCCCACAAGACTGCCCGGTCACCCCTGTCAAGCGCCCTGCCCTACGACTTTGGGCCAAGAGCCACGGCGCACAAGGGCTCGACTGTTCACAATCAACAGAAAAAATGTCTACAATTTTTCTTTAGCGAGATGTCTGCAACATGGAAGGATCGCTCAGCGGCAACAGCCAACGAGCCTGACCCGCTTTCAGTCCGCCCCTTCGCGAACGATCGACCACCCAGCCCCGGGCCTCTATCTGCCTGCCCTTCAGCGCTTGCAAGGCATTTCCATCGAAGCGATCCAGCAGATTGGGTGCAACACGCAGTACAAGCTTGTCCTGCAACTCGATCCAGATTCCGCCACGATTGCGCTGAACCTTGCTCACACGCCCGCTGACGATGGCGAAACCCGAGCGCTCGATCTGCTCCGCTTTCAGTACAGGCGAGCGCTTCCACAGACCCGTCCGGGCTTGCCGCGCACTGCGTTCGGCGGCCTGCTGACAATCGACAAGATCGACATTCGGCGCCACCGCGACCTGGAAACCCAGGCCATCGGCGAGCATTTGCGCTTCGAGACTGACGCCGCTGACGCTGTAGAGATGGGCGAGCGTACGCCCGTAATGGTCTCTTTCTTGCGCACCAAGGCGCAAACCGACCCGTCCGCCACTGTCAGCCACCAGGGCTTCCAGGCGTTTGCGCGCCGCCACGGCAAATGGCTCGTCGCTGCGACCCTGTTTGCCCAATTCAGGTGTGTTGAGACCGATCAAGCGTACGCTGCGACCATCACTCAGGCGCACCGTGTCGCCATCGACGACCTGTTGCACCACAACGCTGGACACGCCCGAAGGCGCCGGACAAAAGGCTTGGGCAGCGGACAGCCAAATCGCGGACACAAAAAAGGCGCCCGCAAGGGACGCCTTTTTCATCAGTCCGGAAAAGCCGCTGAGGTTTTCCAGAATGAAGGGCCTCAGGCCTTTTTCGCGCCGAAAGCACCGAAACGGTCGGCGAACTTCTGAACGCGACCACCGGTGTCCAGAGTCTTCTGCTTACCGGTGTAGAACGGGTGGCACTCGTTGCAAACGTCGATCGCCAGGGCTTTGCCGAAGGTCGAACGGGTTTCGAACTTGTTGCCGCAGCTGCAAGTTACTGCAACTTCTGGGTAATTCGGGTGGATATCGGCTTTCATGGTGTTTTCCTCAGCTGGCGTGCCGCCATCCAACACGATTGTTGAATACCGCACGTAATTAGGCCGCGGATTCTACCAGACAATGCCAATCACGCAAGCTGTCACTGAGACCGACCGTCTGCTAGGCTCCCGGCCATTGCGCGATCCCTTTGGGAGCGAGCTTGCTCGCGAAGGCGCCGTGTCAGTCAATAAAGAGGCTGACAGACAGAATGCCATCGCGAGCAAGCTCGCTCCCACAGGGTTATAAGCCAAACCCTTCTTCCTGTTTGATCGAGATCCCGCGTGCCCGACGCCATTCTGCGCCTCGCCCTGCCTTCGCCCCTGCGCCGCCTGTTCGATTACCGGGCCCCGGCCGGTGTCCGGCGTTCGCAGTTGCAACCGGGCATGCGCCTGCGGGTGCCGTTCGGTCGTCGGGAGATGATCGGGATTCTGGTGGAAGTCAGCGACACCAGCGAAGTCCCGGCGGACAAACTCAAGCCGGCACTGGCCCTGCTCGACACCACCGCGCCCCTGCCGCCGGCGCTGTTCAAGCTGTGCCTGTGGACCGCCCAGTATTATCAGCACAGCCTCGGCGACACATTGAGCTGGGCGCTACCCGTGCTGCTGCGTCAGGGCGAACTGGCCGAGGCGCGCCAGGAACGCTTCTGGTCCGTCGCTCCCGGCGCCAGCCTCGATGACCCGCGCATCGCCCGCGCCCCGCGCCAGCGTGAAGCCCTGGCGACGCTGGCCCAGCACCCTCATGGCGTCGCCCATCAGTTGCTGAGCAAACTGATGCTGAGCAAAGACAGCCTCGACCTGCTGCTGGCCAAGGATCTGGTGCAGGTCGAAGTGCGCCGCCACGCTCCCGGCGTGCGTCACGAGCACTGGCTGGCCCAGCCGGAACTGCCGCTCAACGGCGAACAGCGCGCCGCCTATGAAGCGATTCGCGCCGGTTTCGACAGCTATCACGCGTTCCTGCTGGCCGGGGTTACCGGCAGCGGCAAGACCGAAGTTTATTTGCAACTGATCCGCGAAACCCTCGAGGCCGGCAAGCAGGCGCTGGTGCTGATCCCGGAGATCAACCTCGGCCCGCAAACCCTGGCCCGTTTCGAACAACGCTTCAACGCCCGCATCGCTTTGCTGCACTCGGCAGTCAACGACCGCGACCGACTGGATGCCTGGCTCGCTGCCCGTGATGGTGAGGCCGACATTATTATCGGCACCCGTTCGGCGCTGTTCACCCCGATGAAAAATCCGGGGTTGATCATCATCGACGAAGAGCACGACAGCTCCTACAAACAGCAGGAGGGCTTGCGCTATCACGCCCGGGATCTGGCGCTGGTGCGGGCACGACAGGAAGACATCCCGATTGTCCTCGGCTCCGCAACGCCATCGCTGGAAAGCCTGCACAACGCTTACACCGGTCGTTACGGACTGCTGCGAATGAACGAAAGGGCTGGCGGCGCCAAACCGCCACGATTCCTGCGCCTGGATGTAAAAAGTCGCCCGCTGGACAGCGGCATTTCCGGACCGATGCAACAAGCCATCGGCCAGACCCTCGCCGCCGGCCAGCAGGTGCTGGTGTTCCTCAACCGCCGCGGCTTTGCTCCGACGCTGCTGTGCCACGATTGCGGCTGGATGTCCGAGTGCCAGCGCTGCGATGCACGGATGACCGTGCATCAGCGTTATGGCGAATTGCGCTGCCACCATTGCGGTTACGTCGAGCGCATGCCGCGCCAGTGCCCGAAATGCAACAAGGTCGACCTGCGGCCAGTAGGCGCCGGCACCGAACGGGCCGAGGAGCGGCTGGCGATTCTGTTCCCGGATTACCCGGTGCTGCGTGTCGACCGCGACAGCACCTCGCGCAAGGACGCGATGAACCAGTTGTTCGCCACGATCCAGAAAGGCCAGCCGTGCATTCTGGTCGGCACCCAGATGCTGGCCAAGGGTCACCACTTTCCCCGGGTGACGCTGGTGTCGATCCTCGATGCCGACGGCGGCCTGTTCTCCGGCGACTTCCGTGCCAGCGAACGCATGGCGCAATTGATCGTGCAAGTTGCCGGGCGCGCCGGGCGGGCTGAGGAACCGGGCAAGGTGATCATCCAGACCCATCTGGCCGACCATCCTTTATTGGTGCAATTGACCGAGCAGGGTTATTTCGCCTTCGCCGAACAGGCCCTCAGCGAGCGCCGCGCCGCTGGCCTGCCGCCGTTCGCTCATCTGGCACTGTTGCGCGCCGAAGCGCACAAGCCGGGGCAAGCGGAAGGTTTTCTCGACGAGGCGTGCAGCGAAGCCGAGCGCTTGCTGGCCGAACAGAACCTGAGCGGCATCGAGCTGCTGGGACCGGTGCCGGCACCGATGGAACGCCGCGCCGGACGCTTTCGCGCGCAGCTGCTGCTGCAGGCCACGGCCCGGGCGCCGCTGCACCGGTTGCTGGCGAGCTGGTTGCTGGTGCTGGAGCAGATGCCGAGCGGCCGGGCGGTGCGCTGGTCGCTGGACGTTGATCCGGTGGATCTGTACTGACCGGGCAAAACCGCTCGAATTGTCACCACACATCCACATCCTGCCTGCTAAGGTTGGCAAGCCCGTCTTCGCAACGGATAATGCCCAGTTTTTCCACCCGCGCATCGATGCGCCGCCGCGCTTGCGGTCGAAAGAGAAGACCATGAAAGACACCATTCGCCAGCTGATCCAACAAGCCCTCACCCAACTCGTCAACGAAGGTGTGTTGCCTGAAGGCCTGACGCCGGCGATCCAGGTGGAAAATGCCCGAGACAAGACCCACGGCGACTTCGCCAGCAATATCGCGATGATGCTGGCCAAGCCTGCAGGCATGAAGCCACGTGACCTGGCGGAAAAAATCATCGCCGCCCTGCCGGCTGACGAGAACGTCAGCAAGGCCGAAATCGCCGGTCCCGGCTTCATCAACTTCTTCCAGAACACCCAGGCACTGGCCTTGCGCCTCGACGCGGCCCTGGCCGACGCTCGCGTCGGCGTGCGCAAGGCCGGCCCGGCGCAACGCACCGTGGTCGACCTGTCGGCACCGAACCTGGCCAAAGAGATGCACGTCGGCCACTTGCGCTCGACCATCATCGGCGACGGCGTGGCCCGGGTACTCGAATTCCTCGGCGACACCGTGATCCGTCAGAACCACGTCGGCGACTGGGGCACCCAGTTCGGCATGCTGATGGCGTATCTGCAGGAAAACCCGATCACCAGCGACGAACTGTCGGACCTGGAAAATTTCTACCGCGCCGCCAAGCAGCGTTTCGACGAGTCCCCGGAATTCGCCGACCGCGCCCGTGGCCTGGTGGTCAAGCTGCAGGCCGGCGATGCCGAATGCCTGGCGCTGTGGACCAAGTTCAAGGACATTTCTCTGTCGCACTGCCAGAAGATCTACGAACTGCTGAACGTCAAGCTGACCATGGCAGACGTGATGGGCGAAAGCGCCTACAACGACGACCTGATCAATGTGGTCAACGACCTGAAAGCCGCCGGCATGCTGGTTGAAAGCAACGGCGCGCAGTGCGTGTTCCTCGACGAATTCAAGAACGCCGAAGGCGAGCCGCTGCCGGTGATCATCGTCAAGGCCGACGGCGGCTACCTGTACGCCACCACCGACCTGGCCGCCGTGCGCTACCGCAGCGGCAAACTCAAGGCCGACCGTGCACTGTACTTCGTCGACCAGCGTCAGGCCCTGCACTTCCAGCAAGTGTTCGCCGTGGCACGCAAGGCCGGTTTCGTGACCCATCCGATGGAAATGGAACACATGGGCTTCGGCACCATGAACGGCGCCGACGGTCGTCCGTTCAAGACCCGTGACGGCGGCACCGTGAAGCTGATCGACTTGCTGACCGAGGCGCAGGAACGTGCCTACGCATTGGTAAAAGAGAAAAACCCGACACTGGCCGACGACGAACTGCGCAGCATCGCCAAGGTTGTGGGCATCGGCGCGGTGAAATACGCCGACCTGTCCAAGCACCGCACCAGCGACTACAGCTTCAACTTCGACCTGATGCTCAATTTTGAAGGCAACACCGCGCCGTACCTGCTGTATGCCTACACCCGCGTGGCCGGCGTATTCCGCAAGCTGGGCAAGGATTTCAGCGAAGTCGACGGTCGGATCGTCCTCGAAGCGGCGCACGAGCAGGAACTGGCGGCCAGACTGGCGCAGTTCGGTGAAGTGCTGAACAACGTTGCGGAAAAGGGCACACCACACACCCTGTGTACCTACCTGTACGACGTCGCCGGCCTGTTCTCCAGCTTCTACGAGAACTGCCCGATCCTCGCCGCGGACACCCCGGCACAAATGCAGAGCCGCCTGCGCCTTGCCGCGCTGACCGGCCGTACCCTCAAGCAAGGCCTGGAACTGCTCGGCCTGGAAACCCTGGAGCGTATGTAAGTTGGCTGCCAAGAAAAAACCTGCACCCAAGCGTGGCGCCAGCCGTTACCAAGCTCCTGCGAAGCAACCGATTCCGGGCTGGCTGTGGATGGCCATCGGCCTGACGGTCGGTGCGTTCATCGTGTTCCTGATGAAACTGGAGCCGGGCAAGGGCAGCGACACGGTCAAGCGCGAGAAGGTCGAGCAACAGCAACAACAGAAAGCCAGCAAGATCGCCGAGGCCAACAAGACCCCGCCGAGCCCGACGCAACCGGTGAAGCCGAAGTACGACTTCTACACCCTGCTGCCGGAATCGGAAGTGATCGTTCCGCCTGACGCTGTGCCGGAGAAAACCTTGCCGACGCCGCAGGTGCCGGCGATCCCGACCACGCCGGTCACCCCGGCCGAAGCGGCGAAGATCGACACCGCACGCGCCCAGGCTGCTCTGGCCGGAATCACTCCGCCGCCAGCGCCGCCGGTAACCAAGGCAGCGCCGGTGACCAAGTTCTTCCTGCAGGCCGGCTCGTTCCGCAAAGAGGCCGATGCCGACAAGGTTCGCGCGCAGATCATCCTGCTCGGCCAGGCGGTGGCGGTTGAATCCGGGACGGTCAAGGAAGAAACCTGGTACCGCGTACTGGTCGGCCCGTTCAGCAACCGCGAACAGCTGACCACCGCGCAGAAGCAACTGGCGGGTGCCGGTTTCAGCAACCTGTTGTTACAACAACGCCAGAGCCGCTAAACAACGCCCCACTGATCGTTCCCACGCTCCGCGTGGGAATGCAGCCCGGGACGCTCCGCGTCTCTTGCCGCAAGGACGCGGAGCGTCCATTGAGGCACCCACGCGGAGCATGGGAACGATCATGTCTCTCTGCGTGGGAGCGTTCATGTACAAACCACCGCTCGTCCCCTCTCCCGCCGCGCAGTTGAAATCCTCTCCACCACCCCCATATGAAGGGGCATAAGGCATTTTCGCCCCGCAGTGTGGAGACTCTTCCCTTGACCACCATCGTTTCAGTCCGCCGCCACGGCAAAGTCGTCATGGGCGGCGACGGCCAGGTTTCTCTCGGCAACACCGTGATGAAAGGCAACGCGAAGAAAGTTCGTCGCCTGTACCACGGCCAGGTCATTGCCGGTTTCGCCGGTGCCACCGCCGACGCCTTTACCCTGTTCGAACGTTTCGAAGGCCAGCTCGAGAAACATCAGGGCCACCTGATCCGCGCCGCCGTCGAACTCGCCAAGGAATGGCGCACCGACCGTTCCCTGAGCCGCCTCGAAGCGATGCTTGCGGTCGCCAACAAGGATGCCTCGCTGATCATCACCGGCAACGGTGACGTGGTCGAACCCGAAGACGGCCTGATCGCCATGGGTTCCGGCGGCGCCTATGCGCAAGCCGCCGCCAGCGCCCTGCTGAAGAAGACCGACCTGTCGGCCCGCGAAATCGTCGAGACCGCTCTTGGCATCGCCGGCGACATCTGTGTATTCACCAACCACACCCAGACCATTGAGGAGCAGGATCTCGCTGAATGAGCCTGACGCGGCCCCTGTGCCACGGCTTGTTTCTGCTTGAGGACCGTCAATTACTATGTCCATGACTCCCCGCGAAATCGTCCACGAACTCAACCGCCACATCATCGGCCAGGACGATGCCAAGCGCGCTGTCGCGATTGCCTTGCGCAACCGCTGGCGCCGCATGCAGCTGCCTGAAGAGCTGCGCGTTGAAGTGACCCCGAAGAACATTCTGATGATCGGCCCGACCGGTGTCGGTAAAACCGAGATCGCCCGTCGCCTGGCCAAGCTGGCCAACGCACCGTTCATCAAGGTCGAAGCGACCAAGTTCACCGAAGTCGGCTACGTTGGCCGCGACGTCGAATCGATCATCCGGGATCTGGCCGATGCCGCGATCAAGATGCTGCGCGAGCAGGAAATGACCCGCGTACGCCACCGCGCCGAAGACGCCGCCGAGGATCGCATCCTCGACGCCCTGCTGCCACCAGCACGCATGGGTTTCAGCAACGAAGATGCACCGACCCAGGACTCCAACACCCGCCAGTTGTTCCGCAAGCGGCTGCGCGAAGGTCAGCTGGATGACAAGGAAATCGAGATCGAAGTCGCCGAGATGGCCGGCATCGAGATCGCCACGCCGCCGGGCATGGAAGAAATGACCAACCAGCTGCAGTCCCTGTTCGCCAACATGGGCAAGGGCAAGAAGAAGTCCCGCAAGCTGAAGGTCAAGGAAGCGCTGAAACTGGTGCGCGATGAAGAAGCCGGTCGCCTGGTCAACGAAGAAGAGTTGAAGGCCAAGGCCCTGGAAGCGGTCGAGCAGCACGGTATCGTGTTCATCGACGAAATCGACAAGGTCGCCAAGCGCGGCAACGTCGGCGGCGCCGATGTGTCCCGCGAGGGTGTGCAACGCGACCTGCTGCCGCTGATCGAAGGCTGCACCGTCAACACCAAACTGGGCATGGTCAAGACCGACCATATTTTGTTCATCGCCTCCGGCGCGTTCCACCTGAGCAAGCCGAGCGATCTGGTGCCGGAGCTGCAAGGCCGTCTGCCGATCCGCGTCGAACTCAAGGCCCTGAGCCCGGAAGATTTCGAACGCATCCTCAGCGAACCGCACGCTTCGCTCACCGAGCAATACTGCGCGCTGCTGAAGACCGAAGGCCTGAACATCCAGTTCCAGCCTGAAGGCATCAAGCGCCTGGCGGAAATCGCCTGGCAGGTCAACGAGAAGACCGAGAACATCGGTGCCCGTCGCCTGCACACGCTGCTCGAGCGTCTGCTGGAAGAGGTGTCGTTCAGTGCCGGCGACCTGGCCAGCGCCCATGACGACAAGGCGATCCTGATCGACGCCGAGTACGTCAACAGCCACCTGGGTGAATTGGCGCAGAACGAAGATCTGTCCCGTTATATCCTGTAAGCAACTCTTACAGATGTAACGGAACTGTGGGAGCGAGCCTGCTCGCGAAGATGGCCGTACACTCAACCATTGTGTTGACTGAACCACCGCTTTCGCGAGCAGGCTCGCTCCCACAAGGTTCCGCACTAGACGGATACCTGATCATGCTGCCCACCGACATCAAACTGCACAAGGCCTCGAAAACCCTGTCGCTCAAATACGCGTCCGGCGAGGAATACACCCTGCCCGCCGAATTCCTGCGCGTGCATTCCCCCTCCGCCGAGGTCCAGGGCCACGGCAAACCGATCCTGCAATCCGGCAAGCTGCACGTCGGCCTGACCAAGGTAGAACCGGCCGGTCAGTACGCACTGAAACTGACCTTCGACGACGGTCATGACAGCGGCCTGTTCACCTGGGATTACCTGTACGAGCTGGGGCGACGTTATGACGCACTCTGGGCGGATTATCTGGCCGAGCTCAAGGCCGCCGGCAAAACCCGTGACCCGGATCAGTCCGTCGTCAAGCTGATGCTCTAGTCCGCGCCTCGGACTGTTTAGAAGGCATTTTCTAGATTCATCTGTTTGAATGCTCCGCTAAAGCGGCCCGGGATCGGCTGCTTGCGAAAAAAATCAATCTCGGGTAACCAATGGAACTGGCAAGTTCCCTGCAGTGCTCTACGACTGTAAAGCAGCTATGCAGAATCAACGGTCACCCGAGCAGTAGTACCTGGCATTGGCTGTGGAACTGCGCAGCAGAAAACCGGGTACTCGTCTCAGGACAATGGAGCGTCGTAGATGAGTAACAAGAATAACGATGATTTGAAGTACCAGGCCTCGGAGAACACCCTGGGGCTGAATCCCGTCGTTGGGCTACGCGGAAAGGATCTGCTGGCCTCTGCTCGAATGGTGCTGACCCAGGCCATCAAACAACCGATCCATAGCGTCAGACACGTCACTCATTTCGGCCTCGAACTGAAGAACGTGCTGTTCGGCAAATCAGAACTGCAACCGGCTGGCGATGACCGTCGCTTCGTCGATCCGGCGTGGAGCCAGAACCCGCTGTACAAACGTTACCTGCAAACCTACCTGGCATGGCGCAAGGAGCTCCATGCCTGGATCGACGACAGCAGCCTCTCGCCCAAGGACATCGCGCGCGGCCACTTCGTGATCAACCTGATGACCGAAGCCATGGCGCCGACCAACAGCATGGCCAATCCGGCGGCGGTCAAGCGCTTCTTCGAGACCGGCGGCAAAAGCCTGCTCGACGGCCTCTCCCATCTGGCCAAGGATCTGGTGCACAACGGCGGCATGCCGAGCCAGGTCAACATGGGCGCGTTCGAGGTCGGCAAGACCCTGGGCGTGAGCGAAGGCGCAGTGGTGTTTCGCAACGATGTGCTGGAGCTGATCCAGTACAAACCCATCACCGAGCAGGTTCACGAGCGTCCGCTGCTGGTGGTGCCGCCGCAAATCAACAAGTTCTATGTATTCGACCTGAGCCCGGACAAGAGCCTGGCGCGCTTCTGCCTGCGCAACAATGTGCAGACCTTCATCGTCAGCTGGCGCAACCCGACCAAGGAACAGCGCGAGTGGGGCCTGTCGACCTACATCGAAGCCCTGAAGGAAGCGGTCGACGTGGTCACCGCGATCACCGGCAGCAAGGACGTCAACATGCTCGGCGCCTGCTCCGGCGGCATCACCTGCACCGCCCTGCTCGGCCACTACGCCGCCACCGGCGAGAACAAGGTCAATGCCCTGACCCTGCTGGTCAGCGTGCTCGACACCACCCTGGACAGCGACATCGCACTCTTCGTCGACGAGCAGACCCTGGAGATGGCCAAGCGTCATTCGTATCAGGCCGGCGTCCTGGAAGGCAAAGACATGGCCAAGGTCTTCGCCTGGATGCGCCCCAACGACCTGATCTGGAACTACTGGGTCAACAACTACCTGCTGGGCAACGAACCGCCGGTGTTCGACATCCTGTTCTGGAACAACGACACCACCCGGTTGCCGGCCGCGTTCCATGGCGACCTGATCGAGATGTTCAAAAACAATCCACTGACCCGCCCCGATGCACTGGAAGTGTGCGGCACGCCGATCGACCTCAAGAAGGTCACGGCCGACATCTTCTCGCTGGCCGGCACCAACGACCACATCACCCCGTGGAAGTCCTGCTACAAGTCGGCGCAGCTGTTTGGCGGCAAGGTGGAATTCGTGCTGTCCAGCAGTGGGCATATCCAGAGCATCCTGAACCCGCCGGGCAACCCGAAATCCCGTTACATGACCAGCGACGAAATGACCGCCAATGCCGATGACTGGCAGGAAAACTCGACCAAGCACACCGACTCCTGGTGGCTGTACTGGCAGGCTTGGCAGGCGGCGCGTTCGGGCGAGCTGAAAAAGGCGCCGACGAAACTGGGCAACAAGGCGTATCCGGCGGGCGAAGCCTCGCCGGGCACTTACGTACACGAGCGGTAACTGACGCATCTCACTCCCCTGTGGGAGCGGGCTTGCTGGCGAAAGTGGTTGATCAGCCAACATCAATGGCGACTGACACGACGCCTTCGCGAGCAAGCCCGCTCCCACAAGGGGGACGAGGTGATATCGAGATTGACCCACAGGGCCCTGAAGCATGCCGCAACCGTTCATCTTCCGTACCGTCGAGCTGGATGGCCAGACCATCCGGACCGCCGTACGCCCCGGCAAGCCTCACTTGACGCCCTTGCTGATTTTCAACGGCATCGGCGCCAACCTGGAGCTGGTGTTTCCTTTTGTCGCGGCGCTGGACCCCGACCTGGAGGTGATCGCCTTCGACGTGCCAGGTGTCGGCGGTTCTTCGACGCCGAGCCGGCCGTATCGTTTCCCGGGGCTGGCCAAGCTCACGGCGCGAATGCTCGATTACCTCGACTACGGTCAGGTCAACGTCATCGGCGTGTCCTGGGGCGGCGCGCTGGCGCAGCAGTTCGCCCATGACTATCCCGAGCGCTGCAAGAAGCTGGTACTGGCCGCCACGGCGGCGGGCGCGGTGATGGTGCCGGGCAAGCCGAAGGTGTTGTGGATGATGGCCAGTCCGCGCCGCTACATCCAGCCGTCCCATGTGATCCGCATCGCACCGATGATCTACGGCGGTTCGTTCCGGCGTGACCCCACCCTCGCCGCCAGCCATGCGGCCAAGGTGCGTTCGGCGGGCAAGCTCGGCTACTACTGGCAACTGTTTGCGGGCCTCGGCTGGACCAGCATTCACTGGCTGCACAAGATCCACCAGCCGACTCTGGTGCTGGCCGGCGACGACGATCCGCTGATCCCGCTGATCAACATGCGTCTGCTCGCCTGGCGCATTCCCAACGCGCAATTGCACATTATCGATGACGGGCATCTGTTCCTCATCACCCGTGCTGAAGCCGTGGCGCCGATCATCATGAAATTTCTCCAGGAGGAACGCCTTCGCGCAGTGATGCATCCTCACCCGACACCGCTGGGCGGATAACCGTTCGGACACGGTTTTCTGGACAGTTCCTTGCAGGGCTTTTTGCAAGTGCGTGGCAGGACGCCGCGCAGGCAACAACCCGCAACAGCGTCTATGGTGTTCTGGTCCGGTGTGTTTGTTATTGACCTGAAGACGAAGGAGTGTTGAGTCATGCGCGACAAACCAGCGACGGGTGCAGTGCCCAGTCCTGCCGTGTTCATCAATGCACAGAGTGCAATTGCCGGCCTGCGTGGCCGCGATCTGATATCGACGCTGCGCAGCGTCGCCTACCATGGTCTGCGCAATCCGATCCACAGCGCGAAACACGCGTTGAAACTTGGCGGCGCGCTGGGACGCGTGCTGCTCGGCGAAACCCTGCACCCGACCAACCCCAACGACAACCGCTTTGCCGACCCGGCCTGGAGCCTCAATCCGTTCTACCGCCGGAGCCTGCAGGCCTATCTGAGCTGGCAGAAACAGGTCAAGAGCTGGATCGACGAAAGCAGCATGAGCGACGACGATCGCGCCCGTGCGCACTTCGCTTTTTCCCTGATCAACGACGCCATGGCGCCTTCCAACACGCTGCTCAATCCGCTGGCGATCAAGGAGCTGTTCAACTCCGGCGGCCACAGCCTGGTGCGCGGCTTGAGTCATCTGTTCGATGACCTGCTGCACAACGACGGCCTGCCGCGCCAGGTAACCAGACAGGCTTTCGAGGTCGGCAAGACGGTTGCCACCACTACCGGTTCGGTGGTGTTTCGCAACGAATTGCTCGAGCTGATCCAGTACAGGCCAATGAGCGAAAAGCAGTACTCGAAACCGTTGCTGGTAGTGCCGCCGCAAATCAACAAGTACTACATTTTCGACCTGAGCCCGAACAACAGCTTCGTCCAGTACGCCCTGAAAAACGGCTTGCAGACCTTCATGATCAGTTGGCGCAATCCGGACGTGCGCCATCGCGAATGGGGCCTGTCGACCTACGTCGAGGCCGTGGAAGAAGCGATGAACATCTGCCGGGCGATCACCGGTGCCCGCGAGGTCAACCTGATGGGCGCCTGCGCCGGCGGGCTGACCATCGCCGCGCTGCAAGGGCACTTGCAGGCCAAGCGGCAGTTGCGGCGGGTCTCCAGCGCCACCTATCTGGTGAGCCTGCTGGACAGTCAGATCGACTCTCCGGCGACACTGTTCGCCGATGAACAGACCCTCGAAGCGGCCAAGCGTCGCTCCTATCAGAAAGGCGTGCTGGATGGTCGCGACATGACCAAGGTATTCGCCTGGATGCGACCCAACGATCTGATCTGGAGCTACTTCGTCAACAACTACCTGCTGGGCAAGGAGCCGCCGGCGTTCGACATCCTCTACTGGAACAACGACAGCACTCGCCTGCCGGCGGCGTTTCATGGCGATCTGCTGGACTTCTTCAAGCACAACCCGCTGATTCATTCAGGAGGCCTGGAAGTCTGCGGCACGCCGATCGACCTGCAGAAAGTCACGGTCGACAGTTTCAGCGTGGCCGGCATCAACGATCACATCACGCCGTGGGACGCGGTGTATCGCTCGACCCTGCTGCTGGGCGGCGAGCGGCGTTTCGTGCTGTCCAGCAGCGGCCATGTACAGAGCATTCTCAACCCGCCGAGCAACCCGAAAGCCACCTACGTCGAGAACGGCAAGCTGAGCAGCGACCCGCGCGCCTGGTACTACGACGCGAAAAAAGTCGACGGCAGCTGGTGGCCGCAATGGCTGGAATGGATCCAGCAACGTTCCGGCACCCTGCGCGAAACCCAGATGACCCTTGGCAACGCGAACTATCCACCGATGGAGGCGGCGCCCGGCACTTACGTGCGCGTGCGCTGACCGGCCCCGACCCTGTTAAGAAGACTGGATGAAAACAAGCGAACGGATCCTCGAATGTGCCCTGCAGTTGTTCAACGAAAAGGGCGAGCCGAACGTCTCCACCATGGAGGTTGCCAATGAAATGGGGATCAGCCCGGGCAACCTCTACTACCACTTCCATGGCAAGGAACCGCTGATTCTCGGGCTGTTCGAGCGTTTCCAGATCGAACTGGCGCCACTGCTCGACCCGCCCGCCGATGTCGAACTGGCGCCAGAGGATTACTGGTTGTTCCTGCACCTGATCGTCGAACGCCTGGCTCAGTACCGGTTCCTGTTCCAGGACCTGTCGAACCTGGCCGGACGCCTGCCGAAACTGGCCAAGGGCATTCGCCAGTTCCTCAATATCCTGAAGCGCACGCTGGCGTCACTGCTTGCGCGGTTGAAAGCATCGGGGCAACTGGTCAGCGATACCCAGGCGTTAGGGCAACTGGTGGAACAGATCACCATGACCCTGCTGTTCTCGCTGGACTATCAGCGGATTCTCGATCGCGAGGGCGAAGTGCGGCTGGTGGTTTACCAGATCATGATGCTGGTGGCGCCGCATCTGTTACCGCCGGTGAAGGTGGCGACGGAGCGTATGGCGCTGCAATATCTTGAAGATCACGAGTAACCGCACATACAAAAACGCCCGACCTTCACAGGCCGGGCGTTTTCCTGAGCCCTGAAAATCAGGACTGACTGGTCGGCGTCGACGGGGTCGATGCAACCGTCGAAACAAGCGCCGGGGTTGGAGCCGAGGCGGAGTTCGACGTGCTGGCCAGTGCTTGCGGTACGCTCACCGGTTTCGGCGCGGCGGCTTTCGGCGCGGCCGGTTTTTTCACTGCAGGCTTTTTCGCTGCTGCCGGTTTGGCCGCAGGCTTGGCAGCGGGTTTGGCGGCAGCGGTCTTCGCTGCTGGCTTGGTCGCCGGTTTTGCAGCAGGTTTGGCGGCGGCCTTGGCTGCAACCGGTTTGGCCGCGGCTTTCGCTGCCGGTTTGGCGGCTGCGGTTTTGGCCGCTGGCTTGGCTGCAGGCTTGGCAGCCGCCTTGGCCAATGGCTTGGCAGCAGGTTTTGCCGCCGGTTTGGCTGCTGCGGTTTTGGCCGCCACAGGTTGTGCTTTGAGGCCGGTGAGTTTTTCGATCTGCTTGGTCAGGGCATCGACCTTCTTGTGCAAATCCTTCACTTCGTTGCGGCTCGGTACGCCCAGGCGCGAAATCGCACTGTTCAGGCGCTTGTCAAAGGCCCCTTCCAGTTGATCCCACGTACCCAGCGCACGATCTTTCACGCCACTGATGCGCGACTTGGCCGAAGAAGCGGAGTCCTTGGCGGCATCGACTTTCTTGCCGACCGCTGCCTTGGTGAGCTTCTCGGCTTTCTCGCCGTCTTTGACCAATGTCTCGAAGAGCTTGCTGCCGTCAGTGTCGATCTTCGAGTACACGCCTAAACCAGCCAGCCAGATCTTGCGGGAATAGTCTTCGACTTTTCCGATCCACGAGCTGCCTTCTTTATCGGTGTTCTTTTTACCAGCCATCCCGTTCTCCTTAAGATTTACGCGCGGCGCGTTCGAGCAATGCCGTCAGCTCATCGAGCTTAGCAGAGAGTGCCTCAACGTCATGTTTAGACGGAATGCCGATACGATTCAAGGCACTGGCGACACGCGTGTCGAACGCCTTCTCGACCTTGTCGAGCTGAACTTCGACACGACCTTTGAAAGAGCTGACTTCGCTCTTGGCCTCATCGATCTCGGCGTTGGCCGCTTCGAGTTTTTCGGTGACGGCTTTTTTGCCTTTTCTTTCAACGGTTTGACCCGCCTTGATCAACTCCTGAAAGTACTCGCTGCCCTCCTGACCGACCTTGGTGTAGGCACCCAGGCCAGCCAGCCAGATCTTGCGGGCATAGGATTTGACGTCGCTCAAGGCGGAAGTCGAGGCGTCGATTTTTTTCTTCAAAACAGCTTTGGCCATGGTGCACCTCACGCGCAGAAGGTTTGAGGAACTGCCCTGACGAGTGTCGGGCTCAGGCACAAAGTAGGGAGAAAAATTAGAAACGGCACCCTAACAACTGACATAAAAGGCAGGGGCAACAAAAACAAACGGGGGAACTCGAAGCTCCCCCATGGCATCGTTCAGACCAGCGCTTTATCCAGCGCCTTCTCGATCTCGGCTTTGATCATGCCGCTCATGGCCGACATCATCAGGCCCAGTTCCACGTCGACCCGGATCGAATCCTCGGCCACATGCACCGCGCCCTTCACGCCCGAACGCTTGAGGTTCAGGGTGTCGCCCGACCATTGCGGCTCCAGGCCATACTGATCGGAGAGTTTCTTCGCCAGTTTGTCGGCTTTCTCGCGGGCCGCTTCCTTGCCCAGACTGTGGGCACGCTCAACACTGATTTGGGCCATTGAATGACTCCTGCTTTTTGAATGGGGCTATGAATGCCTGCAACGAATCTTGACCGCCACTGCGGCAAATCGTCCCGAAGGTTGCCCATCTTACCTTTAGCCATTCCAAGACAAAGCATGGCTTGGGGATTAGAATGTCGCGCATTCTCTTTTGGTGACAGCGATATGACTGATCAGCGCAAAGGCAGCGATGCCGAACCCACCACTCACTTCGGCTTCAAAAACGTTCCGGAAAGCCAGAAAGCGGAAAAAGTCGCTGAGGTGTTCCACTCCGTGGCCGCCAAGTACGACCTGATGAACGACCTTCTGTCGGGCGGCATGCACCGTCTGTGGAAGCGCTTCGCGATCGAACTGTCGGGCGTGCGCCCAGGAAACCGCGTGCTGGACATCGCCGGCGGCACCGGCGACCTGACCAAGAAATTCTCGCACCTGGTCGGCCCCACCGGTCAGGTCGTTCTCGCGGACATCAACGAATCCATGCTCAAGGTCGGCCGTGACCGCCTGCTGGATGTAGGCGTGTCGGGCAACGTCGAATTCGTCCAGGCGGACGCGGAAAAACTGCCGTTCCCGGACAACCATTTCGATTGCGTGACCATCGCCTTCGGCCTGCGCAACGTAACGCATAAAGAAGACGCCCTGCGCTCGATGCTGCGCGTGCTCAAGCCGGGCGGACGTCTGCTGGTGCTGGAATTCTCCAAGCCGACCAACGCGCTGATGTCCAAGGCCTACGACGCCTACTCGTTCGCTTTCATGCCGTTGATGGGCAAGCTGATCACCAACGACTCGGAAAGCTATCGCTACCTGGCCGAGTCGATCCGCATGCACCCGAATCAGGAAACCCTGAAGTCGATGATGGTCGACGCCGGTTTCGACCGCGTGACCTATCACAACATGACCGCAGGCATCGTCGCCCTGCACCGCGGCATCAAGCCCTGATGCTGCTGACCGGGCTGCTGGCCAGCGTCGAACTCGGCCTGAATCGGGTGCTGCGTCTCGATAGCACCGCGCTGCCGAGGCTGGCGCATCTGACCGGCAAAGTGATTGCCGTGGATTGCCGCAGCCCGGCGCTGCAACTGTTCATCCTGCCGAGCGACGAAGGCCTGATGTTGGCCTCTCACTGGGAAACCGGCGTCGACTGCACCTTGCGCGCCCCGGCTTCGAGCCTGTTGAAACTGGCCCTGAGCAAGGACAAGACCGCAGTGCTGCACGCGCCGGAAGTCGAACTCGACGGCGACAGCGGCGTGCTGCTGGATCTGGCGAACGTGCTGCAGGACCTTGAGCTGGACTGGGAGTACGAACTCTCGCGCTGGCTCGGCCCGGTCGCCACGCAACTGATCGGCGGTCACCTGCGCAGCCGCGCTCGCTGGTATCAACAAGGATTTGCCAGCCTCAACCAGAACCTCGCCGAATACCTGGCCGAAGAATCGCGCACCCTCGTCGGGCAGCGCGAAGCCGAAGCCCGTTTCAGCGAACTGGACCGGATCAAACTCGATCTGGAACGTCTCGAGGCGCGCTTCGAGCGCCTTTCCCGATCCCTCGACCCAAGCGATAACGCATGAAGCTGCTCGCCGTCCGCCGTCTGTTGCGCATCCAGCGCGTCGTGATCCGCTACCGCCTCGATGACCTGCTGTTCGATCTGCCCTTGCCGTGGTTCCTGCTGGCGCTGCGCTACGTCCTGCCATGGCGCTGGTTCCCGCGCAGGTCGCTGGACCTGAGCCGTGGCGCACGCTTGCGCCTGGCCTTGCAGGACCTGGGACCGATCTTCATCAAGTTCGGGCAGATCCTCTCGACCCGCCGCGACCTGCTGCCGGAAGACATCGCCGATGAGCTGATGCTGTTGCAGGACCGCGTGCCGCCGTTCGATTCGCAGCTGTCGGTCAAGTTGATCGAAGAGCAACTGGGCAAGAAGATCAACGAAGTGTTCAGCCGTTTCGACGTCGAGCCGCTGGCCTCGGCCTCGGTGGCGCAGGTGCACGCCGCACAGCTGAAGACCGGCGAAGAAGTGGTGGTCAAGGTGATCCGCCCTGGCCTGAAACCGGTGATCGCCCAGGATCTGGCGTGGCTGTTCATCCTCGCCCGCGCCGCCGAAAAGCTCTCCGCCGACGCCCGCCTGCTGCACCCGGTGGACGTGGTCAGCGACTACGAAAAAACCATCTACGACGAACTCGACCTGTTGCGCGAGGCGGCCAACGCCAGCCAGCTGAGGCGCAACTTCGAAGGCTCGCCGCTGCTCTACGTGCCACAGGTCTATTGGGACTGGTGCCGGCCGAAAGTGCTGGTGATGGAGCGCATCTACGGAATTCAGGTGACGGACCTGGCGACCCTCGCCGACCAGCGCACCGACATGAAGATGCTCGCCGAGCGCGGCGTGGAGATCTTCTTCACCCAGGTGTTCCGCGACAGCTTCTTCCACGCCGACATGCACCCGGGCAACATCTTCGTCAGCACCGTCAACCCGTGGAGCCCGCAGTACATTGCGATCGACTGCGGCATCGTCGGCAGCCTGACCCCGGAAGACCAGGACTACCTGGCGCGCAACTTGTTCGCCTTCTTCAAGCGCGATTACCGTCGCGTGGCGCAATTGCACATCGATTCGGGCTGGGTGCCGGCGGAAACCAAGCTCAACGAATTCGAAGCGGCGATCCGTACCGTGTGCGAACCGATCTTCGAAAAACCGTTAAAAGATATTTCATTTGGCCAGGTGCTGATGCGCCTGTTCCAGACCGCGCGCCGCTTCAACATGGAAGTGCAGCCACAACTCGTGTTGTTGCAAAAGACCCTGCTGAACATCGAGGGCCTGGGCCGTCAGCTGTACCCGGAGCTGGATCTGTGGAACACCGCGCAGCCGTTCCTCGAGCGCTGGATGCGCGAGCGTGTCAGCCCGAAAGCCTTGATCGGCAATGTGCAGAGCCAGCTCGAACAGCTGCCGCACCTGGCCAACATGGCCCGCGACCTGCTCGAACGCATGTCCCAGCCCCACGCCAGCGACCCGCCGCCACCGTGGCAGAAACGCAAGGACGACTGGTTCCTGCGCCTGCTCGGCAGCGCCCATCTGGCGGGCGGCACGATCCTCGCCGCCGGCGGTCCGTTGAACGAACTGGGACATTGGCCCGCCGGGATCATGGTGGCAGTCGGCTTGTATCTGGTCGTTCGCCGATAGCCAGTTGCGTAATCGGCTGGCACACTGTTTCAACGCCTGAACCCGACTATTGAAGTGTGGGTTCGCTGTCGGAGTCGAAGATGAAAAACTGGCTGGACGAGATCAAGTGGGACGCCGATGGCCTGGTGCCGGCGATTGCCCAGGATCACAAGACCGGACGCGTGCTGATGATGGCCTGGATGAACCGCGAAGCCCTGGAGCTGACCGCATCCGAAAACCGTGCCATCTACTGGTCACGTTCCCGTGGCAAGCTGTGGCGCAAGGGCGAAGAGTCCGGCCATGTGCAGACCCTGCATGAAATGCGTCTGGACTGCGACGCCGACGTGATCATCCTGATGGTTGAACAGATCGGCGACATCGCTTGCCATACCGGTCGTCAGAGCTGCTTCTACCGCGTCTTCGAAAACGGCGACTGGAAAACGGTCGACCCGGTCCTGAAAGACCCGCACGCTATCTATTCCGCAGGACAATAGGATGTGTCATCAGTCATTTAATGAGCTGCGTTGCCGGCTGAAAGCGCGCCAGGCAAGGCGCAGGCCGCAGGGAATGTCTTTTCCTTGCCAAGGCCTGCAACGCAGCATGGCGCGCTTTCAGCCGGCAACCCGAAGGGCCGGGCCTGATTTTGTGCAGGGCTGCGTTACTCGTCGTTTATTTGAAATGCCAAACTACACTCCTCGCGCCTTGCCCTGCACAAAATCAGGCTCCGGCGCAGCTCAGGAAATGACTGATGACACATCCTCCTATGAGTGACACCCTGACTCGTCTGGCCCAAGTGCTCGAAGAGCGCAAAGGCGCAGCGGCCGACAGCTCATATGTAGCTAGTCTGTATCACAAGGGCCTGAACAAGATTCTGGAAAAGGTCGGCGAAGAGTCGGTCGAAACGATCATCGCCGCCAAGGACGCCGCCGTCAGCGGTGACTGCAGCGACGTGATCTACGAGACCGCCGACCTGTGGTTCCACAGCATGGTCATGCTCGCCCAGCTGGGGCAGCACCCGCAGGCTGTACTCGACGAACTGGATCGTCGCTTCGGCCTGTCCGGACACGTCGAGAAAGCCTCGCGTCCGTCCGCCTGAACAACTTTTAGAGAGGAACAGCAACATGGGCATTTTTGACTGGAAACACTGGATCGTCATTCTGGTTGTCGTGGTGCTGGTGTTCGGCACCAAGAAACTGAAAAACCTCGGCACCGATGTCGGCGAGTCGATCAAGGGCTTCCGTAAAGCCATGAACGACGACGAAAAACCGGCCGATCCGACCGTCACGCCTGCGCAACCGGTACCACCGGTCCAGCCGCAAGCCACCGCTCAGGCCAACCCGCCGCACACCATCGACGTGCAGGCGCAGAAAGTCGAAGAGCCGATCCGCAAAGACGTGTGAGCACTGACTAATGTTTGGTATCAGCTTCTCTGAACTGCTGCTCGTCGGCCTCGTTGCCCTGCTGGTGCTGGGCCCCGAGCGCCTGCCGGGCGCTGCGCGCAACGCCGGCCTGTGGGTCGGGCGGCTGAAGCGCAGCTTCAACGCGATCAAACAGGAAGTTGAACGTGAAATCGGTGCCGACGAAATCCGTCGGCAACTGCACAACGAACACATCCTGTCGCTGGAGCAGGAGGCGCGGAAAATCTTCACGCCACCGGTTCAGCAGGAGCCGACGCCGGTGCAGCCAGTGGCAGAACAGACGCCTGCGGCTCCCGTTGCGGAGCAGCCGGCGAGTGTCGAACACGTCTCTGCCGCAGCCGCTGAAGCTGCGCCGATCATGAAGCCTGTTGACCCCGTTGCACCTGCGGCTGCGCCTGTTGCGCCAGCTCCTCAAGACTCCACTTTGCCGCCGCGAGCCCCATGAGCGATCTCCCCGAAAACGACCAGCACATGCCGCTGGTTTCGCACCTCACCGAGTTGCGCACCCGCCTGCTGCGTTGCGTCGCGGCGATCTTCATCATCTTCGCCGGGCTGTTCGCCTTCACCCAGCAGATCTACACCTTCGTCTCGACGCCGCTGCGCCAGTACCTGCCGGCCGGCGCGACGATGATCGCCACCGACGTGTCGTCGCCGTTCCTGACGCCGTTGAAGCTGACGATGATGGTATCGCTGTTCCTGGCGATACCGGTAATCCTGCACCAGATCTGGGGCTTCATCGCGCCGGGTCTGTACAAGCACGAGAAGCGTGTCGCGGTGCCGCTGCTGATTTCCAGCATCCTGCTGTTCTACACCGGCATGGCGTTCGCCTACTTCTTCGTATTCCCGCTGATCTTCAAGTTCTTCGCCTCGGCCACCCCGGCCGGCGTGGAAATGATGACCGACATCACCAGCTACCTCGATTTCGTCATGACGCTGTTCTTCGCCTTCGGCGTGGCGTTCGAAATCCCGGTGGCCGTGGTGCTGCTGGTGTGGATCGGCGTGGTCGACGTCAAATACCTGAAGAAGATCCGCCCGTACGTGATCATCGGCTGCTTCGTGGTCGGCATGATCCTGACCCCGCCGGACATCTTCTCCCAGACCCTGCTGGCCGTACCGATGTGGATGCTGTTTGAAGTCGGCATCCTGTTCGGCAGCCTGGTCAGCAAGCGCGAGCGCCCGGACGAAACCGTCGACGACCACAACGACCAGCCGCCAGCGACCCAGCCATGAACCTGCTGCTGCTCGAAGAGGCCGATTTCATTGCGGCCGACCGCGTCGTGCTGCGCGACCGGCGCCTGATCCACATGCAGGAAGTCCACCGCTCGGAAGTCGGCGACAGCCTGCGGGTCGGGCGTATCGATGGTTTGATGGGTTCGGCGCAAGTGCTGCGCCTGGATGCCAATGAAGCTGAACTGCGCGTGTCGCTCGATCAGCCACCACCGGCCAAGCTGCCGCTGACGCTGGTACTGGCCCTGCCGCGCCCGAAAATGCTGCGTCGGGTATTCCAGACCGTGGCGACCATGGGTGTGTCGAAGGTGATTCTGGTCAACAGCTACCGGGTCGAGAAGAGTTTCTGGCAGACGCCGTTCCTGGAGCCGGAGGCGATTCGCGAGAATCTGATCCTCGGTCTCGAACAGGCCCGCGATACTGTTCTGCCTGAGATCATCATCGAGAAGCGCTTCAAGCCGTTTGTTGAAGATCGGTTGCCGGCCATCACCGAAGGCACCCTTGGTCTGGTCGGTCATCCGGGCAACTTCCCGCCCTGCCCCCGCGCACTGAACGAACCGGTGACGCTGGCCATCGGCCCCGAGGGTGGCTGGATTCCCTACGAAATCGACCTGCTGGCCAAGGCCGGACTGCAACCGGTACAACTGGGTGAGCGCATCCTGCGCGTAGAAACCGCCGTCACCGCCCTGCTCGCTCGCCTTTTCTAAAGCTCACACGAAGCCACTGTGGCGAGGGAGCTCGCTCCCGCTCGGCGGCGTAGCCGTCGCAAAAACGGCAACCACTTCTTGCTCATCTGAAGAAAGAGCGATGGCCGCTTCGCGCCCAAGCGGGAGCAAGCTCCCTCGCCACAAAACCCGGCATCACACCAAATAAATGAAGTTACAGATTGCCATCATCCAGCCGATACAGTCTCCATAAGTCCAATTAGTGGTCCGAGGGGAGTCGTCGCATGTACCGTTGGTTAGCCGAGAATCTTGGAAACGTCAGCGTCAAACGCAAGCTGGGTATCGGTTTCGGCCTGGTGTTGCTGCTGACGCTGTTGATCACCTTCACCGGCTGGACCGGCATGAGCGGCATCATCAGCCGCGGCGACAAACTCGGTTTCATCTCCAGCCTCAACGAGCTGACCAAGGACCTGCGCCTGGCGCGCCTGGATTACGAAATGCGTCGAGGCGAACAAGGTCCGGGCACGGTCAACGACCTGCTGGGCAAACTCGACAGCGGCCTGCAGACTGCTCGCGGTCTGATCGAACAACCCGCCGACGCGGCGAAAGTCGATCAGCAACTGGCGGCTGTCGCCGAGTACAAACGCGCCTTCGCCGACATGGTGCAGGCCGGGGCCAACCGTGAAGACGCTCGCAGCAAGCTCGGCGCCACCGCCGACAACGCCGTGGCCAGAGTCGCCGAAGTCGAAAAATCCATGTTGCAGGGCGACAGCGTTGCCCAGTTCAACGCAGTGATCGACCTGAGCAAACTCATCCAGCAGGCCCGCTTCCAGGTTCGCGGGTACACCTACAGCGGCAAGACCGAAGCCGAGCAGCCGGCCCTGGACGCCATCGACAACGCCCTGAAAAACCTCGAGACCCTGCCGGCCAAGCTGCCTGAGCAACACATCGCCAACCTCCAGCAGGCCACTGACTCACTCAAGGCCTATCGTGCCGCCGTCAGCCAGTTCCGCGACTCCCAGGTGGCCAGCGCCAAGGCTCTGGCCCGCATGTCGGTGCAGGGTGACATCCTGCTCGATGTCAGCAAGCAACTTACCGAATCCCAGACCGTCGTTCGCGACACCGATGCCGCCAGCGCGAAGCGCCAGTTGCTGATCGCCACCCTGCTGGCCGTGGCCTTCGGCCTGCTGGCGGCGTGGGCGATCACCCGGCAGATCATCATTCCGCTGAACCAGACCCTGAAAGTGGCCGAGCGCGTAGCCTCCGGCGACCTGACGCACAACCTGATCTCCCTGCGTCGCGACGAACTCGGCCAGTTGCAGCGTTCGATGCAGAGCATGACCCAGGGCCTGCGGGAGCTGATCAGCGGCATCAGCGACGGCGTGACCCAGATCGCCAGCGCCGCCGAGGAGCTGTCCGCCGTGACCGAGCAGACCAGCGCCGGCGTGAACAATCAGAAAGTCGAGACCGATCAGGTCGCCACCGCCATGAACGAAATGGCCGCCACCGTGCAGGAAGTCGCGCGCAACGCCGAGGAAGCTTCGGAAGCCGCCGTCGCGGCTGACCAGCAGGCCCGCGAAGGCGACAAGGTGGTCGGTGAAGCCATTGCCCAGATCGAACGTCTGGCCACTGAAGTCGGCCACTCCACCGAGGCCATGGGCGAGCTCAAGCGCGAAAGCGACAAGATCGGCAGCGTCCTCGACGTGATCAAATCCGTGGCCCAGCAAACCAACCTGCTGGCCCTCAACGCCGCCATCGAAGCGGCCCGTGCCGGTGAGGCCGGACGTGGTTTTGCGGTGGTCGCCGATGAAGTGCGCAGCCTCGCCCAGCGCACCCAGAAGTCCACCGAAGAGATCGAAGAACTGATCGTCGGCCTGCAGAACGGCACCCAGCAGGTGGCGACGATCATGGACAACAGCCGCACGCTGACCGACAGCAGCGTCGAGCTGACCCGCCGCGCCGGTGGCTCGCTGGACAGCATCACTCGCACCGTTTCGGCGATTCAGGCGATGAACCAGCAGATCGCCGCGGCCGCCGAACAGCAGAGTGCCGTGGCCGAAGAGATCAACCGCAGCGTGCTGAACGTGCGGGATGTGTCGGACCAGACCTCGGCGGCCAGTGAAGAGACGGCGGCCTCCAGCGTCGAGCTGGCACGCCTGGGCACTCACCTGCAAGCGCTGGTGGGCCGGTTCAAGGTTTGAGGTGATTCATCTGCCTCGGCTCAGTGTGGACCGAGGTGATGCCATTCGCGAGCAGGCTCGCTCCCACAGTTGACTGAGTTGTCCGAGCGGACGCGGTCCAATGTGGGAGCGAGCCTGCTCGCGAAGGCGTCCCGAGAGACGTCGCAGTTACAGGACTTGCCGCAGGAAGGCCTGGGCTCGCGGATCCCTCGGCGCATCGAAGAATTCCGTCGGCGAGGCGTCTTCCAGCAGTTTGCCGTGATCGAAGAACAGCACCCGGTCCGCTACCTCCCGGGCGAAGCCCATTTCGTGGGTCACGCAGACCATGGTCATGCCTTCCACGGCCAGGTTCTTCATCACATCCAGCACCTCACCGACCATTTCCGGGTCGAGGGCCGAGGTCGGCTCATCGAACAACATGACCTTCGGGTCCATCGCCAGCGCCCGGGCGATCGCCACGCGCTGCTGCTGACCGCCGGACAGACGCGAAGGGTATTCGCGGGCCTTCTGCGCAATGCCGACTTTTTCCAGCAACGCCATCGCCTTGGCCTCGCTTTCCTTCTGGCCACGCTTGCGCACGACTTTCTGTGCCAGGCAGAGGTTTTCCAGCACCGTCATGTGCGGAAACAGGTTGAAGTGCTGGAACACCATGCCGACTTCACGGCGATAGGCGTTGATGTCGGTTTTCGGGTCGGCCAGCTGCAGGCCGTCGATGCTCACCGAACCGGAATCGAATTCCTCCAGCCCATTGAGGCAACGCAGGAAGGTCGACTTGCCGGAACCGGACGGGCCGAGCACCACCAGCACCTCGCCCTTGGCGACGTTGGTGCTGACGTTATCCACCGCACGCACCACCTGACCACGGGTGTCGAAGACTTTTACCAGATCGCGGACTTCAATCACTTTGCGCGAGCCTCCGCTCGAGCCGGCTGGCGATTTTCGACAGCGGCAGGTTGATCAACAGGTACAGGCCGGCCACGCAGAACAGGATTTCGAATGGCGAAAACGAGGTGGTGATGACTTCACGACCGCTTTTCAGCAGCTCGGTAATCGCGATCACCGACACCAGCGAAGTGTCCTTCACCAGACTGATGAACTGCCCGGCCAACGGTGGCAGCACGCGTTTGAACGCTTGCGGCAGCACCACATGACGCATCGACTGGCCAGCGCTCAGACCCAGCGAACGCGCCGCTTCGTTCTGCCCACGGGCAATCGACTGCACGCCGGAACGGATGATTTCCGCCACATAGGCGCCGGTGAACAGCGACAGCGCGGCGATCCCGGCGAACTCCCGAGACAGGTTCATCACCGTGCCGATGAAGAAATAGAAAATGAAGATCTGCACCAGCAACGGTGTACCGCGCACCAGTTCGACATAAATGTTCGACAGGTCACGCAGGGTCGGGTTGCTCGACAACCGGCACAGGCCGGTGGCCAGACCGATCAGCAGACCGAGGACACCGGACACCACCGACAGCCAGAGTGTCGTCCAGAGGCCCCACAGCAGCGGACCCGCCGCCCAGTGCCGGGTCACGCCCACGACGTCGCCTTCGGCCACATCGTCGCCCTGGGCGAATTGCAGGCTGTTTTCGTCGACGGTCAGGTGCTGCTCGTCACCGGCATCATTGCGCAGGGTGACCTGGGCGCTGCCGCCCTTGCGCACCAGTTCACTGACGGTGGAAATGTCAGTGGCGCGCTGGGTTTCCTCGGCCTGATAGGCGAAGTACTGCGGCACGCGGTTCCAGCGCCATTCGTAGGACATCAGCGACGTGGCGTAATACAGCGCGCCCGCCAGGCCGACCAGCACCAGCACGGTCAGGACGTGCCAGGGCCATTGGGCTTTTTTCTGTTTCATCTAGAGGTAAATCCATAACGATCAGGGCGCTCACTCCCTCTGTGGGGAGGGAGCTTGCTCCCGCTGGGTTGCGAAGCAGCCCTGAAACCGGCCTCTGCGCAACATCGGGTAGAACGAGTCAACCGGGGACTTCGACTGCTTTGCAGCCGAGCGGGAGCAAGCTCCCTCGCCACAATGACCGGGCTTATTCCATGTCCTTGAGCCACTCGGTGCTCTTGAACCACTTGTCATGGATGCGATCGTAGGTGCCGTCTTCGTGGATCTGGTGCAGGAAGTTGTTGATGAAGTTGAGGCTGTCGTAGTCACCCTTCTTCAGGCCGAAGGCCAGCGGCTCGTAGGTGAACGGCTTGTCGAGGAACACCAGTTTGCCAGCGCCGACCTTGTTCACCGCGACCACGTTGTACGGCGCGTCGTAGATGAAGGCGTCGGCCTTGCCGTTGACCACGTCGAGCACGGCTTCCTGCTCGTTGTCGTAGCCGTGGTACTTGGCCTTGGCGATAAGTTTTTTGGCGACCATTTCGCCGGTGGTGCCGAGCTTGGAGGTGATGCGGTAGTCGGCGGTGTTCAGGTCTTTGTAGGACTTGATGGTGCCTTCCAGCTCCTTGCGGATCAGCAGGGTCTGGCCGACCACGATGAACGGTTCGCTGAAGTTCAGGCGCAGGTTGCGTTCCTGGGTCAGGGTCATGCCGCTGCCGATCATGTCGAACTTGTCGGTCATGAGTGCCGGGATGATGCCGTCGTAACCGGTGGACACCAGTTCCAGCTTGACGCCCATGGCCTTGGACATGGCTTTGAGGATGTCGACTTCGAAACCGATGATTTCGCCGCGCTTGTTGGTCATCTCGAACGGCATGTAGGTCGGGTCCATGCCGACTTTCAACGTGCCGCGCTTGACCGCGTCATCGATTGCGCCGGCCTGCGCCGCATTGACTGCAACCAGTGCCGTGACGCCGACCAGCAGCATCGACAGATACTTCTTCATCTTCAAGTCCCCAAAACCATTGCGTTTGCGGCGCGAAAACCGACAGAGATGGACAAAAGTGTCCGGGTGCGCCAATTCGGGGACGGATGCTAACGCACTCGATTTTTTGCACAAGGTTTAATGGACGATTTGTTTAACAATCAAGGGCCTGGTTAAAGGGCTCTTTTATCGAGATCAAAAAAAACCCCGCTTTCGCGGGGTTTCTTCATCAGGCCGGTTGCGCCTGCAGGCTCACAGGCTTGAGCGGCAGCAGCGGCGCATGGGGATCGGCTTTCACCGAGGCCCGCCACGCGTCCAGCCACTCGGCGTGACCTTCGGCCCACACCTGCTCGTGCAGACGGGACAGGGCCACCGGATCGCTCAGCAGTTGCAGGCGATCGTGGTTGTTCAGCCCGGCCGGGCCGACCTTGATCGCGTGACGCACACGTTCCTGACGCAACCACTCGATCGGCTCGGCCTGACCGTGACGCGAGGTCGCCAGCGAGCACGCCAAAGCGTTCTGCTGCGGATCGACCACGGCGCGGACGAAGCCGTCGTTCAGCGCATGCCAGCGGTTTTCGTGGGTGTACTGATCGGTGGCCAGCAGCGCCTGTGGCGGATTGTATTCCTCGGGGATGAGGAACAGGCTCTCGTCACGGGATTTGAGGCCCAGGCCCACGCGGCTGGAAATCACCGACACCGGAATCGACAGCATCAGCGAACCGACGATCGGCACCAGCCACCACAGGAAGCTCGGGTTCAGCCAGATCACCAGCAGCGCCCAGAAAAAGCCCAGCAGGGTCTGCGGACCGTGGCGCTTGATCGCTTCGCTCCATGGCGTGGAGTCGTCGTCACGCTGCGGCGAGTTCCAGGTCGCGGCCCAGCCGAGGAACGCGGCCAGAACGAAACGGGTGTGGAAAATCATCCGCACCGGCGCCAGCAGCATGGAGAACAGCATCTCCAGCAGCATCGACAGGGTCACTTTGAACTTGCCGCCGAACTCTTTCGCGCCCTTGGCCCAGATCAGGATGACACTCAACAGCTTCGGCAGGAACAGCAGCACGATGGTCGTCGAGAACAGCGCGATGGCCTTGTCCGGGTGCCATTGCGGCCACAGCGGATAGAGCTGGCGCGGCTCGAGGAAGTACTGCGGTTCCATGAGCGTGTTCACCGCCAGCAGCGCCGTCGACAGCACCAGGAAGAAGAACCACAACGGCGCCGACAGGTAGGACATCACGCCGGTCAGGAACACCGCGCGGTGCACCGGGTGCATGCCTTTGACCAGGAACAGGCGGAAGTTCATCAGGTTGCCGTGGCACCAGCGACGGTCACGCTTGAGCTCGTCGAGCAGGTTCGGCGGCAGTTCTTCGTAACTGCCCGGCAGATCGTAGGCAATCCACACGCCCCAGCCGGCGCGACGCATCAGCGCGGCTTCGACGAAGTCGTGGGAGAGGATCGCACCGGAGAACGCACCCTTGCCCGGCAACGGCGCCAGGGCGCAGTGGTCGATGAACGGCTTCATGCGGATGATCGCGTTGTGACCCCAGTAGTGGGATTCACCCAACTGCCAGAAGTGCAGGCCGGCAGTGAACAGCGGACCGTAAACCCGCGTAGCGAATTGCTGCATGCGCGCATACAGCGTGTCCATGCCCGAAGCACGCGGCGCGGTCTGGATGATACCGGCGTCCGGCGTGGCTTCCATCAGGCGCACCAGGCTGGTCAGGCACTCGCCGCTCATTACCGAGTCGGCGTCGAGCACGACCATGTACTTGTAATCGCCACCCCAGCGACGGCAGAAGTCGTCGAGGTTGCCGCTCTTGCGTTTGACGCGACGACGACGGCGACGATAGAAGATCTTGCCGAAGCCTTTGGCTTCGCGGCAGACGTCCAGCCAGGCCTGCTGTTCGGCAACGCAGATATCGGTGTCGTTACTGTCGCTGAGCACGAAGAAGTCGAAACGATCCAGGTCACCGGTGGCCGCGACGGACTCGAAGGTCGCCCGCAGACCCGCGAACACCCGAGGCACGTCTTCGTTGCAGATCGGCATTACCAGTGCGGTGCGCGCGTCTTTCGGAATCGGCTCGTTACCGGCACTTTTACCGGAGATCCGGTATTTATCGTGGCCGGTGAGCAGCTCGAGGAAGCCCATCAGCGCGGTCCAGAAACCGGCCGACACCCAGCAGAACAGAATCCCGAACATGATCAGGATGCTGGTCTGCAGCGCATACGGCAGCACTTGCGTGGCGGTTTGCAGCAGCGGTTGATGCAGGACTTCTTCCAGGTCGACGAACGACCAGCCCTGATACGGCATGATGCCTTTCATGTACCAGCCGGCGACGATGGTCTGGCCGAGCATCAGGATCAGCAGGATGTAGCGACGGATCGAACCGACGGTGCGCCAGCGGGCGGCCGGCAGCACGTTCTGGTCCTTGGGCGGCTGCGGCGGATTGGTCCGGCCGGTCAGGCGGCGCCAGCCACGCACCAGGATGTTGGTGCGCCACGGCTCCGGCACGACCTTGGTCCGACGGATCGGCGGCGTGGCCTTGAGGCTGACCCGGCCGCTGGCGTCGAGCACCAGCATTTCCGCGTCTTCCAGCTCTTCGGCAGTGCTCAGGGTCAGGCGCTTGCCCACCGAAGCCTGGGCGGCTTCGGTCGGGGCGTCGAACGTCGAGGACGACAGGCGTTGATGCAATTCGCTGAAGGACTGGCAGCCCGCGAGTTCCGCGCGCTGCTCGTCGGTCATCGGCAGATGCGCCAGGTACTCGGACAGAGACTCTGGCTGTACTTGAGAATTACTCATCGGCAGGCAACTGATAGCTCCAGGTCTCGGTCAGGACTTGTTCAGTCGCGGCCGGTTCCGGTGTGGCTGGGGCCGCTTCTGCAGCGGCTGGCTGCTTGGCGTCTTTGTTGGCCTTGTCCCTGGCTTGTGCCGCTGGCTTGGCGTCGGCCTGTTTGGCCTCGGCCGCCTGGGCGTCCTTGTCGGTTTTTTCCTGTTGCTTGGCGGCAACCTTGTCAGCCTTGGCGACGGACGAGTTCGACGCCGGCACCGAGGTCTTGGCCAGATCCACAGGAATCACGTGCTGCACCAGCGCCGCACGCATTTCGGTAGCCTTGCTCGCGTCCTTGACCTTCAGACGCAGGGTCAGGCGCCAGCCTTTGGTTTCCGGGTTGTAACGCACGCTGTTCTCGACCAGCTCGGCGTTGTCGCCGACGCTGACCTGGCTACGTACATCGGCATCCGGCGACAACGCTGCCAGGGACGGACCTTCGAAGTCCACCAGGTAGGCCACGGTGCCATCCGGCTGACGGATCAGGTTCGATTGCTTGACGTCACCGGTCGAACGCAGGGTCTGCTCGACCCAGGCACTGTCGATGGCGTGAATGTTGGACTCGTTGTTGGTCCAGTGCATGCGGTACGCGAAGTCCAGCGGCTGGCCCGGCTCCGGCTGTTTTTCCGGGTTCCAGAAGGCAACGATGTTGTCGTTGGTTTCGTCGGCAGTCGGGATCTCTACCAGATCGACAGTACCCTTGCCCCACTCGCCCTTCGGCTCGATCCAGGCGCTCGGACGCTTGTCATAGCGGTCGTCGAGGTCTTCGTAGTGGCTGAAGTCGCGGCCACGCTGCAGCAGACCGAAACCACGCGGGTTCTCGACGCTGAACTGACTGACGGACAAATGTTTCGGGTTGTTCAATGGACGCCAGATCCACTCACCGTTGCCGGCATGGATCGACAGACCGCTGGAGTCGTGCAGCTCGCGACGGTAGTTGAGCACTTTCGACGGCTGGTTGGCGCCGAACAGGAACATGCTGGTCAGCGGCGCGATACCGAGCTTGCCGACCTTGTCACGCAGGAACATCTGCGCCTTGACGTCGACGATGGTATCGCTGCCCGGACGCACGATCAGACGGTACGCACCGGTGGCACGTGGCGAATCCAGCAGGGCGAAGATCACCAGGTGCTTGTCGCCCGGTTTTGGCTGCTGCACCCAGAACTCGCGGAAACGCGGGAATTCTTCACCGGACGGCAAAGCGGTATCGATGGCCAGGCCACGGGCGGACAGACCATAGGTATGGCCCTTGCCGACAACGCGGAAGTAGCTCGCGCCCAGCATGGTCATGATTTCGTCTTGCTTGTCGGCCTTGTTGATCGGGTACAGCACGCGGAAACCGGCGTAGCCCAGTTGTTCAGTGGCCTTCGGATCGAACTGCAGATCGCCGAAATCGAAACGGGACGGATCGTATTTGATCTCTTCGACGGTGTTCGCCGTGATTTCGTTGATTTTCACCGGCGTATCGAAGTGCATGCCCTGATGATAGAAGGACAGCTTGAACGGCGTCTTCTGATCGGCCCATTCGGCTTTTTCGGTGCGGAAACGAATTTTCTGGTAGTCCGCGAATTTCATGTCGCGGAATTCGTTTGGCAGGTTGCTGCGCGGGGCTTCGAATTTCTGCCCGGCCAGCTCTTTGGCCTTGGCCGACACATCGTCAAGATTGAATGCCCAAAGCTGACCGGCGCTGAGCAGGCAGACGAGTGCCGAGCCCGCTACCAGAGCGCTTCGCAAGCGTTTGGCAGACAATTTTGCTGCATTACAGGGACTAACAATCACGAGCAACCCTCGCCGAAAACAGATCAAAAAACCAACGGCCAGATGAAGTGTCTGTCAGGGATCCGGTACAAAAAAACCGCTCCTGCAGAACACCCTTGCCAAGTTGGCGAGCATTGTTCCGACTCCGCTGGGGCAAAATGATTCCCCAATCGGATCCGGACAAGTCTCTACCTAAGTCAAAATGGACCAACGAACGCTGATCCCCGTAGCGCGCGATTATCTAGCAGCCCGCGTGACAACGCATCAGGGGTAACAAAGTATTTATCGCGAAAATTCCCTGTTATCAGTCGAAAAGCCCTTAAAAACTTGTTTCAAGCACTTTCATGTCTGTAACAGGAAGGTTACCGGGCCGTCGTTGACCAGGTGCACCTGCATATCCGCGCCGAATCTACCTGATGCCACAGTGCCATGCATCTGTTTCGCTTTACTTAATAGATAGTCGAACAATTCCTCGCCCAGTGCCGGAGGGGCGGCGGTCGAGAAACTCGGGCGCAACCCGCTTTTGGTGTCGGCAGCCAGGGTGAACTGAGAGACCAGCAGCAGCCCGCCGCCCACATCCGCCAAAGACAGATTCATCTTGCCTTCGGCGTCACTGAATACACGATAGTTAAGCAGCTTATGCAGAAGTTTGTCGGCGCTGGCCTGCGTGTCGTCGGGTTCGACCGCCACCAGCACCAGCAGGCCCTGATCGACACTGCCGACCACCTCTCCCGCCACTTCGACCCGCGCGCCCTTCACGCGCTGCAAAAGCCCCTTCATGCTTCTTCGGGCGGCAGGTCGAGCAGGCGCCGGGCCATTTTGCTGGCGGCGCGCACCAGCGCATCGGTGATACCCGGTTCGGACGCGGCGTGCCCGGCATCACGGATGACCTGCAGCTCGCTGTTCGGCCAGGCCTGATGCAGCTCCCAGGCATTGTCGAGCGGGCAGATCACGTCGTAGCGGCCATGGATGATCACGCCCGGCAGATGGGCGATCTTGCCCATGTCGCGGATCAACTGGTCCGGTTCGAGGAAGGCGTTGTTGGTGAAATAGTGGCACTCGATCCGCGCAATCGACAGGGCGCGCTGCGGCTCGGAGAAACGGTCGACCACCAGCGGGTTCGGTCGCAGGGTCGCGGTGCGTCCTTCCCAGATCGACCAGGCCTTGGCGGCATGCATCTGGGCGATCTGGTCATTGCCGGTCAGGCGTTTGTGGAACGCGCCGAGCAGGTCATCGCGCTCGTCCAGCGGGATCGGCGCAATGTAGTCCTGCCAGTAATCGGGGAACAGACGGCTGGCACCGGCCTGGTAGAACCATTCGATTTCCTGCGGACGGCAGAGAAAGATCCCGCGCAGGATCAGACCATGCACGCGCTCCGGGTGGGTCTGCGCATAAGCCAGCGCCAGGGTCGAGCCCCACGAGCCGCCGAACAGGACCCATTTATCGATGCCCAGATGTTTGCGGATGCGCTCGAGGTCTTCGACCAGATCCCAGGTGGTGTTGTTTTCCAGACTGGCATGCGGGGTGGAGCGTCCGCAGCCGCGCTGGTCGAAGGTGACGATGCGATACAGATTCGGATCGAAGTAGCGACGGCTCTGGGCATCGCACCCGGCGCCGGGACCACCATGGATGAACACCACCGGCAAACCTTCCGGTGAACCGCTTTCGTCGACGTACAGCGTGTGGGTGTCGTCGACGGCCAGATCGTGCCGTGCGTGAGGTTTGATCTGCGGAAACAAAGTCTGCATTGCGCGCTCCGTAAGGGTCGAGGTCATCCCTGGGGGGACTTCTATTATTCTGCCGTCCGGCATCATAAACCCGATTTACGTCAATGAGCATGCCCGTGCGCTGTCACATTTTGTCAGCCATGAACGCCAGCAGGTTTTCGTACAGACGATCGACTTCGGCGACCTGATGGCGGGCCCGCAGGCAACCGTGAACCAGCCCTTCACCGTAATAAAGCGTGGCTTCGCACCCGGCGGCGGACAGTCGTTCGGCGTAAAGCACACCGTCGTCGCGCAACGGATCGAACTGCGCCACAGCGATCCAGGCCGGGGGCAGTCCGCTGAAGTCATCGACGAGCAACGGCATGGCGCGGGCATTGGATTGTGGCGTGCCGCGCAGGTACAACGCGTGATAACAATCCACGTCACTACTGGAAAGCAGCGGCGCATCGGCGCATTCGCTGCGCGACGGCAGCGTTTCATCACCACCCAGCCCGGGATAGATCAACACCTGGGCCGTGGGCAGCGGCTCGCCGGCATCGCGCAAGGCCACGCACAACGCGGCTGCCAGATTGCCTCCGGCGCTGTCACCGGCCACCAGCATGCGTTCGGGATCGAACCAGAACGGCCCGCTGCGCAAGGCACGCCAGACACTCAGGCAATCATCGAACCCGGCCGGGAACGGATATTCCGGGGCCAACCGGTAATCCACCGCCACCACCATCGCCCCCAGTGTCATGGCCAGTTCGCTGCAAATGAAGTCGTGAGAATCCAGCCCACCCACCACCCAGCCACCGCCGTGCAGGTACAACACGCACGGCCAGCCGCCGGACGCTGGTTTGACGGGCGGGCGATACGAGCGCACCGCCACCCCGCTCAACTGAAAATCCACGACATCCAGCCCCGCCGGCCTCGAAGGCGTGAAAGCCCGGCACATCTCGTCGTAGGACCTGCGCAACCCCGCGAGACTGCTGTCATCGCTGGCAAAGCTTTCGGTCCTGGTGACAAACGCGGCCATCGCCGGCGACAGTGGATAAGTGCCCATCAGTTTTTCAGACTGGCCTGAACCGTGGCCACACCGTCCTTGCCGTCGAAACTGCTGACACCCGCCAGCCAGCGTTGCAGGTCTTCGGGATGCTCACGCAACCAGGCCTTCGCCACTTCCTGAGGTGTCTTGCGCTCCATGATCGGCACCATCAACTGGCTTTCCTGGGCGGCGGTGAAGGTCAGGTTTTCCAGCAGGCGATGGACATTCGGGCAACGTTCGGCGTAGTCCGGCGCGGTGACGGTGGAAACGGTGGCAGCGCCTTCGTTCGGGCCGTAGACATCTTCGCTGCCGGTCAGGTAGGTGATTTTCATGTTGATGTTCATCGGGTGCGGGGTCCAGCCGACGAACACCACGAACTCCTTGCGGTTCACCGCCCGTTGCACGGCGGCAAGCATGCCGGCCTCACCGGATTCGATGATCTTGAAATCCTTCAGGCCGAAATGGTTGGTCTCGATCATGGTCTTGATCGTGGTATTGGCGCCGCTGCCGGGCTCGATGCCGTAGATCTTGCCGCCGAGCTGATCCTTGAATTTTGCGATATCGCCAAAGGTTTTCAGCCCTGCCGCCGCGACGTAGTCCGGCACTGCCAGTGTTGCCTGGGCATCCGCCAGGCTGGGCTTGTCCATGACCTTGACCTGATTGGCGGCGAGGAACGGCGCAATATTCTTGTCCATTGCCGGTTTCCAGTAGCCGAGGAAGATATCCAGACGCTTGTCGCGGATGCCGGCAAAGATGATTTGCTGCACGGCGCTGGTCTGTTTGCTTTCGTAGCCGAGGCCATTGAGCAGCACGTCGGCCACGCCGCTGGTGGCGATCACGTCGGTCCAGTTGACCACGCCCATGCGCACGGTTTTGCAGGAGGCATCGTCGGAAGCCATGGCGCCGGCGCTGAGCAGCGCACTGCCGGTGAGGATTAACGCACAACGAGTGAACAGTTTTTTCATGTGGGATCGTCTCGTGCGGCAGCGGGTTATTGTTCTGATCGGTGTCTTCTTGCACCGTGGCCGAAACATTACGCAGCAGACGAGACGGAAAAGCGAACTGTGGCGACCGGGATTTGCACGGTGGCGACCCTCTACCCGGAATGAAGCGAACCTGTGGCGAGGGAGCTTGCTCCCGCTCGATGGCGAGGCCGTCGCAAAACCGGGTGGCCGGATTTAGCCGACGAATCCCGGTTTCCGGTTTCGGGGCCGCTTCGCAGCCCGGCGGGAGCAAGCTCCCTCGCCACAAAGGTATTTCAGCGCTGATAGTGCTTTTTGCCCCAGGCCAGCAGCCCTTGCAGCAACTCTCTGAGTACCACCCGCGTCGGCTCCGCCAGATCGGTGCGGTAGCGATAGGGTTCGAACTCTTCCATATACGTGCACTGGCCCAGCTCCAGTTGCACGGCGTGGATGTTTTCGGCCGGGTTGCCGTAGTGACGGGTGATGTGGCCGCCCTTGAAGCGACCGTTGAGCACATGGCTGTAATTGCCGTGACGGGCGCAGATCGCTTCCAGTTGCGAAGCCAGTTGAGGATCGCAACTGGCGCCGTTGAAGGTGCCGAGGTTGAAGTCCGGCAACTTGCCGTCGAACAGGTGCGGGATCACCGAACGGATCGAGTGCGCATCGAACAGCAGTGCGTAACCGAACTCGGCCTTCAGCCGCGCCAGCTCTTCCTGCAAGGTACGGTGGTAGGGCGCCCAGATCTGCTCCAGGTACGTCGCCCGTTCTTCTTTCGAAGGTTCCTTGCCTTCCTTGAACAACGCAATGCCATCGAACAGCGTCGCCGGGTACAGACCGGTGGTGGCGCCGGCGTACAGCGGTTTGTCGTCGGAAGGCCGGTTCAGGTCGATGACGAACCGCGAGTATTCCGCTGCCAGGGTGCTGGCGCCCAGTTCGGCAGCAAAATCGTAGAGCTGCGGAATGTGCCAGTCGGTGTCCGGCAGGCTTTTCGCATCCGGGATCAATCCGGCCTCGACCGCCGGGGTCAGGCGCACGCCGGCATGCGGCATGCTGATCAGCAGCGGCACGCGGCCTTGTTTGAAGTTCAGAACCTTTTCCACAACCGCTCTCCTACAGACTTGATTCAACGCCGTGACGCACGACGCGCTTGTCGAGCTCACCGCCCAGCCAGTACGCCAGATCCGCTGGCCGGTCGATCTGCCAGGCGACGAAATCCGCGACCTTGCCGACTTCCAGCGAGCCGTGGGTATCAGCCATGCCCAAGGCTTGCGCCGCATGAAGGGTGGCGCCGGCCAGGGCTTCTTCAGGGGTCATGCGGAAACAGGTGCAGGCCATGTTCAGCATCAGGCGCAACGACAGCGCCGGCGAGGTGCCGGGGTTGAGGTCACTGGCGATGGCGATTTTCACCTTGTGCTTGCGCAGGGCTTCCATCGGCGGCAATTGGGTTTCACGCAGGAAATAGAACGCCCCCGGCAGCAATACCGCGACGGTATCGGACCTGGCCATGGCAATGGCGTCGTCTTCATCCATGAATTCCAGGTGATCGGCGGACAACGCCTTGTAGCGGGCCGCAAGGCTGGAACCATGCAGCGACGACAGTTGTTCGGCGTGCAGTTTCACCGGCAGACCGAGTTTTTGCGCGGCGATGAACACCCGCTCGACCTGCTCCGGCGAGAACGCCAGGTATTCACAGAATGCGTCCACCGCATCCACCAACCCTTCGGCAGCCAGTGCCGGCAGCATTTCGGCACAGATGTGATCGATGTAATCGTCGGCGCGATCCTTGTATTCCGGCGGCATCGCGTGGGCGGCCAGACAGGTGCTGCGCACACTGATCGGCAGCTCGGCGGCGAGGCGGCGGATGACCCGCAGGATCTTGCGCTCGCTGGCCAGATCGAGGCCGTAGCCGGACTTCATTTCGACCGTGGTCACGCCGTCGCGCATCAGGCTTTTCAGGCGTTTGGCAGCGCTGGCGAACAACTCGTCTTCCGACGCTTCGCGCGTAGCACGCACGGTGCTGGCGATGCCACCACCAGCCGCTGCGATCTCGGCGTAGCTGACGCCTTGCAGGCGTTTCTCGAACTCGCCGCTGCGGTTGCCGCCGAACACGGTGTGGGTGTGACAGTCGATCAGGCCGGGGGTCACCCACGCGCCTTGCAGATCGTTGACCGCCGGGTATTCGCCGGACGGCAATTGGCTGCGCGGACCGATCCACTCGATCAGCGCACCGGACGTCACGATGGCCGCGTCCTCGATGATCGAGTAGACGCCTTGCGCCATGGTTGCGACGTGGCAGTTTTGCCAGAGGGTTTTCATCCCTTAGTCTCCACAGTATGCAAAATCGATTTCGCGAGCAGGCTCGCTCCCACAGGGGGACGTATTCCAAAGTGGGAGCGAGCCTGCTCGCGAAGAGGCCATCAAAGGCTGGGCAGCAACCTGGCCGGAACCAGATCGGTCAGAACC